>CAIJZZ010000054.1 GCA_903825255.1 uncultured bacterium
AAATATTGATAATATTGAAATTTCTGGTAATAAGATAATCGACACAGTTGATATAAAAAATTTAGTTGAGAGAGATTTAAATGGTTATTATTTAGGTCTTTTTTCTAAAACAAACTTTTTAATTTATCCTAAAAATAAAATAAAAAACGACTTAGAATTAAAGTTTAAAAGAATTAATAATATATCCATAAATATAGTTAATTTTAAAACATTAAACATATTAATTACCGAAAGAGAAGGGAAATATCTCTGGTGTGGTAATGATTTACCTTCTGCGGATAGTAGTATCCAAGATTGTTATTTTTTAGATTCTAAAGGATATATTTTTGACCAAGCCCCATATTTTTCTGGTGAAATTTATTTCAAATTTTATGGAACAATTGAGTCAGGTAAAAGCAATCCGACGGGTGTAGGTTTTCTGCCAAATTATTTTGAAAAGATAACCTCATTAAAAGAAAATATTGAGAAAATGGACATAAAACCAATTATTTTTTATTTAGAAAATAATGAAGATGCAGATATTTATCTTTCTTCACCAAATATTTTACCAGATAAACCAAAAATAATTTTTAAAATTGATTCTGATTATGAAAAAATTGCTGAAAACCTCGAAGCGGCAATTAATACTGAACCTCTTAAATCAAATCTGAAGAATAAATATTCTTCATTACAATATATTGACCTAAGATTTGGTAATAAAGTTTACTACAAATTCAAATAAATGTGTTATAAAGTATAAGTGAAAAATTTTTGGAAAAAACTTAAAAAAACTTTCTTTTGTTTGGCACCGATGGCGGATGTGACCGATTGTGCTTTTAGAGAAATAATCGCAAAATATGGTAAACCTGACGTTTTTTGGACTGAGTTTGTCTCAGCAGATGGGCTCGCTTCAGCTGGGCAGAAAAAATTACTAGTTGATTTAAAATTTAGCAAAAAAGAACATCCAATAGTAGCTCAAATTTTTGGTTCTAATCCAGAAAATATTAAAAAGGCCGCCGCACTTTGCCAAAAACTTGGCTTTGATGGGGTAGATCTCAATATGGGTTGCCCAGATAGATCAATTGAAAAACAAAATTCCGGTGCTTCAATGATGAAAAATCCAAACAAAGCAGCAGAAATTATTGCAGCCGCTAAAGCTGGCGCTCCTAAACTACCGATTTCTGTGAAAACTCGTATTGGTTATAATAAAAATGAAATGGAAACCTGGATTCCATTTTTATTGGAACAAAATATTGCAGCACTCACTATCCACTTACGTACCCGCAAAGAAATGTCTAAAGTGCCAGCGCATTGGGATTTGATGCCGAAGATTATTGAAATGCGTAATAGAATTACCCCTAACACATTAATTATTGGCAATGGAGATGTAATTGATCTTAAGGATGCAAAAAACAAGGCTACTGAAACAAGTTGTGATGGGGTAATGCTCGGAAGAGCAATTTTTGGTAGGCCTGATTTATTTAAAAAAAATAATAATATTTCAAAAGATATTTCAAAAAAATTGAAGATACTTATCGAGCACACTATATTTTTTGAAAAAAAATTAGGTAAATACAAAAACTTCGCTATTATGAAAAAGCATTTTAAAGCATATGCAAATGGCTTTGATGGGGCCAAGGAGCTACGTGTAAGGCTTATGGAGACGACTAATGCTAAGCAAGTAAAAGAAGTTGTGGAAAACTTTTTGAAAAATATAAAAGTGTGATATACTCTTTTCTAATGTATAAGCATCAAGAAATGGAAAATCGAGTCGAAAAAGAAATTGCTTTATTTTTTATTTCTTGTAAAAGCCCCATCATTGGGGCTTTTATTTTATTTAACAGTCTTAAAAAAATAATATGCTATCGATAGAAGGCAATATAATTTCAAATAAAGAACAATTTCGTGGTCGAATTGAAATCGACCAAGAAACTGGACTAATTACTAAAGTAGGTAAGCCCACAGGTATAGCTGACTTAGTATTAAAAAATGAATATATTTTTCCAGGTTTTATTGATTTACATGTACACGCGCGTGAAGACATGAGTCATACACAAGATTATAAAGAAGACTTCAAGACGGCTAGCCTCGCAGCTATAAATGGAGGAGTCGTATTATTTGCTGAAATGCCCAATAATCCCATACCACCTGTCAATGACATATCATATAATGAAAAATATTTACTCACAAAGAAATCTTTAGTACCTATACTTTTATATGCTGGTATTGGTAAAGATACCAAAATGCTCTCTAAAAATGTTCCTTATAAAGTTTTTATGGGTAAATCTGTAGGTGATATGTATTTTAATTCACAAGTAGAACTTGAATCTGCTTTAAAAAAATATCAAGGTTGTTTTATAAGTTTTCATTGTGAAGATCCGGAAATATTGGATGAATATAAAAATAAAGAAAATCATGAAAACCGTCGACCAGTCGAAGCAGAGTTAAAAGCTATTGAGATAGCTTTACTTTTAATTAAAAAATTCAACCTAAATGGTAAAATCTGTCACGTCTCAACCATAGAAGGAATCAATAAAATAAATGAAGCTAAAAAACAGGGATTAAATGTAAAAATTGAAATTACACCACACCATTTATATTTTGATGAAAGTATGTTTAATGCTGAGCTCAAAAAAAAATTACAAGTAAATCCTCCAATCAGACAAACTAAAGAAAACAGACTCTCTCTGATTGAAGCACTTAAAAAGGGTGAAATTGATTATTTAGCGACTGATCATGCTCCACATACAATAGAAGAAAAAGGAAAAGGCATTTCAGGCATGCCACATTTAGATACTTATGGGGCTTTTACAACTTGGTTAATAAAAGAACATTCTTTTACTCTAGAAGATATTTTAAGAATTTCTGCATTTAATCCAGCGAATTTTATAAATAATTTTTCAGATGAAAAATATGGTGAAATAAAAAGTGGATTTGTCGGATCATTGACTATTTTAGATATAAATAAACCTATAAAAATTACAAAAGAAAATTTAAAAACAAAATGTAGTTGGTCGCCATTTGAAAATATTACTTTTCCAGGAAGTCCTATTATTACTATAATTAAAGGAAAAATATATGAAAACTAGATTAGTCTTAAAAAGTGGGGAAGTTATTTTGGGTCGTAGTTTTGGGGCTCCAATCTCAGCTTCAGGAGAAGTCGTATTTGCGACAGGCATGGTAGGATATCCGGAAGCCTTAACAGATCCTTCCTTTCGTGGACAAATTTTAGTCTTAACTTCACCGATGATTGGTAATTATGGAATTCCTAGCCAAGAACACTGGGAATCAGATAAAATTCAGATCGCTGGACTCGTCGTTTGTAATTACATTGACACACCCTCACACCATGCTTCGAAGGAAACATTAGCTAAATGGCTCAAAAGATTCAACATCCCTGCACTAGAAATAAAAGGTACGAGAGACTTAACCCAAAAATTGAGAACCAATGGTGTACTTTTAGGAAAAATCGTTTGTGGAAAAAATAAAGTAAATTTTGAAAATCCAAATATTAGAAATTTAGTAGCGGAAGTCTCTACTGATAAAACTTGGTCAGTTGGTGAAGGTAAAAATACAGTAGTCTTGATAGATTGCGGAGTAAAGTTAAATATTATCCGACAGTTGGTAAATAGAGAATTAAAAGTTGTAATCGTTCCATGGGATACAGATGTATTGAAACTTCCATTTCCATTTAAAGCAGTGATAATCTCGAATGGGCCAGGAGATCCAATGAAAGTACCTACTACTATTTCAAATGTTAAAAAAATTTTAGCTAAAAAAATTCCTACTTTTGGAATTTGTCTTGGAAACCAAATACTGGCTATTGCTTGCGGTGGAGCTACTTATAAACTTGTCTTTGGGCACAGAAGTCAAAATCAACCTTGTGTTTTAACTGGAACAAAAAAATGTTATTTAACTACACAAAATCATGGCTTTGCTATTAAAAAAATACCTCATGGATTCAAGGAATGGTTCTATAATGCCAACGATGGAACAAATGAAGGCATAATTCATAATAAGTTACCATTTATGTCTGTACAATTTCATCCAGAAAGTTCGCCTGGACCTCTGGATACTGATTGGGTCTTCGACTACTTTTTTAAAAAAGCCAAGATTAAAATAAAAAATGGAAAATAATAATATGCAGAATTTAAAAAAATACAAAAAAATACTAGTCTTGGGTTCTGGAGCACTTAAAATCGGAGAAGCCGGTGAATTTGATTATAGTGGTAGCCAAGCTATCAAGGCTTTAAAAGAAGAAAAGATTAAAGTAATCTTAGTAAATCCAAATATTGCAACTTTTCAAACTTCTAAAGATTTAGCCGATGAAGTTTATTTTTTGCCTGTTAATGCATATTTTGTTGAGCGTGTTATTAAAAAAGAAAAACCGGACGGAATTATGTTATCTTTCGGAGGTCAGACAGCTCTCAACTGCGGATTAGAATTAAATAAAAAAGGAATTCTTAAAAAATATAAAATAGAGGTACTTGGCACACCTGTAATATCTATTAATTTAACCGAAGACAGACAATTTTTTGCAGAACATCTAAAAAAAATAAATATTCCAGTCCCTGAAAGTGGCGCAGCAACGACACTTGCTCAAGCAAAAAGTATAGCTAAAAAAATCGGTTTTCCATTAATGGTGCGTGCTGCTTTTGCCCTAGGCGGACAAAAGTCCGGTGTCGCCACAAATGAAAATGAACTCCAAACTATAGTTCTCGGAGCTTTAGCTATTTCTCCCCAAGTTCTGATAGAAAAATATTTACATCACTTTAAAGAAATTGAATACGAAGTAGTGCGTGATCAATATAATAATACAGTTACAGTATGCAATATGGAAAACCTTGATCCGCTTGGTATTCACACCGGAGATTCTATTGTTGTAGCGCCCAGTCAAACACTTTCCAATACTGAATATCATAAATTACGCGAAGCAAGCATAAAAATAGTTCAAAGTTTGAATATCGTCGGTGAATGCAATGTTCAATATGCACTCAATCCTCATCCGAAGAATGGTGAGCTTGATTATTTCGTAATAGAAGTAAATGCTAGACTTTCTCGTTCGAGTGCCTTGGCATCAAAAGCCACAGGTTATCCGCTCGCATATGTAGCTGCTAAGCTGGCACTCGGTAAAAGTCTACTCGATATTAAAAATAAAATTACTGAAGTAACTCAATGTTTTTTTGAACCAGCACTGGATTATATTGTAGTCAAAATACCTAGGTTTGATCTCGATAAATTTAAAGGAGTTGAATTACAAATCGGATCAGCTATGAAATCTGTAGGAGAAGTGATGGCAATAGGACGAAGTTTTGAGGAAGCACTTCAAAAAGCCATTCGAATGCAATCTGGCCAAATCGATAGTATCACTGATAGCGATTTTGTGGATAATAAAAAATTAAGAAAATTATTGACTGAACCTACTTCTAAAAGAATTTTTGCTGTATCATTTTTAATTAAAAAAGGTATATCAATAGAGCATATTTATAAAATGACTGGAATCGATCCTTGGTTTCTCTCTAGGATAAAAGCAATTGTGGAAGGGGAAAAGAAATTCGAAAAAAATAAAAAACTCACCTACGATATTTTATTAGAATTAAAACAATTAGGCTTTTCTGATAAAAAAATCGGCAAACTTTGTGGAAAAAATGAAATTGAAATTAGAAAAAAACGTCAACAACTAAAAATTTTTCCTGCTATATTCCAAATCGATACTTTAGCCGGTGAAATTCCTGCTAAAACAAATTATTTGTATCTCACTTATCATGGAAGCCATAATGATGTTTCTCCACTCGGTAAGAATGCAGTTATTGTTTTAGGTAGTGGGCCATATCATATCGGCTCGAGTGTAGAATTCGACTGGTCTTGCGTGAATACAGCGATGGCTTTGCGAAGATATAGGAAAGAATCGATCATAATAAATTGCAATCCGGAAACAGTTTCAACTGATTATGATATGTCTGATCGACTTTATTTTGAAGACATTTCTTATGAAACAGTTTCAGATATTTATGAATTTGAAAAAGTATTCGGACTAGTCGTCTCAGTCGGTGGACAACGTCCAAATAATCTAGCAAATAAATTAGCTGAGGCTAAGTTTAATATTTTAGGCACCACAGCTGAAAATATCAATCGTGCTGAAAATCGAAATCTTTTCTCAGCTCTTTTGGATAAATTACAAATTCTTCAACCAAAATGGCAAAGTTTTTCGAGTATGCAAGAAGCTTTAAAATTTATCTCAAAAGAAGGCTTTCCAGTACTCGTTCGACCTTCATATGTGCTATCTGGCTCAGCTATGCGTGTTTGCTATTCAAAATCAGAACTAGAAACTTTTATCAATAAAGCTGCCTTACTTTCTCCGGAATTTCCAGTAACTATTTCAAAATTTATTGAAGAAGCTAAAGAACTTGAGTTTGATGCTGTTGCTCAGAATGGCCACATGATGATTTATGCTATTTCTGAACACGTGGAAAATGCTGGTGTGCATTCAGGTGATGCGACAATCGTATATCCGACTCAGAGAGTTTACGCTTCGACCGAATTTCAATTAAGAGAAATTTCAAAAAAAATTGCCAAAGAACTACAAATTACTGGTCCTTTTAATATTCAATTTTTAGTCAAAAACAACATTCCTTATGTAATAGAAGTAAATCTTCGCGCTAGCCGAACCTTCCCATTACTTTCAAAAGCAATGAATGTCAATTTTCTAGACATTGTTGTCGATAGTTTCTTTGGGAAAGCTTTACCTTACAACTTCGTGTATCCAAAAAGTGTTGTCGTCAAATCATCCCAATTTTCCTTCTCTCGTTTACTTGGGGCTGATCCAATTCTACAAGTAGAAATGTCTTCCACTGGAGAAGTCGCTTGTTTTGGTAAAAATTATGACGAAGCTCTACTGAAATCTGTTATCAGTGCTAATAAATTTGATTTTAGTAAAAAAGCCGTTCTACTCTCGCTTGGTGGTCCGATTTATAAAGCCAAATTTTTAGAAGCTGCCAGTACTATATCTCAACTTGGTTATACAATATATACTACAGACCGAACTGGCATTTTCCTAAATAAACACGGCGTTGATTGTAAAATCGTAAGTAAAGCTTCTGAAAAATCTCCGAATGTTTTAAATATAATTGAAGACAAAAAAATTGCTTTTGTTATAAATCTAAGTGAGATAGAATCTAAAATTCACGATAAAAATAAAGCTAAACAACTTTTAACTGATGGCTTTAAAGTTCGTCGGGCGACTGTCGATAATCAAATTCCACTTTTTACTGATTTACAATTAGCTCGTGCTTTTATAAAAGCTTTAGCTCGATACAATGTGGAAGATTTAGAAATAAAATCTTATAATGAATATGTGAATTAATATATGAATCATATACTTTCGACTAATCAATTTAATAAAGAAGAAGTTGAAAAAATTTTATCTAGAGCAAGTGAAATGGAAAAATGTTTAAAAGACAAAAAAACTGCCTCTCTTTTATCTGGTAAAATTATTGCCAATATTTTCTTTGAGCCATCGACGCGCACTCGACTATCCTTCGAAACAGCTGCACTCCGACTTGGAGCACAAATAATTTCAGCTGAGAATGCAATGATAAATTCTTCTGCTTTTAAAGGTGAGACAATTGAAGACACAGCTCGAATGCTTTCTTGTTATGCAGATGCAATTGTTTTAAGACATCCAGAAGCTGGATCAGTAGAAAAAGCTTCCTTAGTTACCAATATTCCAATTATAAATGCGGGTGATGGATCTAATCAACATCCTTCACAAGCACTTCTTGATTTATATACAATAAAAAAAGAACACGGGCATTTGGATAATTTAAAAATTGTTTTCATTGGAGACATCTTACATAGTCGAACCCTTAACTCTCTAGTGCCACTTCTCGCTTTTTATCCTGGAAATACTTTTCATTTTGTTTCCCCAAAAGAATTAATTCTTAATGAAATACAAAGAAATGAATTTAAGGAAAAAAATATTGTCTTTACTGAAGGAGAAGATCTTCTAAGTGCTCTGCCTCAGGCAGATGTTATTTATATGATTCGTGTACAAAAAGAACGTTTTGCCGATAATGCCACCTATGAAAAAGTGAAAGATTCTTATATTTTAAAACTTGAACACTTAAAATTAATGAAAAAAGAAGCGATAATTTTACATCCCTTACCACGAGTAAATGAAATTGATTATTCCATAGATAAAGATAAAAGGGCAGCTTATTTCAGACAAGCTCAAAATGGTTTATATATTCGCATGGCACTATTGCTTTACGTTTTTAATTTATAAAACTCTCTGCTATACTCTAATATATGTCAGACAAAAGTTTAGCTTTATATCGTAAATATAGACCGGGAAGCTTTAAAGAGGTCCTAGGACAAGATCATATTATTAAAGTGCTAGAAAGCTCAATTCTAAATGAAAAAGTCTCGCATGCTTATCTTTTTGTCGGCTCGAGAGGGACTGGAAAAACTACTGTGGCTAGAATTTTTGCTAATCAAATTGGTGTATCGGTAAATGACACTTATGAGATAGATGCTGCTTCAAATAGAGGTATCGATGATATACGCACCTTGCGTGATGGCGTCAGAGTATTGCCTTTTGATTCAAAGTATAAAATCTACATCATTGATGAAGTACATATGCTCTCTAAAGATGCCTGGGGCGCATTACTCAAAACTCTAGAGGAACCACCAAAACATGTTATTTTTATTTTAGCTACGACCGAACTTTATAAAGTCCCTGAAACAATTATTTCTCGTTGTCAGGTTTTTAATTTTAAAAAACCGACTGACATAATCTTAAAAAATAATATTTTAGATGTAGCAGAAAAAGAGGGCTTTAAAGTCGATCCGAGTGGAGCCGAACTTTTGGCAATCTTAGGTGATGGTTCTTTTAGAGATAGTCTCGGAGTTTTGCAAAAAGTTTTGAATTTCTCTAAAACTAAAAAAATTACCACAGAAGAAATTGAAAAAATTACTGGTGCTCCAAAAACAATTTTAGTGAACAATTTTCTCATTTCAATTGTAGAGAGAAATATTGATATAGGTATAAAAACAGTTCGTACTGCTTCTACTGATAATTTGGATATGAAATTATATTTAAAGTTAATTATTCAGAAATTGCGAATGGCGATAATTTTGCGTTATGCTCCAAAAATTGAAAAAGAAATGACGGGGGATTTAAGCGAAGAAGATTTAAAATTTATAAAAGAACTCGTAGAGAAAGATAAAAATAATATGCTTCGCTCTGGCACATTGGCCACCTTACTTGAGGCTTACCAAAATATTGAACGAGCCTTTATTTCCGAATTACCACTAGAACTCGCTTTGATTAAAATTCTTGCAATTGAAAAATAATCAAAAAGATAACTTTTCTTTTTTAATTTCATTAAAATCATTTTTACTATAAAGACCTATTCCGCGTAATTTTCTAGATTCTATATTAGAACTAGTAAAAAGAGTGACGTGGGAAAATGTTGGTTTAATTTCTAAATCACAAATATTAGATAATTTTTGATATAAATCTCCACTTTCAACTATAGTAATTTGGATTATTGACTCTCGATGTTCTTGAATGATTTTATTTTCTATCTCTATATCCTCATTATTTTCTATCAAATAATATTCTTCAATAGGTTCAACCTTTATGATTGCTGTTTGCAAAATATCTTTTATTTCTAAGATTTTTTTCTCTTTCTGTTCGGGTGTTAATTTTTCTAAATTCTTTATAATTTCCTTACCTTGATCAAAACCTATAATAGTAGAATGGATTTCCATTTTTTCATTTAATTTTTTTTCAGAAGCTACTTGTCTTACTTTTTCAAAACCAAATTTTTCCTTACTAAGAGGCAAGACAGCAGACATAGTATCTGGATAAAATTCCACTCCCTTTTTACTTAATCTATTTTCAAGAAATTCTGATGGCATACAATTTTTATTGATTTATCACTAATGTACTTCTAATTTTATCGAATTGATTAAGTATTGCTTGCTTATCGAATTCTTTGATTGTGCCAGCGGGATAATTTTCAAATACTCCATAATGAATAAAATATCTGATAGCGGTGCAAGGATTGGTCCCTGGAAGGGCATACACTGTCTCTTCATAGCGATTGCCAGCAGCTGCATCAATATTGGTGGCTAAAGAATATATCATATCATTTTCAGTAATTTCTTTCACTCCTTGGTTTTTATTTTCAGCATTAATTTGTAAAAACATATCCGCTGTACATTTTTCTGTCTTTGGAATTTGCTCTACGCTAATGTAACTATCAGTACTAAGATTCGTACCAGTAACCATAGTAGCGGGAATTGTGAATTTTACTCCATTAATATCTTTACCTGGACCAAATGCTTGATATTTATAGGATTGATCTACAATGTAACCATCTCCATAACGCAATGAAAATTGCATTTCATTATTTTGATAAACTTTTGAAAGTCCACCAGTATCTGCTTTCACTATAATACAACCGATATAACTTTTCTCTTGATTGTTTTCTAGAACTAGTGCGCCGTTGCCTTTACTCCAAAAAATAAATGACTCATCGGGGTTCGCGTAGCGAACACCGTCCGCTGAAATAGTTTGTTTTAGATTCATTTCTCGGCCATCAGAAAGTTTGATGTCTGCACTGCCTCCAGGGATCGGTGGTTCATCTTTATTAACTGGTAGAATAGTTTTGCCTTCATAAAAATTTGCGTCAATCGTTTTATTTTCATTACAAATATATGATATTTGATTATATACACCTGAAGGGGTATTTTTCGTTGGAGCTTTAATCCAATGCACAATACTGAAAGAAAGCGCTATAACAAAGAAAACACCTGACCACATAAATCTCTTTTGATATTTTTTCATACTTTAATTTTACTACTATTTTGAAAAATTACCCAATCCAATTAAATTCCAATAATAAAGCCAAATGATCTGAGACTTCATTAGGTAAGACTTCAAAATTATTTATTACTATATCCTTTGAAACAAAAGCATAATCAGCAAAAGGTAATATGTCTCTTTTTTCATAATAGCTACTTCTCGTAGTCTTAAAATGACTTCCTTTCATCAAGTTTCGCATTTCTTTTTCTAATTCAAAAATAGCCATAGTGTCTGGCATAAGATTGAAATCTCCAACTAATATTTTAGGTCCACTTAAATCATTTAATATCTTCTTTAATCTTTTTGTTTGTAATTCTCTTTCCTTAGTATCCTTTTTAAAATCGCCATGTACTCCATGAAAATTTAAAATATTTAATTTATTTTTAAGTAATATTATTTGTATTACTCGTGGATGAGGTTTCTCATTATTAAATTTTTCTATATTACTAAGTTCTTCTGAGAATAAAACTGTATCTGATTTAAATTTTTCTATTTCAATTGAATTTTTAACAAATGTTGCAATTCCAATTCCAGGCAACATTTCAGTGTAATAGCCCTTAAAGTCAGGTAAAATATCTTTTATTTTAGTAAATAAATCTTCAGTTTCTCCTTCAAGTGCACCTAAATATTTTCCATTACGAATTTCTTGAAAACAAAAGATGTCAGTATCTTTCGCTTGATCTTCAATGAATTTTTTCAGAGGCTCATATATTATTCCACACCAAGTATTTAAAGAAATTAATTTCATATAAATCTATTATACCAAAATATCTTAAAAACATTGTTTTTTTGCTGTTTTTGGTGTATTTTATATAGGTGTTTAGTTATTGGGAGATCGCTTCCCTCGGCTAAAAAACAAATTGGGAGATCGTCTAACGGTAGGACAGCGGCCTTTGAAGCCGTTAATCTTGGTTCGATTCCAAGCCTCCCAGCCAGCTCGTGCTAGCACGAGAAGCTTAATTATATGAATTACCATCTTATAAAATATTGTTTACAACAAATTCATCCAAATTATCCTTTTAGTATAATTGATGTGGTCACTATTATGACTTTTTTGAGTGCAATTTTGTTTTTTGTTTTAGATAAATATGTAAATTCTAAAAATAATCTCGAAAATTATATAAATAGATTATTGTCTTTAAAATTTGAACTTAATAAAAATGCAAATGTAATTTCAAAATTTATTAAAAGCAATGAAAAAGAATTAATCTTGGGTAATAAAATCGTTTATTTTCGATACGATTTATTGGTTACGGAGCATATTATAGCAAGTGGTGAATTACTAGATTCAATTATATTAAGAAACCTTGATGCTATTCTCGGCAAAGAAAGACAAATAAATTTACTTCTAGATGAATTATTGAGAATGTCTGACATGTCTCATGTTGATTCTAACGAAATTAGAGATTTATTTAAAAGAAGAATAATTAGCTCATCAAATCTTGTCATTAGTTTGTCTAATGAGCTAAATAACTATTATCCCAAAGTTATTAATGAGTTAAATTTTTATATTGAAAAAGTTAAAGTAAAAAAATTTCTTAATATAAAAAATTATAATATAGATATTAGTGAAAAAGATATCCCTGAATCATTTTGGAAAGACATGTACTTAATAAAGTAATCATTCAGTGCTCGAGATGCGTCGTTTTGGTATAATAAAAGAGTTAAAAATAACATTATGGGGCAAGGAACTATTTGGTCCCAGCTCGAGCGTCCCAGCCGATATTTTAACTTAATTCTATTATTATAAATTTATGAAAATATTAATTACAGGTATCTGTGGAACGGGAAAATCAACAATATCAAAAGCCCTAAATGATAGAGGTATTTTATCCATTGATTTCAGTGATATTCGCGGAATGTGCTATTGGAAAGATTTAAAGACAAATGAAAAGGTACAGTATTCTCCAGTTGAGTCATTGGAATGGTTTAAAAATAAAAATTATTTCTGTGACCTAAATAAACTAAAAGAAGTTTTAGACCAACATAAAAATGTTGTTATAACAGGTGTTGCTAGTGGTAGTGCCCTAGAATACCTCCCATTATTTGATAAAGTAATACTTTTACAATGCAATCCAGAAACTTTTACGCACCGTTTAAAAACAAGAATTTCCCCATATGGAAAAACTAAAGCTGAACAAGAAGATGCAATTGAATGGCAAAAAAATTTTGACCCTCAACTTCTTACTTATGGTGCAATTCCAGTAAATACAGAAGGAGAGCTCGGTAATGTTGTGGATAAAATTATTATGAAAATAAATAATGAGAATCATTCTCGTTAAAATATTCATATGAATAAATAGTAAAAACGATTCTTCTTAACCGATATGATGTTGTTCCACCGTCAGTTAAATTGCTAAAAGAATTGGGATATATACTATAAGTGCTCAAAGCTAGTCTTTTTGATATAATAAAATTATGAATGAATATAAAAAAGAATTAGAAATTGCAAAAAATATTGCAAAAGAAGCTGGTCCAATTATGTTGAAATATTTTGATGCTGATCAGGAAGTAAAAATAAAAGAAGATAACTCTCAGGTCACTATCGCAGACAAACTTATAAATTCTTTAGTTATTGAAAGATTAAAAAATGCATTTCCAGAAGATGGAGTTATTGGTGAGGAAGAAAGTAATACCGAATATGGTACTGGAAGAAAATGGTTTTGTGATCCGATAGACGGAACAATGGCTTTTATTTGGGGAACACCGACAGCAATGTTTTCTTTAGCTCTCGTTGTAGATGGTACTCCAGCACTTGGAGTCGCATATGATCCATTCCTTGATCGTTTATATGAGGCAGTCGTAGGACAAGGAAGTTTTTGTAATGGTCTTCCATTAAAAGTCTCTAAAAAAGGATTAGAAGATGGACTTATAGCGGTGACAAGTAACATAAATAAAATAATGAAAAAACCTAACCATTTAGTTAGTCTATCTGAAAAAGGAGTACGTTTTGCTGTTTTTAGTGGAGCAGTATATAAAGCTTGTCTTGTTGCTAAAGGAAAAGCAGAGGCTTATATCGAAGATGGCGTTAATGCTCATGATATTGCTGCAGTTCAGGTTATCGTCGAGGAGGCAGGTGGAAAAGTTACTAATAAAGGGGGAGAAAAACTTGATTATACTAAACCATTTAAGGGAGCCTTAGTTTCAAATAAAATTGTGCATGATGAAATGGTTAAATATTGTTCAATTTAATATAATAAATTTATAAAATTTTTAAATAAAACATATGACTTCATATAAACACACACAAATCGGATATTTAATAATAGTTGTTACGCTGGCCGTGCTAGCATTTTTTGTATGGATTTATACTATGGCTTTAGCCGAACCTACTTCAGTAGATTCTGGTCCAAATTTTGCCATTACTGCCATAATGGTATTAATTATATTTGTCCTTGCCTCATTTACTACACTCACAACAATGATTGATGAAAAGTATGTGCTTGTAAAATTCGGTTATGGAATTTTTAAAAAGAAATTATCTTTACAAGAAATAATTTCTGTTAAAACAGTAAAAAATCATTGGTATTATGGATGGGGGATAAGATTGTGGCTCTGGCCTACTATGTGGGTATTTAATGTTTCTGGTTTTGATGCCGTTGAAGTAATCATGAAAAATGGAAAAATATACCGAATTGGAACTGATGTGCCCAGAGAACTTGAAACTGCAATAAACCAAGGAGGGGCTAAACTGCAATAAACTTTTTAATAAATATTATTTAATAAAATCAAGATGCATCAATTATATTTTTTAGATTTACTCGGATGTTTTGCTTTCGCTGTATATGGCACCTATTTTTCAGCTCGGCGCGGTTTTGATATTTTCGGCATCCTTGTTTGCGCGAGTATCAGTGCTTTGGGTGGAGGAACCATCAGAGAATTATTGTTAAATAGATTACCGGGATATTTTAGTGATTACAATTATTTTCTAGTTGTAATCTTAGGTATAATTTTTGCCTTAGTATTTTACAAACAATTCAAAAATGAAAAGTTTAATTTTTATATGCTTTCAGTTGATGCCATTGGCTTGATAACTTTCGCCTATATTGGTGCCACTCAGGCGGCCAATGCGAATTTAGGGTTTTTAGGAATATTAATGTTTGCAGTTTTAACCGCTGTAGGTGGTGGAGTTATTCGAGACATTGTGATGCGAGAAACACCACATATTTTTTATCAAGATTTTTATGCCACCCCAGCTTTATTATTTGGTGTTGGTTTTTATATATTCCAGGAGAATATAAACAATCCATTTATACTGTATAGTTTATTGATCACAGTTTTTGCCATAAGAATTATTGCCATCAAAATGAAATCTCAATTATGGATACCAGTAAAGTTAGACCATTCATAAATTCAATTTAAAAATAAAAATTCCCTGACTTACATAGTAAGCCAGGGATTATTATTAATTTTTTAATTTTAGGCAATAAGCCTGAAATTATTTTCGATGAAATCATTTTTCTTAAAAAGACCAAAGTTATTTATTCTTTCATACATTTCTGTAAAAAATACTAAACAACCATTTTTATTCACCCCTAGTACAATCATATACGAAGGGAAGGAATCAAATCCTGATTTTACAAAGTCTCCAGGTTTAAAGCCGAATTCTTTGAAATCATAATTTAAGTTTAGATTCAGTCCTTTAATTAAATCAGAATTTCTGTTAATTTCATTTTCTAAATCCTTTTTAATTTTTATTATAAAAGGATCTATTTTGCTACTTATTTTAAAAGAATTTTTCTTCAAAAACTTTCCTTTTAGATACAAATATCTTTTTTCAGTATAAGTTAATTCTTTTATTTTTGCCTTTTCTTTTAAAATAATACTTTTCGTTGGTTTTCTAATTTTATATTTTCCTCTCGTTGTTGTAATAGGTTTTAAAAGAATTAAAATTTTTTCACTCACTATTAATAGAGTTTCAGCATTTTTTTTTACTGTATTTTTAATTTTTTTTAGCTTCTTATTATATAAAAAAAGAGCTAACTGTTGAGAACCTGTACAAGTTATTAATTTTTCTTTTATTTCATTT
>CAIJZZ010000055.1 GCA_903825255.1 uncultured bacterium
ATCTTTTTAAAACGTTCTGATGTCTTATTTAAAACAAGAATTTCTTTTTTTGTTGCTAAAAGTTGATTAATAGCTAGATTTAAATTCTTCTTTTTTGTAGATTTACTACCAAAGGCATTAAAACATATGTCCTGCTTATCTTTTTCTTCAATTAATTTTTCTGTTGGATCAGAAACATTTAAAATATCTTTCAAAGTAAATATCCTCTTTTCAATTAGATCCCCAAATTCTTTTATGTAAGAAACTTTTGCATCTTCTCCTTCTTTGTCTCCATCTATAATAACTAAAAAATCTTTTCCCCACGATAAATAAAGTCTAATAATATCATATAATTTAGTAGCTCCTGCTCCAGGATAAAAATTATATTGATATGCATCTTTTAAGATTATTTCCTGAAAGTATTTAAAAGTATACCAATCATTTTTCCCTTCTAGGATACAAATATTAGGGATTGGTTCAACATGGCTAGGTTTATAATCTAATGCATCCAAAATCGGCTGAAAATATGACACCTTATCATTTCCAAGACCTTCCCCAACATATGTATAGTATTTTTTTGCTGTTATGTTTGCCCTATCAAAGAACGTCATATCCCCACTTAGATTATTTTCTAATATTTCATTAATTATAATATATGCACCCGAAAGCCATTCTACTTTAATTAAATGATGACTATGAGTTGCATACAATACAAGTGCATCTTTACTTAATTCTCCCAAGGCATCAATAATTTTAATCTGAGCTGAAGAGTGTAAATTTGACGCTGGTTCATCTAATAAAAATAATATATTCTTTGTTCTATTCTTTCTAAATTCAGTAAAAAGTAGAAAAGAAAAAAACCATTTACAACCCTTGCTTCTTTCATCAATTTTAAAACTTTTATGCGTAGTAGTAATTACATCAAATGAAACATTCAAAAAATTACCATCTGGAACACAATTTAACTGTATTTTTTCAAAATTTAATTTCTTACCTGATTCAATGAAAAGATCTTTCCATCTTTTAGTGATAACTTCATTAAGTTTTCCTTCCATTTCAGAAAGATGCTGCTTGGCCAAACTTTGATCGTCATCCCAATTATCAACAATTCTCTCCTGAAACGAGGTAAAGCTTAAATTTGTAGATTTCAAGATATCATCCATAACAAGTTGCCATGTGTTATTTAAGTCAATTTTAATGTCAGAATCAAAGGCTGTCACGACACCTAAATTATTTTTTTTAATAAATTGAATTTTTTGCGGAATTTCAAAAATAAAATCATCATAAAATAACGTTTCGGGAACAATTTCTTTTTTAATAAAATTAATTATATTTTGCCAATCACCTTTATTTGACGAGACAAGATTTAATTTAGCCTTAGAAGTTTTGACTCTAAAATCACAAGTTCTAATGGTTTTATCCTCAATATATTTATCAAGAGAAAAATTAAATTTATATGTGTATGAAAATGTTTCAGGAATTATTAATTGTGTTTTTTTACTTAAATCTTTCTTCCAATAATTTTGAATTTTTATTTTATCTTCTTCTTCAAAAGAAAGAAGTCCAGAAATTTCAATATTACCAGTAAAACCAGCCCCTTTAGGTCTAAAAGTTTTTAATTCAGCTTCAGTAGGCTCATTGCCTTTTAGCATTTTATAAAAGAGATAAATTGCCTCCATTATGGTTGTTTTTCCACTTTCATTTAATCCAACAAGTGTAATTACACGATTATTAGAAAAATCTATATTAACCGTGTCAATTCCTTTAAATTTTTTAATAGTAAAATTAGTATATTTCATAGATAAATTAAATTAAGCTAATAATATTTTTTAAAATATCTTTACTTTCCTTATCTAATTCACTCATTTCAGCCAAAATATCTTTTGGTTCTCGCAAGACAACTTCCCCACCCCTACTTGGATTCTTAACAGACAAATCAAAAGTTTCTCTATTAACATCTTTAATATCTATACTCCAAGAATTATCACTGTTGGCTTTAGTCTTTTGTAATTTTACAAATTCAGCCAAATCAGCTTCATTTAATGGATTGCCTTTACCTAAATTCCGATCAAGATTAAGCTGATAGAACCAAACTTTTTTAGTTGGAGCTCCTTTCTCAAAAAATAAGACAACAGTTTTAACTCCTGCTCCTTGGAATGCTCCGCCTGGTAAGTCTAATACTGTGTGTAAATTACAATTCTCAAGAAGTAATTTGCGAAGTGAAACAGAAGCATTGTCGGTATTAGAAAGAAAAGTATTTTTAATAACTATACCTGCCTTACCTCCAGCTTTTAGAATTTTGATAAAATGTTGCAGAAATAGAAAAGCTGTTTCTCCTGTTTTAATTGGAAAGTTTTGTTGAACTTCTCTTCCGATACCTGCTCCAAAAGGAGGATTAGCTAAAATTATGTTATATCTATCTTTCTCTTGAATGTCATTTATATTTTCAGAAAGAGTATCCATGTGCCTTATATTCGGTGCTTCAATGCCATGCAAAATCATATTCATGATACCAATAATATAAGCAAGAGATTTTATTTCTTTTCCATAGAAAGTTTTAGTTTGGAGTATTTCCATCTGCTTCGATGAAAGCTTAGATTGATTCTCTGTAAGATAGTTATATGCTTCAACCAAGAACCCAGCAGAGCCACAAGCTCCATCATAGATGGTATCTCCAATTTTAGGTCCTACCACTTTAACAATAGTTTTAATAAGTGGACGTGGCGTATAGTACTCCCCACCATTCCTACCAGCATTACCCATATTCTTGATCTTTGCCTCATAGAGATGCGAAAGTTCGTGCTTTTCTTCATATAACCGAAAATGCATTCCATCTACAATATTTAAAATCTCTCGTAGTTTATAGCCACTAGAAATCTTATTTTTTAGCTCATGGAAAATTTCACCAATTTTATATTCAATAGTATTCGGATTATCAGCTCTAAACTTTTTTAAATATAGGAAGAGTTTATTGTTTATAAAATCTATTAAGTCATCACCATCTAATGCTTTGTTATGGTCCAATTTACCATCTTTGGATTTTGGACAAGCCCAATTATTCCAACGGTAATCAGTAGCTAAAATATATTCATATTTCTTCCCAGCAAGTGCGGATTCTGTTTTCTTAGTTTCTTCTAAGTCATCAAGATATTTTAAAAAGAGAATCCAAGAAGTCTGCTCAATGTAATCGAGTTCAGTTCCACAACCAGAATCAGTATGAAGTATATTATCTATATTTTTAAACGATTGTTCAAACATATTTAAAATATAGCACTTTTTATTGAATTTTTAAAGGAATACCAGGGAAATACCCCAAATTCATCAAGTTATGATAAAATAGTCTTATATAAATAAAGTTAGAGTTAACTATTTAAAATAATGAGAAAATTAACCGCCTTTGAAGAAAAAATTCTAGCAGTAACTTTAAAACTTCAATATCTTTGTGATGTAGTTGACGCGTTTAAGCCCAATACAGAAGAAGGAATTGAATATTGTTTTGGAGATATGTTTCCTCCAGTTGAAGGCCAAGATGAACTAGAATATGTAGTGGAATATTTAAAAAATTATGGATTAAATATTTCTATAACCTTTGATATTAGGAAGAGAGATCCCCAAGAATACGAGTACTTAAAAAAATATGGCGAAGTAAAATACGTACCACTTGGAATAATTAAGGATGAAAATATAAAAAAAATTAAAACAAAAATTAAAAAAATTATAAATAAACTAGACCCTGGCACTCCCACAGGTAGACAACAGGAATTTGAGATGGAAGAAGATATAGAAATAAAAAATCTCGGGATTAAAATTGAGAGAAAAGGTTACATCTCAAGGAAAAATAATAAATTTAAAATCAATCCAACTGATCAAACTTTAATACACGTCTTACATTATAGATTCATGGACGACAAAAAAAGATGTGTCAGTGCCAATGTCCTAGCAAAAGAAATTGCATCTAATGAGAAATATATTATAAACAGAATTAGTTATATAAACCAAGGAATTAAAGAGTTGCTGAAAAATATACGTGGATCAACTAGTAATATAAACAGCTTTATTAGAAATGAAAAAAATCGTGGATACCAATTGAATCCTGGGTTTGTAATTGAATTCACAAAAAAGAAGAAAATAAAAAAAAAATGATTTAGACTCTCAAAACATCCTTTAAAAATAAGGATGTTTTTTTATTTATCACAAAAAATAAAATTTTGTGATTT
The DNA here is from genome assembly GCA_903825255.1 of uncultured bacterium. Taxonomy (GTDB): domain Bacteria; phylum Patescibacteriota; class Minisyncoccia; order Phycocordibacterales; family UBA9973; genus UBA9973. The sequence continues at coordinate 4,197 of CAIJZZ010000055.1, forward strand.
TTCGGAACTTTATAATAAAGGCAATTCTTTTTAATAAAGAAGATTATTAGTAAATTTGTTTCTTGAGATTGTCTTAGATGAACACGTAAATGTTATTTCCAGGAACGCCACAAGATACAGTAAAAATTTATGGATAACATAAATAGTAAATTACAAGCAACGTCGAAAAATAATAAAACAAATGTCCCAACTGTAAATAGGAAAACCCATCTTTTATACAACAGCGGAAATAATGAATGGTATACCCCACCAGAATTTATAGAAGCAGCACGAGAAGTTATGGGCAGTATTGACACAGATCCTGCCTCATCCCATCGTGCAAATGAGACAGTAAAAGCAACTCAATATTTTACAGCGGAAACAAATGGACTCACGAAAGAGTGGAATGGAAATGTTTGGATGAATCCTCCATATTCACAGCCTCTTATAAGTCAATTTGCAGATGCAGTAACAGAAAAATACATTTCTGGTGAAATAGACCAAGCAGTAATACTAGTAAACAATGCAACAGAAACAAAATGGTTTCAGAAGATGTTATTGGTAGTATCGTCTGCTTTCTGTTTAGTCAAAAAACGTATTAAATTTTTAAATATAAATAATGAACCAGTGGGAGCTCCACTTCAAAGACAATGCATTATTTATTTTGGAAATAAAATTAGTATGTTCTACAAGTATTTTATTCAATTCGGTCCAATCTTTGTACCTTATGAATAAATAAAATAAGTAAATTCATATTCTTCAAATCGTAAGAAGGATAAATTATTAAATTAATAAATTAAAAAAATAATATGAAAAAAAATATCAAACAATATCTATTATCAAAAAACATAACTTTCCATGAAAATGGAAAAGAATTAATCACAAAATGCATATTTAATGACTGTGATTTAAACAGTCATGGCAACGAAGGACATCTATACTTCAATTCTGAAACTTCCCAATATGAATGTAAAAAGTGCGGTGAAAAAGGAAACTTAATTACACTTAAAAAATATTTTGGAGATACATCCAGTTCTTCGTCACCACAAAGTCGTGGACCGATTTTCAATGATGGACTAATCGAGAAATGCCATCAAGCTTTATCAAGTGACATCCGTAAATATTTAAATAATCGCGGAATTTCAGATGAGGTTATTAATGACTACAAATTAGGCTATGGAAATTTCTATGGAAAGAATTACATTACTATCCCCATTAAAGACGCAGATGGTAATTATAGTTTCTTCAAACTACGACAAGATCCTAAAGATGGTAATGGGAAAATTACTTATCCAAAAGGAGCCCAAGCAACTATTTTTGGCTCTTTCAGCGAAGAAAAGCAAATGATTTGCGAAGGCGAATTAGATGCTTTAGCGTTAATTTCTCAAGGGATACCTGCAATTACTTCAACCCACGGAGCAGGAACATTCAAAGAGGAATGGATTGATCAAAAAATAAAAAAAATTAAAAGTATTTTTGTCTGCTTTGATAATGATGATGCGGGCAGAAAAGGCTCATTGAGACTTCTCAAAATATTAGAAAATGCTGGATTAAGAAATATCTATCAGACTACCCTACCCGAAGAAATTGGAAATGGTGGAGACATTACAGATTATTTAATAAAACTTAAATACCCAGTGGAAGACCTCTTTGAGAAATACTCCAAAGTATATCCAGAACCAATTGATTCATCCCAATTCTCACCACTCAAACCAAAAGACCTAGCCGAGGCACTAGAACTTACTATTAAAAACGATTATGAAAATAAATTGGTGACTTTCTTGTGTCAGCTTTCAGCTTTTACAGAAGATGCCCAATTTAATGTTTCATTTAATAGCCCTTCAAGTACAGGCAAAAGTTATATTGCTTTAGAAATATCAAAACTATTTCCTAATGAAGACGTAATTAAATTAGGTAATTGCTCCAAAACAGCATTCTTCCATGAACAAGGAAGTTATGATAAAGATACGAACGAAATTACGATTGATCTATCTAGAAAAATTCTAATATTCACCGATATGCCCCACACAGGACTTCTAGAAGGACTTCGTTCTTTCTTATCGCATGACGAGAAAATAATGAAGTCAAAAATTACCGACAAAAATCAGAAAGGCGGCAATCGTACTAAAACAGTAGCATTAAAAGGTTATCCCTCTGTTATCTTCTGCACTGCTGGACTTCGCATGGATGCTCAAGAACAAACCAGATTCATTTTACTTTCTCCTCAAGTTAATCAAGAAAAGATTCATGCAGGAATTACTAATACCATTCACAAAGAAGTAAATAATAAAGCGTATAAAGAATGGCTTGAGAATGATCCAAAAAGAAAATCATTAAAACTTCGCATTAAAGCAATCAAACAAGAAAGAATCAGTGATATCCGAATTTGTGATGAAAAAACAATAAAAGAACTATTTCTTACTGAGGGTAAGAAATTACAACCTCGCAATCAACGAGACATTAAAAGTTTTCTTTCTATTGTAAAATCTTTTGCTTTACTCAACCTATGGTGGCGTGAACGTGATGGAGACACTATCATTGCCAATGAAGATGATATAAACGAGGCATTTAAAATCTGGAAAATAATTTCAGTCAGCCAAGAACTTAATATCCCGCCATACATTCATGAAATTTATACTCAGATAATTATTCCAACTTACAGAGACAAAAACAAATTTGTAATCGAGGATCTCATTGAGTGTGTGACAAGTGGAATTACACGACAGGAAATTCTAAATAACCACTTTAAAATCTATGGTCGAATGTTAGATGCCCAACAACTACGTCAGCAAATTATTCCTATTTTGGAAACTTCGGGTCTTGTTTATCAAGAACCAGATCCTACCGATAAACGTAAAATCCTTATTTTCCCGACAGTACTAGAAATTCCAACGGTACAGAACGAAAACAATAGTGGTAACGAGTGTGGGGTAAATTACGAAGATATTTTACCAGAAAAAGACGAAGATGGTATTGATATACCGTCTGAAGATATGTCTTTCTAGGTACCAAACTTTTATGATGGAATTAATCGAATATATAAAAGCCTTAGGTCCCTTAGCTAAAACGCTAACTAAAGAAGAAATATTAAAAGCTAGAGAAATCCAAGATAAAATGGCTGAAATACTATTTTATTGTTGGTTGGATGAAATTAATGGAAATAATGTATAATAAATTTATGATAGAAAATCAAAAAAGCGAAGACAGTGTAGCTTACTTAAGAGTAAGCTCATCAAAACAATTTCAGCAAGGTGAAAGCATCTTAGACCAGAATAATATCTGTATTAATGTTGCAAAAGCAAGAAATTTAAGAATCGTACCAGACGACAAACCTTTTTTTGACGTATTTTCGGGAAGAAAAGAGACTAGGCCTGGTTATGAAAGCTTAAAAGAATACATTAAAAAAAATCATAACGTTAAATGGTGCATAATTAGATGTATAGACAGATTTACACGTAGCGGAACACTTGTTTACGAAACAATGAAAAAAGAATTAGAAAAACTAGGTGTTCAACTTATTGATAGTTATGGTGTAATCCAACCATCTAAAAATACCCTTGAACACCTAGGAATAGAATATGAATGGAGTAAAATCCGTCCAAGCGAAATAACAGAACTCATAATGGCTCAAAATGGGAAAAATGAAGTTAACCAAATCCTTACTCGAACGATAGGAGCAGAAATTGCTTTGGTTCGAGACGGGTATCATATTGGCCCTCCACGAGAAGGTTATATTAATGGAAAAATGATTGTGGACGGAAGGAGAAAACCAATACAAACGGCAGACCCACAATACTCACACTTTTTTGTAAAAATGTTTGAATTGCGTGCAATTGGGAAATTCACAGATCAAGAAATTGTAAATCAGATAAATGCGATGGGTTATCGTTCTAAAACAAGAAACAAATGGGCTAAAACTAAGGAAAGAGTCGTCGGCACAACTGGAGGATTATTCCTCACGGTAAAACATCTTCAAAGTATTATATGTAATCCAATCTATTGTGGAGTGAATAAAGGTAAATGGAATGTTAATAAACCTATAAAAACTAAATATCCTGGGTTAGTTAGTATTTCTACCTTCAATCTAGCCAATAGAGGCAAAATATTCATTGAAGAAAATAGAAACGGGAGTATTACTATTCATCATGACTACAATCCACACAGTTCAAAAAGAATAAAGGATAATCCATTATTCCCTTTTAAATCTGTTGTTCTATGTCCTTTCTGTGGCAAACCATTCATGGGTAGTTGCCCTAAAGGTAAATGTAAAGCAATTCCAACTTATCATTGTGCACGTGGACATAAGTATTATGGAATAAATAAAAAGAAATTCGAAGAAGTTCTTACTGAACTCATTGTTAAGTTGCAATGTAAAGACATCGGGTTTGTTAAATCTTTTGAAGCAACCTTAATAAATAAATATGAG
>CAIJZZ010000056.1 GCA_903825255.1 uncultured bacterium
GTCTAAGCGGGTCCTAAGGTAAGCTCGGTGACAGGGACTAAGTCGTAACAAGGCACGGGTAGCGGAAGCTGCTCGTGGATTAATTCAATTTGAAAACCGTTACAATTTTAATTTATTAAGATTGAGATTCTCATCTCAAATGAGCGTCTGACCTCGGAGAGGTTTAACTTATTGAGTCGGTATTGTGTCGCTCAATTGACGACACAATGGTTTGTAAGAACCCAAAACTTTCTGACAATTGGAAAGACAATAAATAAAAAAGTTTAAAAAGAACGAAACAAAACAAACAACAGCATACAAAAAAGCATCCAGAAATGGGTGCTTTTTGCGTATTTGACAAGGTGTGTCGGGAGGAGGTAAACTATAGGCATTATAAAATTAAAAAATAAAATTATATGGATCCAGAAAAAGTAAAAGAATTAGCGGAAAAGGTAAAAAATGGTACCTCTACGCAAGAAGAAGAGTTGGCACTTTTGAAATTTCTTAATCAAGGGGTTGACGAACTTCGTGTTTTTATTAAAAATGTTATGGTCGAAGAAAAAAAATAATTTATATAAAAATATGAAACAATTTGAATTTTCAAAATATGTGCCACCATCTCCTGTGGAAGAACCAAAAACGGAAATAGAAAAAGAACAAACGCAAGAAGAATTTGAAGCAGAAATACTAGCGGAAGCTGAAAAACTTAATACTAATGTACAAAAACTTAAAACGGAAATCGACCAATATGGTGGAGTAGAAAAATTTAAAGAATATTTCGAAAGAAAGACAGGATATACTAGTGGAAGTGTTGAACAGAATGTTGCAGGAGTAACTCTCAGAGATCTTTCTAGTAAGGCGGATCAAGAGAAACATGATTCAAAAATATATCTTATGGTTGGTGGTTTACTTACTGCACTTTCAGTTGCGATAGAATACGCTTATATTGCTCAAAATGATATTAATATTTCTGACCAACTTGAAGGATTGAAAGAAGCTTTTACTAAAGGAGACACTGGTTCTATTGTTGCGGCAATTTTAGGGGTACTTTTTATTGGTGGAACTGCTGCCGGTGGTCTAGCGGGTTTTATTACTGCTATTAAAGATAGAATAAAAGCACGTAAAATTAATAAAGAAAAAAATAAAAAAGAATTAGAGTTTAAAATGACTGGAGTGGAAGCTAAACAATAAATTATTAATTTTTAAAAACACCTCGCGCAAGCGGGGTGTTTTTTGGTATAATTGTGTATATGCCACCTGAAGACAAACAAAGACTGCTTGATTATTATGAAAATTCTCTGAAGGAATACGGGGATAACCCAAAAAGTGTTCATTGGATGGATCAAAAAAATCAAGAAATAAGGTTTGAAATTCTTAATAAAATTGCTGATTTGAATAATAAAAAAATTCTTGATGTTGGTTGTGGACTTGGAGATCTTTATCAATTTTTTATTTCAAAAAATATTGGTATTACTTATACCGGAATTGATATTGTGCCTGAATTTATAGAAAAGGCACAAAAAAGTTTCCCAGATATCAAATTTATATTAAAAGATGTAATTGAAATAAATGAAAAATATGATTATATATTAGCTTCAGGGGTGCTCAGTTTTAAATTTAAAGATAGTAAAAATTACTATTTTCATTTAATAAAAAAAATGTTTGAGTGTGCAAAATCTGGTGTGGCTTTTAATGTACTTAATAGCAGTACTCACAATACAGACGATATTTACCTTACTTATAGCATTGAAGAGGTTTTGAATTATTGTAAGACTTTAACAAAAAATGTCGAAATTATTTCAGATTACCTTCCACAAGATTTTACAGTCTATATGTATAAAGATAAGTTTATTAAACAATAATTATGTCACTAAGCATAGACGAAATAATTGTAGACGTGCAAGACAAACTTCCGGAAACTTCGATTGTTCGAAAAATTGGTAAACATTTTTCTCGGGGACACTCAGAAAAACTCTATGTCGTTACTCCTTACTGGCGAGCAAAAATATTGCAATTTCCCATGCGCATTTTGAAAAGAAGAATTTTAAGTGCAGGGCATTCCTGTTTAATGTACCAGTTTCCAACTAAAATTTTATCGGACAATGTTCATCTGACAGAGCAATATTTCAAAGAAATAGAGAAAGAAATTAAAAAAAATATTGAGGAAATAAAAAAGAAACACAACTTTCAGGAAATTGTCTTGCTGGGTATGAGTTTGGGATGTGTAAATGCTTTGATGGTGAGCAATAAAAACCAAAATGTGAACAAAGTTCTTTTGGTGGTGCCGGGAGATTCACTTTCCGATAGTCTATGGCGGGGGTTGAGGACAAAAAAACTCAAGGATCAAATAGCTAAGCGTCACGTAAATTTAAAAGAATTGGAAAAAGATTGGCAAGAATTAGACCCCCAAAATAACATAGATGATCTTGCTGGTAAGTATATTGAGGTATATTTGTCAAAATCTGACAAAATAATTCCTTATCGAAATGGTGAACATCTTGTAGTAGACATGAAAAAGATCGGTTTAAATCCTATTGTTAAAAAAAACGATAGACTGGGGCATTATTTTACAGTCATGAAATTTATTCTTTCTAAGAAGTTTTAAATTTTTTTTGGTATACTATATTTATGATCAAACGAGTTGGGATATTGCGCGGAGGAAATAAGGAGCATTATGAAAAATCTTTGCAAATAGGTGGAGAATTGATTTTACATATTCATGAGAATCTGGCGGACAAATGGAAACCAGTTGATATTTTAGTTGATAGAGATGGCGTGTGGCATGTCGGAGGTTTTCCGATAAAGCCGACGGAATTGATAAACAGAGTTGATGTGGTTTGGAATACATCACATCCGAATTTTTCTGTAATTTTAAAAAGTTTCGATATTCCAAACATTAGCGTTGATGCCTTTCCTTTTCTTTTGTCGGAAAACAGGAGTATCTTACAAGAACATATGAAAGAAATTGGAGTAAAGATGCCGAGACATTTTGTTATCCCAGCATATCAAGAAGATTTTGATGGCGAAAGAGACAAATTTATTTTAAAGAAAGCGAAAGAAGTCCATGAAAAATTTTCTCCACCTTGGGTAATAAAATCTTTGACAAATGATTTTGATATAGGAGTGCATATTGCGAAAACTTATTCAGAATTAATCGATGCAATAGAAGATATTGTAAATCACGATAAAAGTATTTTAGTGGAAGAATTAATTTTTGGCAAAGATATCTCTATGCATAGTCTTTCTGGATTTAGAGGGCAAGATATTTATAATTTGCCTGCAATTGGTAATTTTTCTGCCTTAGAAAAAGAAAAATTAAATGAAATTTCAAAAAATATTCACAAGCATTTAAATATTCCAAACTATTTAAATTCCAATTTTGTTTTACATCCTAAGAGAGGAGTTTTTCTAAAACAAATTGAATTTTTTCCAGACCTAAAAAAGGATTCTCATTTTGAGCAAGCTTCTGTTTATGTAGGTTCTAGTCCGAAACAAATCATTGACCATATATTAGAATCAGTTTTGGAGTAATTAAATTGAAATTGACTTTTTGTTTTATTTATGATATTATAATCAAAGTATATGGAAAAACATTTTTTTAATTTAAACCCGACTCAGGATTCAACTTCTAAGAATATAAAACCTGAAACTGAAGTCGAAAAAGACCCTAATACAGATTTTGTTTTTGAAAACCCAAAAATATTATCTGATACAAGAGTAAATTATTCCTTCTCTGAACTTGAAGGACGTGAATTAAAACCCGGACATAATATAAAGTTTGTAGTACCAAACGAATTTAAAAATAGAATAGTTAGGGATGTTATATTGCGTCATCGAAAAGATCCAAAATATTCCGTTGATATTGGGTTAAATAGACATGACCCCAATGGAGCCTATAGCCGAGTAGAATTATTTGATTATAAAAATAATAAATGGGTAGGATGGAAAGATCCTAAAGGGTATAGTTCTGATAAATTTGCAGAATCACGCTCGTCCAGTGATCCAGAAGAAGAAGTCCTTCATGATTGGCTAGCTACTGTGGGTCCAATAGAGATAAGTAATATTAGAGTGACAAATGTAGGTATGAATAAAGAATATAGTGTTTCTCAAATTCACGGACTCGAGGTAGTTTTTTTCCCTGAGATTGAGGATGTTGTTTGTCAAGAAAAAATTTATTGTTCTGGAACTGAATTTATAGATATTAAAAATAACAAATTATTACCTGATTATGGAGGAGGCTCGACAACAGAAGGTATTTATAAGGGAGCGATTGCACTTAATCAATCTAAACCTGCTTTGTATGAACTAGGTAAAGACCCGGGGCCAAATGCTAAAGTAGAAAATGGGAAAATGTTTATTCATCTAAATTCTGGTCAAAAACTTATTCAGGTTGAAGTAGCGATTGGTGATACTGAGCACTTAGATTATATTAATCCTAAAACCAATCGTAAAACCCGCTTAGGTTATGCTAAATTGAGAGTTGGTATTAAAAGAGCAAAATCTGGTAATATTGAATGGTTTATTGAAAATGCTAATATACCGCCACAAGGTGTTATAGCTGGCGGACCCCACTTAGAAAACTCTATGATTGAAGTAGGAGATGAATTAGTTTTAGAATCTCAGAAGGATACCTCATATTTAATGGGTTGGAAATTATCTTATAAATCTGAATAATATTTATTTATGCAAAAATTAAACCTTAAAAGGTTAAATAAAAAGAATTTGGAGGAAATCAGGCGTATTTTGACGAGTGCTACTAGTCAGATATCAGAAATTACTAAAAAAGCAGAAGAATATAAAAAAGCAGATATTTTAAAAAAAATTAATAAATCTTTTTAATTATGGGGTTAGAATTTTTTAAAAAAAAAAGAGAAAGTTGCTGTGGCTGAATATGAAATGCCAGACCAAGAAGGAAGCAGTTTCTTTTTAGAACAATCTAAAAAACTCATATCTGATTTTTATAATTTTTTTCTTAAAAACAAAGAAAAATTAATAAATATTAAGCACTCAATAATTTCGACTGAAATTGAGCCTCAAATAGAGGAGTTAAAGCAAGAAATTGAAACTATCGCCAATCTAACTCTTACAAAAATTAGCGAACAATTAGGTACCAATAAAGGTGGATGGTATGAGGATCCTGATTCTAAAGAAAAATCTTATGTAAAGTTTTATAAGAATATGGAACAAGGGAAAATTGAGTATATTGCAAATGAAATTTACAAAAAAATTGGAATAAATTGTCCCTCTTCAAGTGTATCTATGGTTAATGGTGAATTGGGTATAGCCCTAAAAGAAGTTCAAAATACTTCTAGTGTTAATCTTGATGAACTTAGAAATAGTGAAGATGTGAGATCAGGTTTTGTCGCTGATGCATATTTAGCTAATTGGGATTCTGTTGGTCTAGTTTACGATAATATGATTAAAGATGAAAAAGGAAATATTCATCGAATAGACAACGGAGGAGCTTTAATTTTTAGAGCTCAAGGTGGAAATAAAGAATACCTAGCAGATGATATTCCTGAATTAAAAACTATGCTTGATCCACAATATTCAGCAGGTAGAGTTTTTGGAGATACTATTAACGATGAAGAAATCAAAAAACAAGCTAAAATATTAGTGACAAATCTTTCAGAAGAAGAGATAGAATCTATTGTTAAAAAATCTGGTTTATCGGAAGAAACAGCTGAACGTGTTTTGAGTGGTTTAAAAGGAAGACGTAATTTTCTAATAGATAGATTTCAACTAGATTCTGAACATTTATCCAATTCTCACTTTAATATGGAAATTTTTGAAAAATTACATTCACAAAGACAAGAGTTAAAGGATGTGAAATTAAATCCACGTGTTGGAATTCTTTCTGATAAAAATCATATTGAAAATCAACAGATTGATATTATTGATAACTATGAAAAAAATATTTACAAAATTAATTTTAAGTTAACCAGTGAAAATTATACAAAACTTGTTGAACAATTTAATAATAAAGGTGGTTTAGAGTCAAGTATGATTACATATAATTTTAATGGTAACGATGAAAATAAGACTGAATTATGTGAATCATGGCAAACAACTCTCAATGATATGATTATTAAAATTTCAAAAGGAGAAAAACATGGTGACAAAATTGGAGTTTCAGAAGGTCTCGTCCAGATAGAAATACCGCAAACAAACGATAAGATTGACGTTAACACTTTGTACCAAAAAATAGAGGAGGTTTTAAAAGAATTACTCGGTATTGATAAAGGGTTAAAATTACCTGATGCTGAAGCAGAAAAGAAATATAAAGAGGCCAGGTATAGGTGGCACCATAAACTTGATAAAGATGCAGAAATCGATAAAAGGGATGAATCAAAATTAAAAAGAGCTGAAGTTTTCCCAGGTTATTACACAATAATCGAGAAAGATAAGTATAAAGAATATGAACAAAAATCAAAATTTGCTGTATATCATCGTTGTGCAAACATTCAAAATGTTTCCAAAATGCTAAAAACCGGTGGGCTTATCTCTACAGCGGAAAGATATTCGCGGGGAATGAATATTTCTGGAATGTCTTCTAGTGAAGACCTTAGAACGGGTGGAGCAGATAGTGTGTTTACTAGAATGATTACTGAGGATGGATCAAAAAGGGGGAATCTGTATTTAGAAAATAGCACAGTATATTTTATTTTTCAACCCAATTTACTTGACCGTACGGACTGGTATGCCTATAATTCAGATAGATATGGAAGAACGGATCCGGGAACGTTTTTAGACAGACAATCTCCTGAAGAAGTCTTTAAAAAACAAAAAGAAGAAGGATTTGACTCATCCAATGAACAAATGTTTAGGAGAGGGATAGCAGTTAAAGATATTAAAGCAATTGTTTGCAGGACAGGTTCAAAAGATGCGATTTTGAAAACTCTAAAAGAGGATGGAGTTCAATCAATCAACAATATTCCGATTGACCAATTTGTCATTGAGGTTGAAGATGCTGTTGATTTTATTGATGTTACAAATAATAAAATTCCTCGTTCTAAAGAAAAAAAAGAAAATTA
>CAIJZZ010000057.1 GCA_903825255.1 uncultured bacterium
CAAACGTGTAAAATACTTAATGGAACACCATGAAAAAATGCTTATAGAACAAAGGAATTTTACTGTTTTACGTGCTTTATTTGGCCTTGTTTTCGATAGTCTTCCAACCTATATGCAAATAGTTAATGGAACACCAAATTTATCTTTAGTTTACAAGCTATCTGATGAGTTTAAGGACACTAAATCCTTCGTAGCGGGCGATGAGGGAATCGAACCCCCGACCGCGGTTTTGGAGACCGAAGTTATACCACTTAACTAATCGCCCATACTCTCCGACCGAAGTCGAAGAATACAGAAATATGTAAAATATAAATATTAACATACTTCCTAGGATCTTTTTCTTAAGGAAAGATCCATAGAATGGAAAGAACTTGCAGTAAACACTTACTGCAAATACATTGTATCATAATGAGAAAAATATAAAAAATTATTTTTTGATCTCTTTATGTTTCGTTTGTTTTTTACACCATTTGCAGTACTTTTTAAGCTCGATTTTTTTAGTTACGAGTTTCTTGTTTTTACTGGACCAATAATTTATTCTCTTACAGGTCGTGCAAGCAAGTTTTATAAGTCTATCTTGTGACATTCCTACATATTAATACAAAAACCCTTAAAAAGCAAATGAAACCAAGGCACATAAAAGTATTGATAATCGTCTCAAAAAATGGTAAGGTAAAGAAAAAATTGTATAATTAAAAACTCAACTCCTTATGAAAAAGATAATAAAAAAACTGATCAAAATTGGAAAAGATATTTTTAAAATAATCTTTCTTTCCAAGGCCATAAAAAGTGGAATAAGGGAAATTGCGATAAGGATTGCAGCTGATTACCCTGATCCTAATGATCCACCGGTTTTGTTATACGTTGCAACTGGAGGTATATTTTTGGGAGTAGACATGTCTAGGGCATTAGAAAAGCTCAACCTTCGTCACCAAGTTGACATTGTACGTATCGATGGATACGACACTGATGACCTACAGAAAGATGAACCAGAAATCACCTGCAAACCCAAAACCAGTCTAAGGGGTAGAAAAGTAATAGTAATAGAAGATTTGGTAGATTCGGGAGATTCCTTGATTCTTCTGAATAAATTCTTGAAACGATTGGGGATACAATCCCTGCAATATTGTGTCTTATTTTTAAAAAAAGGACACAAGCCACTTGGTTTTCCGATTAAATATGTAGTACTGCCTACTGATCTTAAATTGGGATGGGTTGTCGGAATGGGTATGGATTCCAATGGATTTGGTCGGGGAAGAACAGACATCAGCGAAAAAATTGAAAAATAATTAATAAACTTTTTTATAAAAGAACCCGGCATATTGTCGGGTTTTTTATTTCACTATTCTCGGTAAAAGTGAATTTAAACGAGCAATGACTTCATAGTTTATGGTATTTATTTTTTCGGCAATTTCTTCGGCAGTAATTTCTTCTTTTCCTTGTTTCCCAATTAATACAACTTCATCTTCAGCTTGAACATTTTTTAAACGAGAAATATCAACCACAAACATATTCATAGCCACTCTTCCTAAAATTTTACATCTTTTCCCTTCAATTAATACTTCTCCAATATTTGATAATTCTCGATCGTATCCATCTGCATATCCAATCGGGATAACCGCTACTTTAGTTATTTTTTTTGTAATATAAGTAAGCCCATAACCGATAGAGTGCCCTTTAGGTAAATACTTTACTTGTGCAATATGGGTGACAAAACGAAGAACTGGTTTTAAAATTATTTTTTTATTCCACATTTTTCCTAAATATTCTGATGGCCATGATCCATATAAACCAGTTCCAATTCGAACAATATTATTCAATCCGTGTCTACCAACAAATAAATTTTTATTTTCATACGCCAAAACCCCAGAGGTAGCAGAAATATGAGTTTTAATATTTTTAAAACCATTTTCTTTAAAAATATCACAAACTTTTTTATATTCATTTATTTGTTTTTGGGCATGAGAAAAATCAGCGGTATCTTCAATGTTCGCAAAATGGGAATATATTCCTAGAACTAGAATATTCTTCATTTTTTTTATTTCTGGTAGAATTCTTTCAATTTCATTCGGCATAAAACCTTCGCGGCCTAAATATGAATCAATGGCTAAGTGCACTTTTTGTTTTTTATTTAATTTGTGCGCAGACTCATCAATCAAAAATAAGTGTTCAAAGTCAAAAGCAGTCAAAATACATCCAATTTTTATCGCTTTTATTAAATCATTTTTCCCTACATAACCAAAAACCAAAATAGGTTTTTGGGTAATTTTTTTAATTCTTTCAAGTTCTAAAATACTATTTACCTGAAAACAATCAACATAGGGAGAAAGAATCTTTACTACCTCTCTGTCTCCATGACCATAAGCGTTTGATTTTACTACTGCCGAAATCTCTGTTCCTTTTTTTATTAAATTTCTAAATTGCTTCACGTTGTGAATTAAATTTTCACGAGATATTTCAAGATAAGAAAGTGGTAAAAACATTTTTAGTATCCAGTATTTTTAATTATTTTCTCTAATAATTCCCTTGGAAAGATTTTAGGATTTTCTGCTAGAGCTTGATGATAAAGTACCGTTGAAGGAGTAAGTCCAGGTAAAGTATTGATCTCGATAACAAGCAATGCCCCAGTAGTTATATTCATGAAAGCATCTATTCGGGCATAACCTCGAATTCCAATTTCTTTAGATAATTTCTCTGCTAAGTCTTTGGTTTTTTCCACAATCCCCGGTTTTATAATTTCTTTTGGAGGAGGAGTTATATTTATCCCAGTACCCCCTTGAAATTTTTCTTCTAAAGACAAAACTTCTCCTTCGGCAATAGTAATACTCGGATTAAAGGCATGCAGTTTTCTGTTTTTCTCTATAACCCCAATTGTAATTTCTACCCAGCCACTTTTTCTACGATGTTTTAGTTTATTTCTTTTTGAACTCACAGAGTCTGTTTCAATAAATTTTTCAAAAAGAAGTTCTTTAACTTTTTTATTTGGCATTTCAATAACCGTATTTTGATTTTTTAAAGTATGAATTGGAATAAATTTCTCTCCATTTAAAGAATACTCAATATAATTTTTCAAATCATTTTTATTAAATAAATGAGCCACCCCAGTAGAACAACCATCATCTTTTGGTTTCACAATTAAAGTATCTGCTAAAAAGTTTGATTTAAGTTTTTTCCAAAGTTTTTCAATTTCCGATAATTTTATATCTTTTAAAGAAATTACTTTTTGGGGAGCTATCCCTATGTCTTTCATTTTTATACATCTTATCAATTCTCCTGCTTCAAATTTATCCATACAAAGCTTAGAGGTTATTTCATTTGAACCATTAAACTTAATACTCTTATCAGTTAAAATCTTTTGGATATTTCCATTCTCTCCATCTCCTCCATGGAGACCCAAGAAAACAAATTTGGACTTATTCACAAATTCATCAAAAGATATCTTTTTGGGAATAAATAATGATTCACTTACTTCGTTTGGAGTAAGCATTAATTCATTTTTTACAGATTTTACCAAACTTTCCGTTCTTTTTGCATTAGTTTTTGCATTTTTAGCATTGGCAATTATTTCTTCTACGGTATGATTTAATATCAAAGCATAAGGCAATTCCCAAACATTATTTTCAAAATCAAGTAGATATGGCTTGGGTTCATATAATTTTGATTTTCTTAATTTCAGCCAAACATTTGTTCCACTCATGAGAGATACCTGCCTTTCAGAAGTATGTCCCCCAAAAATAACTGAAACTGATTTTCTTTTTTTATTTTCTTTTTTTATTTTCGGAAAATGAATTTTTTGTCTAGCACATGAATTTTTAACGATATAATATAAAAGATCACTGTGGCTCATTCCAAGCACAGATGCCTGTTGAAAAAGAAAGCTATTTTGTTCCATTCCAGAAACAGTATTAAAATCAGAAAACCAAATTTTTCCATCTGAAAATACCCAACCATCAAAACGAGCGAAATCGTTCATTTTAAATAAAGAGAACAATTGCTCCGCTTCTGTTTGAATTTTTTTAATAGTTTCTACCCCAAATTTAGGTGGGCAATGATATTTTACTTGATTGGTCGGTAAATATTTTTTACGAAAATCAAAAATCCTCCCTTCATGATAAGTCATTTCTATCTCTGAAGGAACTACTGCTACTGGCATCCCTAATTTATTTTGCAATACTATTACTGTAAACTCTTTACCTTTCGCAAATGGTTCCAAAACCACTCTTGTGTCCATTCTTTTTGAGAAAATAATTTTTGCTTTTTCAATCGCTTCATTTGGAGAATTTACTGAAAATACTCCAATACTTGAACCACCCGTAGCTGGTTTTACAATGGCTCTTTCTATTTTATTTTTTTTAAAAAAATCTTTTACAATCTTCGTATTACTTTTCCCATAAATTTTCAAAAGAGCTGAGGGCAAAGTATAAAAACCTTTTGCCTTAATATTTTTATTGGCTTCATATTTATCAAAAGCCATTTTGCATGATTTACTACTAGAACCAATAAATGGAATATCGTTTTTTTCTAAGAATGCTTGAATCTCTCCATCTTCACCAAATGGCCCATGCATCGCAGGAAAAACGATATCGGTTCCTTTTAGAATTTTTATTAAAGATTTTGTATTAAGGGGAGATGAATATTTTGCTAATTTGAAATCAAAGTCAGAAGGGTTGTTTGAATATAGTTGAGCTTTAGATATTTTGTAAGCTTTTTTCTTGTGGTCAAAATATATTGGAATAATTTCAATATTTTTGTCTTCTAAATGGTCAAGTACCGATCGAGCAGAATTCAACGAAATCCCTCTTTCGAGTGAAGGTCCTCCTGTCAAAAGCGCTATTTTAATGTTATTTTTAATAGACTTCATATATTTTTGCAAAAAATTAACACCAATATAGCCTTATATTATAGGATATGTTAAAAAAGTCAAGAAATATACAATTAGACGTAAAATTTTTGCAAAATTTAATTTATTTCAAAATAGCGCTTTCAACACTTTTTGATACTTTAGTTAGATTTTTATAACCATTTTTAGTAATTAAAATCATATCTTCAATTCGTACTCCACCAAAATTTTTAAAATAAAGCCCCGGCTCTACTGTCATTACACATCCAATAGGAAGAATATCCTCACTTCCCTTTTTTAAATTTGGCCACTCGTGGATTACTGTACCTACTCCATGTCCTAAGCCATGTAAAAATTTACTTGCTCCAAATTTTTTACTCAAAAACTCTCTAGCTGTTTTATCTAATACCTTTGCTCTTCGTTCTCCATTTTTTATTTTATTTAAAACTTTTTCTTGTGCTTCTAAAACGGTTAAATATATTTTCTCTTGTCTTTTATTTATTTTTCTAAAAAAATATGTGCGAGTCATATCAGAACAATAATGGTTCATAGTACATCCAATATCAAACATCATCATATCCCCTATTTTTAATTTAGATTTTCCTGGAGTATGATGAATATTAGCAGTATTTTTACCAAAAGAAACTATCGGAGTAAATGATAATATAGATACTCCATATTTAATGAATGATTTTTTTATAAATTTATCAACTTCAACTTCGGTAATCCCAATTTTTAATATTTTTAGAGTATCACTCAAAACCTGCTCGCTGATTCTTTGAGCGCGTATTATATTTTCCAACTCCTTTTTACTTTTTACCGCCCGCACTTCGTGAAGTAATTTAGTTTTTTTCATTTTAATTTACTTCTTTTCTATAACAATCTAAACAATAAACCGTTTCGGGTCTATTTAACATATAAGATGTCTCAAATTCATTGACGCATTCTCCTTCGTGACCATGGCCCTCTTTATCACACATACAAGTTCTATGACAAAGTTTTAACGGCTGACGTTTAGAAAGCCTTTCATAGTTTCTACAATTTGGACAAAGAATCGGAAGTGGTATGTTGTTTGCCCGATAAAAAATTAATTCATTGGGAACTATTTTAAAAGCAGTAGTACATTGCTCTCTACACCTTCCAAAATGAGCACAAGCGATTACTTCATTCGTTATCTCTTCTTTCACTAAAGATATATTTTCTGGCAACTGATTCGGCAAAATAGTGGGGATGTAATTTTTTGTATCAGGCTCTTTCCAAGTATATCCTAAAACTTCTACTTCCTCTTTGTTTTTTGGAAAAAATTGCTGGGCAATAGTTTCATTGTAGGCAAAAGGCAACATGTCACATGGAAAATATTCTCCATAACGTAAAACTCTACCTTTTTTATCAGTAAATGGTAAAGCATTCATTTGTTCTTTTATTTTGGAAATTAATTTTTCGTATTCCTCTTTGGTATATTGCTTATTTAAAATACAGTATTGTTTTTTATGAAGTCCCACACATCCAAATAAATCTGAAGAAGAACGACAATTGATACAATATTCTGCTCTAATTAATTGGTCCCAGGATTCGCTACAAAAGAAAACCGATGAACTTTGCCTACCGATACTGCATGATTCATAAATAAGTTCACTCCCAAGTCCCCAATAGGTATAGTCCATGACATCTTTTGCTTCAAAAATACCATATAAATATTTTCCATCTTCAACTTTGTCACAATTGAAAGACATTTTCACACTTTTTGAGTTTTCAATCCAATTACCAGAAGAATTTACTGAGTGATGTTCTACCATACACGGAACAATATATTTTAAAGATTCTTGAGCAACTTTTTCTTTCATTTTTTCTAAATCAGCTCGATTTGAAACTTTAAATTCGGAAATTTTTGATAAATATTCTTCTCGTGAATATTGTTGGTTGAAAATACAGTTACTTTTATTTCTTAAGTTCGTGCAACCGAAACAATTCTGACAATTTCTACAATTTATTAAAAAATATGAATCAATGCAATCATTACATTCTTTAGAATATTTTAAACCGTTGCAATTATAGCAATCTAGACATTCATAACACCTTTCACATTTATGAATGTTATAACAATCTATACAATTTTTCGTATCCCAATATGAATCACCATACATACAGTCCTCATTCCTATTACTAGCAAAAATAAGATAACAATTTTTTAAATCACTGACTCGATTGGTATATTCACTCCCAGTATTAAAACCTTGTCTTATAATCCCAAGTCTTGGAACATCTTTAAATAAAGTTTCATACTGTTCAAAGAAGGTTTTAGAAAAATCATATTCTCTTCCGTATGCTACACCATCAAATTCATCGGAATGAAAACATTCAAAACAATAAACTTTATATTGGCTATCTTGAGGATAAATCAATATCTTGTCCTGTCCACAAGAATCACATTTTCTTTTGTAAAGAGTTCTCTCATTTCTCATTAACAAACGTCGAATCAGCCGACATTCTGGA
>CAIJZZ010000058.1 GCA_903825255.1 uncultured bacterium
GGTTCTTTTTTAGTATATATATTACTAATTACTTCATTATTATTATTATTAGGAATTAATTTACTTGGGCTAGCATAAAGTTGGGCAACAAAAAGAGTTTCTTTACCTTCAAATATTCCAGTAGCTATACCTGTACCTATTTCTGTATATTTCCCTTTAACAATGTTTTCCCGATGAGTGGGACTTTCCATCCAAGCATCTGTCACGTCTTTTGAATCAACAAAATTAATCGCTAAATTTTCTCCAGCATATTGATAATCATATCCAACTTGATTAAACCAATACCAAGGATTTTTCCCTTCTGGACTAGTATGAGCAAAATAACCTTTTGTAGCCATATCATTCGCTTTAAGTTCAGCTGCTTTAGTTAAAAGAGAATTAATAGTTAAGGCTGGAATTTTATTTTGTTGTCGTTCTACATTAGTAAGATCATTCAAAACTGCAGGTAAAACTGCCGCCATCCCGCCATTCATATTTATTCTACTAACAAATGGTATAAAAAAACTAAATACTTCTAAAAATAGAATTAAAAAAATTATGATTCTTATGTTATAAGTACGTAATATGTGTGGGCGATGTTCATTGCCTTTATGTGGAATAAAATATTTTTTAAACCAAGAAATCATTTTTTTATTATACACAAAAAAATTATGTCTGTAAAGACATAATTTTTTTGAAATACTTTTCATTTAATAATTTTTTAATTCAACACAGGCATAGGAATATCTAAATCTGAACACTTAATTAAGTTAATCCATCTTTTAGTGGTTTTATAAACATAACCTGTTCCCTTTTTTAAATTCCAAGGATTTAGAATATCTTTAGCATGTTTAATTTGAAAAGACTTTACAGCATTATAGGTATCTAAATCATAAATACCGTTAACCACAAGTTTTAAACCTAAATATTCATTAAGAAATTCTTGTAATTTTTTCACTTCGACTGGATCATTATTTTTGCTACCATATTTGATATATTTATTTAGATAAATTCCACAAGAATTTTTTTCTGTACTTGCACCAAGGACTCTTCCGACAACTGGAGGATTAATGGGTGGATGCCCACCATTTCCTCCACCACCTCCATTCGTATTGGTATTAATTAATACACATTGATGATCTGAGTTTATCTGATAACCTTCTGGAACAGTAGCTTGTACGCCTTCGATATTCGGACAGAGGTCAGTAGTAGGTGGTGTCACTATAGTATCTACACACATACCATCACTATTTATTTCTTTTCCTTCTGGAACAGTAGCTTGTACGCCTTCGATATTCGGACACAAATCAGTAAGAGGAGTTACTGGCGCCTTATTATAAGCAACACATTTAGAAATTTGATTTTCATGAACAAAAGTTAATTCTTGATTATCGTTATTATCTGAAGTATCACCATCTCCTTCACAATATAATCCTAAAATGTCTCCATCTGAAAGCCTAACATTATCTTTATTGGTTTCTTCTATTAAATATCGTCCGTTGGTTGGGAGATTATTAATAGTCAAAACTCCATTAGAAGTCGATCCTCCAGGAATAAGTGAAGCACTCAATTCTGGATATGGAGAATATGCATCAGTTTGTTCTCCATGCACATATCCAAAATTTGCATCAGACTCTAAAACACAACTTTCCGGAACACTTTTTCCAACGCCATTTAAACTACGCACTACTGTCGTATTTGCCGGACAAACATATTTTGTAATTTCAATAGAACCTTTTGGAATTTCTTGTTTTTTTAAGGCATTAAAAGCAACACAATTATATGTGGCACTTGCTTGTGGATTTCGAATAAAATCCCAGTTATCATAATTCAATGCATCATTTGCACAATAAAATTCTGCTGAAATATTTTGAGTTGTATTTTGACCCGTAAAAGGAATATATCCATCTTGTAAAATTTCACGAAGATGAATTTCATTTATATTAGTAAGTGGAATTTGAGTAGTAGCTACTCCATTTACATCAGTCGGGCCAAAGGTCGTATAACCAGAAACCGGACCAATGGTTGTTGATCCTCCGTCTGGAGCATTTTGATCACCCCATTCAAAATTCCATCCAGATTGTAAATGACATTTTCCTTCACTTGCAGTTACATAATTTATTGCAGTATTTGCATCTATAGTATGTCCTCCTGCTCCCCAATTAGGCAGATCTGATTCATTATCACAAACAATTTTAGTAGCCGAAATAGTAACAACAGACGGAGGAGGAGTCGGCTGACAAGTCAAACTAATATTATCTAAATATCCTCCGTAGCTAGTATCTGTACCTGTATCTACAAATTCAATTTTAGTCGTACTATTTGTAGCAACAAAACTACGAGCTTCAGGTGTCCAAACAGTATTAGAATTCGAAGTTCCATCAGCGGAAATAGGAGATCCTGATATTGTATCATCGATTTTAACCGTAATTTCATTATCGGCTAAATCTCGACTAGGCCTTGGAGAATAAGCAAAATTTAGATTATATTTTTGACCAATAACTGTTGGAATATTCTGCCAAATTTTTACCGGATGATCACCATCAAGTTCAGCATGTTGTGATCCAGTAAAGGAACTTCCAGCAACATTATTTTGAATTTCAAGACCAAGCCTGCCATCAATAGGTGCTCCTACCCAATCCACAAGCCACTGTAAAAGTGAATTTGTCGCTGGAATAATATCCCAGGTTCCTGAAGCTAATGCTGGTTGTTCAAAATCTCCATTAGCAATAAGGTTTATATTTGGATCACAAGCCACTTCTGGTGGTGGACAAGCATCATTAGTATATGTCTGAGTTGAAGATCCTTCACATTGTGCTCCACCATAAGCAGGTGTTGGATTCGTGCAAGTACGGGTTTGAGTACCTGAATATCCACATGAATTATTTTTAGCACTCCAATCACTCCAACCACCATTCACGGGGCAAGGATCATTTGTATAACTTTGGGTTGATGAACCTACACACTGTGCACCACCATAAACTGGTGTTGGATTCGTGCAAGTACGCGTTTGAGTACCTGAATACCCACATGCATTATTTTTAGCACTCCAATCACTCCAACCGCCGTTAACTGGTGGAATTAAATTTCCGGTAATATTCACATCATCAATCCAAGCTTCGTCGCTTCCAGAGTTAAAATTTCCTACAAATTTTATACCGAAATTGGAATTATCATTGGCCCCGGTTGGTAAACTAAATGAACCAAATTGATGCCATAATTCATCATCATTATTATCATCAATTTGAGCTGAAGGAATTTCCACCCAAGTACTATTATTGAGAGTATAAAAAACTTTTAGCTGATCGTTATTATTTGTCTGAGAATCTAAATTTTTTGCTTTATACCAAAAATTTAAATTTATATTATTAAAACCTAAAGTTGAAATAATCTTAGACATTGTCTCTGTATTATTTGCTCCATTTAAATGAGCAGATTTACCTGTACCATGACCACTGTTATTTGAATTCCAACCATCTTCTATCCAATTACCAAGTAAAGTCGATGGTTCAAATCCATCACTAAAAATAGTTGTTGGTGGAACCACTATCGCTTTGGTATTTTTTGCAACAGCCAATCCAACCAAAACCAACATCGACATAAAACCAATTACTATATATTTTTTCATATTTAATTTCTAATCTTAAGACAAGTAATCGACAAAAATTTACTTGTTTTTTAATTTATTTATAAACTTCATAATAACTTCATTATTGACTAAATGTCAATAAAAAAAGTTAATAGTATTGTTATTAAAATAGTTCGCTTTTATTCTAAAGGACATACATATATACCAAGTTTTTATCTTTAATTACTTCATTTTATAAACATGTCCTTTAGAATCTAAAAAATGACTGCTATTGACAAATAGTTTATTAAAACTTCAAATAATAAATTCAATTTTTAATTTTTTTCTATTTTAACGATTTTTCCATCATCTAGGTGCACCACTTTTTGAGCTATTTTACTATATTCTACTTCGTGAGTAACCATAATAATAGTCTGCCCTTTGCTATGTAAATCTTTAAAAATCTCCATAATTATTCGTGATGATTCATTATCCAGGTTAGCTGTCGGCTCATCCGCAAAAAGAATTTTTGGGTCATGTGCAATCGCTCGTGCAATACTGACTCTCTGTTGTTCCCCGCCAGAGAGTTTACTCGGTAAACTTTTTAATCTTTTTTCCAGACCAACTTTAGTCAAAGCATCAGTAGCCTTTTTATATGCATCTTTCTCTTCAATATTTTGCATAAGTAATGGTAAAGCAACATTCTCTAGTGCTGTTAGTTCTGGTAATAGTGCATAATCTTGAAAAACATATCCCAACATAAGTAATCGAAAAGCAGTTCTCTCTTCATGGGATAAAACTAAAACATTTTTTCCATCAATAAAAATTTCTCCAGAAGTAGGTTTATCGAGTAAACTCATTTGGTATAGTAGAGTACTTTTTCCCGCACCGGAACGTCCCATAATTGCAATAAATTCTCCACTTTCTGTTTTGAAATCAATACCTTTCAAAACTTTAGTTTCATTTTCTCCATCTTTAAATGATTTTGTTAGATTTTTTATTTCAATCATAAATTTAATTTCTACCTAAAATAGAATCTAAGGTATTTTTACGAACGACCATTCGAGCTGGCACAAAACCGGCAATAATTGTTGTTAACATCAAAAGTCCAATACGCAACATCGTACCACCGATAGGTGCCACAAGTATTCCATCACTAAAAGGAAAATCGATCGGATGCGCTGCGATCGCTGGTTGTAAGAAAAAATATAAGACAATAATTCCAATGACCGAACCACAAAGAGCATAAAAAAATGATTGAATAATATAAGAAATTTCTATCGCTTTTTCATTTATTCCAATACCCTTCAAAATACCAATAAATTTTCTGCGGGTAATCGCATTAATAAAGATAACTATAAAGATAGTTATCGAAGCCACGACTAATCCTATAGAAGAAAGAATATTTCCAAGTAAAGCAAATGTATTTTGCATATCTTTCACAAATTTAGGCTCACCTTCAGCAAAAGTCTGCACTTTAGCCACCTTGTCTACTCCATTAGCTTTGATAATACCACTAACTAAATTTGGATCAGCTCCTCCTTTTAATTTTATTGAAATTTCAGAAACATTATAATCCCCTCTACCAGCTAAACTTCTAAATTGCGCATCTGGAATATAGACTCGCATACTCACTTCATCCACTTTCGCTTTTACAATTCCTTTAATAGTCATTTCTCTTGTCACATTACCAATTTTTAATCTTATCTTAGAACCAGCCGAGATATTGCTTAAGGTTGAAAAACCTGGTGAATCGACTGGCATATATTTTTTATCCAAATATGCGCCTAGTAGTACTTGATCATAGTCATCAGGAGCAAGATATTTTCCTTCGATTACAAATTTAGACAAATTAGTAACCTTATCTTCAGCCACTGGGTCAATGCCCGCAATTGAAGCATTGGCAATGTCCGATTTATCAGTTTCTTTTATTTTTGTTTTATAATTTGCTTCAACAACTCCACCTTCTATATATCGAGCAGTTACAGCTTGTACTTGTGGAATAGATTTTATAATATTTATAACTTCTGGACTATTTTCTATATAAGATTTATCTGGTAAGGTTGAGACGATTATATCACTCATATAATGTAATCTGACAGCATCGACAGCCCCTTGAATCAATCCTACTAGAATTCCGCTTACTACCACTAAATTTAAAAAAGTAAAAAACATCACAAAAATAATAAGTATGGTGGTCCAGGGGTTGGATCTTTTTATTTGACGCTTAGCGAGGAAAAATCCTATGCGAAGGTTAAGTGAAGAAAACATATCAATTGTTTTTAGGATTAAGTAAAACTATGTCACCCAAAGAAAGACCGGAAATTATTTCAACTTGTCCTAAGGCTGAAACACTACCAGCAATTATTTCTTTATTTGAAATTTTTTCATTCTGCATTATTTGTACAAACTTTTTTCCATTTTGTTCAATAACTACTCCTCCAGGAACTACAATCGTATTTTTTTTATCCGAAATAGTAATTAAAATGTTTGCTGTCATCCCTGATTTTATTCGAGCATCTTTCTTAGTAAATTGAAGTTTAATCTTATAAGTTGAAACACCATCTCGAATAGTTTCCGCTGGGTCAATCGAAACAACATTAGCCTCAAAATATGTATCTGTCCCATAAGCATCTAGAGTTACTTGAGCAACTTCTCCTACTTTAATTCTCGCAATATTTACTTCTGGCACATAACTTTCTATTTGAAATGTATCCGCACTCATCATGGTTATTTCCGAAGTATTCGGTGAAGCAATTTCACCCACCTTCGCATCCATTTTTGTCACTACTCCAGTAAAAGGAGCTAAAATTATAGTCTTTTCAAGACTGGCTTTTGCATTTTCTACATCTGCTAAAGCAGACTTTACTTGAGCAGCTTGTGCCCCAATGTCCGAAGCAGAATTACCAGCTTTTTCAATACTTAATTGATTCTGTGTTTGTGTTAAAGCACTTTGGGCATTTTTATATGCAGTCACTGCAGAAGCCAGAGTTGAAACAGCATTATCTAAATTAGCTCGGGCTGTCGAAACATCGCTTTTCCAAGAACCCGGAACAGTTGAAAAAGAAGAAGAACTTGCATTAAAATAATTACTATTTGGATTGTTTACAATAATTGAAATTTCATCCAAAAATAATTTCAATTGTAAAAGATTATTTTGAGTTTCAGAAATATATTTATCTAAATTAACACTAGAATTTATTTGCCCAAGATCATTTTTCCAGGAAGTGAGTAAAGTTTCGATAGAGACTCTTTTGAGTTCTACGTCAGAAATTAAACTAGAATCATTTGTCGATAAGATAATTTTAGGATTACTAGTTTGTGAATTTTGAAAGAATTGATCTACTTTATTTCTAACTGCATCATCTGATGTAGTATAGGCGTCTGTAATTGTATTTAAAATATTCTGGTGAGCTTGTTCTAGATCTGTTTGCGCACCAGTGATCGAAGATTCAGTTAGAGTTATTTGCTCCGGACGAGTACCTAATTGTAAAGATTTTAATTTAGCTTGTTGTCCTTCTAAAGCTGCTTCTTTTTGTGTTAGGATAGCTTGTAAATCACCATTTTCAATATTAGCTAAAATTGTCCCAGCTGAAACGGTATCACCTACCTGCGCTTTAATCGAAGCAATTCTACCACCTTGATAAAAACCTAGATCAACATCTTTCGCTGCCACGACTTTTCCAGAAACTGAAACTTGGTCTAAAAAATCACCATTTTTTATGGTTATGGTCTGTTCCTGAGTATTATTATTTTTGAAAAATAAAAATACTATAACAATTAAAACAAAGGCTATAATAATATAGATTATTTTTTTTCTACCCTTAGCTAAAGATTTAATTTGTTCCATTTTTTTGTCCTATACTAAACTTTGCTTTAGTATCGGGATTATTAAACTAATTTTTTTAATTCAGCCTCATACTTTTTCATTACTTCCATAGAAGCAGCCGTCTGATCCATACCACCTTTTATTTTCTCTTGAATCTCTAAGGTGATCTTTTTAAAAAGTTCTGGATCTTTTTCCATCATATTTAAAACCATCTCAATCTGCGCTTCTGGTACACCTTGGGCACGAAGCATTTTTTTAAGTATATAATTTTTAAACATAGATTAATTATAAGCTATTCATCTAAAATTTCAAAATCGTCGCCTTTTTCTGTTTGGGGTAAAATATTCTTTCGACGAATAAAATAAACACCGAAACCAGAAGCAACTAAAAAGAATCCAAAAATTATATAAGGAAAATAATAATTTTTAGAACTAGTTTCAGGAATAATCTGACTATTGATGGCAACTGCTTCTAGATTTTTATTTTGAATTTGAATCTTTGGTAAAGTACCAGCTTGTTTTTGAACTTTAATATTTTCAGTATCTAATTTTTTTTCACTATTATTTTCTATCGTTGGAATAATTGAACTAACTGGAGCCTGAGAAACTTCTGGAGCAACATACGGCAAAATTGAAACTCCATAATCAGAGATTATTTCTCCTGTCGGAGAAATTAATTTTAAATTTTTTTCATCACCTGAAACAAAGTTAGTTATTTTAGGTGCCAAGGTTATTCCTTTTTGAGATAAAATAATAGTATTCTTTGGCAAAACAAATTGTTTTATTCCATTTGAAAGTATCCAGCCAGAAACGTCTATTTCATAGGGAGAATTATTACTAAGCTCTATAAAAAAATCTTTTTCATCTCCTACTTTTGAAATAGATATATCTAGAGGTATTATTTTAATATTGGTTTTATTTACAGTATCTGGAATCTCAGAATAAGGATTTTGATAATATTCCAATAAAATTACGTAATCTCCGGGATAAGCATATGTATGGGTAAAATTTCCAAATTGATTAACTTGTTCTTTAAAATCACCGTCGCCAAAATTCCAAAAATATTTTCCGAGGTGTAAAGTCTCACCATAAAGTCCAGTAGTACTAGCTTGAAATTTAATTGGCAATCTAGCATAAGCTAAAGTTGGTACTGATATTTTTGTTTTAATCGTAGAAGTTGAAAAAGAAGACAAAGAATTAGCTACGTTGTCGTTATTATTACTACTTGTAGTAGTTGAAATATCAGGAGAGCTAGTTAAAATCGGTCCACCACCTGAAGGAGTATTAGGGGTTACAATAATACTAATTTTATTTATTAAGCCTGGAGTCGGTAAAGAAACTTTCCATTCATTATTTATCAATTGTAATGAATTACCATCAGTGGCAGAACCATCGATAATAACAGTCGCACCGACATTCTCTCCAAGATTATTTTTAAGAACGACGTTATCTGCAGACACCTTTATATTAAGTGCACTTTTAAATATCGGAAAGTTATTTGCACTAAAATCTTCCGGCACTTTAGCGATTATACCAAAACTGTTTTTAGGTATTAAATTAGAGCCATTATTATAAGCTGATATGCTGTGTCCCGTCTTTACACTATTATCTAATATTTTATAAGTCGTTATATCTACATCTGAATCAGTATTATTATAAATTTCTATCCACTGTGAAGTGGTCGGAGAATATTTTATTTCATTGATAAGCACTTCAGCACAAGCAATTTTAAAACCTAAGAAGAAAACAAAAAACAACACAGCTAGAGTTATTTTTTTAGACATAAATTGTTTATTTATTTTTTAATAGTATAATAATATCATGTTTAATAAACAGAAGAAAATAGATTTCTTGGCAATTGGGGATATTGTCATCGATGCTTTTATTCGATTAAAGGATGCACATGTGCATTGTAATATCGATAAAGAAGGTTGTGAACTTTGTTTACGTTTCGGAGATAAAATTCCTTATGAATCTGTCAACATCGTTCCATCTGTCGGCAACAGTCCCAATGCTGCCGTCGCGGCTGCTCGTTTAGGTTTAAATTCTGCTTTAATAACTAATATTGGTGCTGATAAAAATGGAGAAGATTGCCTAAAAAAACTAAAAGAAGAAAAAGTCAATACAACATTTATTAAAACTGAAAAAGGTAAAAATACAAATTATCATTATGTCTTATGGTATGACATTGATCGCACAATTTTGATCAAACATGAAAGTTTTGACCGTACTTGGACCAACACTAAAGAGTCAAATGTTCCAGCTTGGATTTATCTAAGTTCTTTAGGAGAAAATTCTTTACCTTTTCATTCTGAAATAATAAATTATTTACAAAAACATCCGAAAACAAAATTAGCTTTTCAGCCTGGCACATTTCAAATAAAATTCGGTACAGATAAATTAAAAGAGATTTACACTCGCACAGAAGTTTTCTTTTGTAATTTAGAAGAAGCTGAAAGAATTTTAAATATTGAGAATAAAGATGTTTTAACATTATCCAAAGGACTGCAAGCACTCGGACCGAAAATCGTAGTCATTAGTGATGGACCAAATGGTGCTTATGCTTACTTTAATAATGAATTATGGTTCATTCCAATTTATCCAGA
The DNA here is from genome assembly GCA_903825255.1 of uncultured bacterium. Lineage (GTDB taxonomy): Bacteria > Patescibacteriota > Minisyncoccia > Phycocordibacterales > UBA9973 > UBA9973. Next base: position 9,982 of record CAIJZZ010000058.1, read on the forward strand.
CATTGCTCCTCCATTTGAACGCACTGGGGCAGGAGATGCTTTTTCTTCAACCTTTACGGCAGCGCTCGCCTTAGGCAAAACACCACTTGAAGCCCTCACTTGGGGACCAATAAATTCAATGTCGGTAGTGCAACAAATAGGTGCTCAAGCAGGACTCCTAAATCGCACAAAATTAGAAGAATATTTAAAAGTCGCACCAGAGAATTATAAGGTTAAAAAAATGAATTAATATATGCCTGAAGGAAAAAAAATAAATTTTATAAAAAAAGGAATCAGTAGTTCACATTTAGATAAAATTGAAGAAAAAATTGCAGCTGAACAAAAAATTGAAGAAATTATAGATAAACCTGGAACAAGAATTGGTGTAGAAATTGAAAAAAATTTACCGACCACTAAAATAGAATCTTACAAAAATGATAGTGAGACTGGAGATAAAAAAATGCAAAAAATAAAAACCGATGAAATCATCAAAAATGAATTAGATGATATAGTAGAAATAGTAAGAATCATGATTGAAGAAAAAAAGGATGACCTTGTTGAAAAAGAAATTGAATTATTAAACAAAAAAGAAAAATATAAAGAAA
>CAIJZZ010000059.1 GCA_903825255.1 uncultured bacterium
ATTTATTAATACTATTTTAAACCCTTTATCAACAACTATTTAAACATAATTCTTATTTGTTCGATTTCTTGCAATAATTGAGGATCATTTTTTAAATCTTCTTTTATTTTTAAATATGAATGGATAACTGTTGTGTGGTCTTTTCCCCCTAATTTTTGGCCAATTAATGGATAAGAAACATTAAAATCTTCACGTAATAAATACATTACTATTTGTCTAGCTTTAACAATCTCTCTCCTTCTGGTTTTTTCATAAACAGAAGATTCTTCAAGATTATAATAATCACTAATAATTTTTACTACATCTTTAATTGAAACGTTCTTTTTAGGTTTAATATTATTTTTTAATAAAGTTTTAACCTCAGATAATGAAAGAGGCCTATTTTTTAATCTATATTGGCAAACAATAGTGTTTAAACTTCCCTCTAACTCCCTTATATTACCTTGAATTATTGAAGAAATAAATTCCACAATTTCCGGCTCTAACTCTACACCCATTTCTTTTAATTTAACTTTTAAGATTGCGATACGAGATTCATATTCAGGTTCTGAAACATCTACTATCATTCCAGCAGCGAAGCGAGACTTAAGACGATCTGCTAATTCAGGAATATAGTTTGGGTGTTTATCAGAAGAAAAGATAATTTGTTTATTATTTTCATAAAAAGTATTAAAAGTATGGAAAAGTTCTTCTTGAATTTTTTCCATTTTACCAATAAACTGTATATCATCAATAATTAAAAGATCATATTTACGATACTTTTCCTTAAAAGAATTTGCTTTATTTCCTTGAAGTGAATTTATAAAATCAGTAGCAAACTTTTCTAAAGTTATATAATTTACTTTTTTATTTGGATATTTTTCTTTTATAGAATTACCAACTGCTTGGATTAAATGAGTTTTTCCTAAACCCGTGTCCCCATAAACAAAAAATGGGTTATATTTAGTTCCAGGGTTTTCTATTATTGCTTGGGAGGCAGCATAAGCGAGCTCATTAAATGATCCAACAATAAAAGAATCAAAACGATAACGAGGGTTTAAATTATCTTCAGGACTTATATATAAGTCTTTTAAAGGTAATTCTTTATTTAAATAATTTATATTTAAACCCGGTAACTCTTGTTTTATAGCTTCTATTTTTGTAATAACATAATCAACTGCTCGCATATTTTGATAAACATCTGCAATTGTTTTTGTGATTAATTTATGATATTTATTTTTTAACCAATCACGTACAAATCCATTAGGTACGCCAACAAAAACAACCCCATTTTCTTCTCTTAAAATACAAGTGTTTTTAAACCAAGTGCTAAAATTAGCTTTTGAAAGTTCCCCTTCTATTTCTACTAAACAATTTTTCCAGAGTTCTTTTGTATCCATTGCTAGGGTATTATACTATTCTCTTTCCCAAAAAAGGATTGCCAAAACTTATTAACTATGTTTATAAACTGTTGATAACTTTTTTAAAAAGCTAAATATTCTTCTAAATAACTTTTTAATATTTGTTATGTAGATATAAAAATAATTGATTTATTAAAAATAATGTTATAGAATATAAAAATGTCGCAAACATACCAACCAAATAAAAGAAAAAGAGCTAAATCACATGGTTTTTTAGTTAGATCTAAAACAAAGAATGGTAGCAATGTCATTGCTAGAAGAAGGAAAAAAGGACGAGCCAAACTCACTGTCTAACCTTATATTTAAAGGGTTTTATGGGTTGAGTATCTAATTAATATGCTTCCTAAAGTAAATAGAGTAAATAAAAAGACAGTAGAAAAGGTCTTTAAAAATGGAAAATTTATTAATTCTACTAGTTTAAGTTTTAAATATATAAAATCCACAGATTTAATATTCCAGATTTCTTTTATTGCTCCTAAAAAAATAGCCCCAAAAGCCGTAGAACGCAATCATTTAAGGCGTATAGGGTATATTGCCCTTAAAAAACATTTAAATATAATAAAATCCGGGCTTATTGGTGTATTTATTTTTAATAAAGCAGAAGATAATCCTTTAATTCTCGAAAATGAAATTAAAAACATTCTTCATAAAATTAATTAATCTTTACCAAAAAACCCTATCTTTAGATACTGGTTTTTTAAAACAGATAGGTATTATTAAAAGACCTATTTGTGTTTTTTATCCTACTTGTTCAGAATATACCAAAGAAGCCATAAATAAATACGGTATTTTAAAAGGGATTAAACTTTCTTTTTTAAGAATTATACGTTGTCATCCTTGGCAAAAAAATCATATTGATATACTCCAATAAAGTTAGTTAAACATCTTAAATAAGTTGTTTTTTTTGTATTTTAATATAAGATTAGAGGATGCAACAACTTTGGAATCTTATCTTATATAAACCCTTAATAAATGCTTTAGCTTTCTTAGTTTCTGTTATTCCAGGCGGAGACGTTGGGATTGCGGTAATTCTCTTAACTCTTTTAGTTAAGGCTATACTCTTCCCTCTTTCTCAACGATCTATTGAAAGTCAGGCTAAAATGAATATTTTAAACCCTGAAATAAAAAAAATAAAAGAAAGTGGTGTTAGTAAAGAAGAACAAGCGAGGCTGACAATGGAACTTTATAAGAATAATAAAACTAACCCTTTTTCAGGCTGTCTTTTAGTTTTAATTCAAATACCTATAATTTTTGCTCTATATTTTGTATTTATTAATGGTATAAAATTCAATAGTGATTTTTTATATTCTTTTATTCATGTTCCAATGAACCCAAACATGAATTTTCTAGGTCTTTTAGATATTAGTAAGCCAAGTATTCTCCTAGCTTTACTTGCTGGTGCTTCCCAATTTTTTCAAGCATATTATATGCCTAAACCAATACCTTCTTCAAGTAAGACCCGTTCTTTTCAAGATAGTTTAGCAAGTAGTATGAATATGCAAATGAAATACATTTTTCCGATTATCGTTGTTTTGATTGCTTATAAGATTTCAGGTGCAGTTGCATTATATTGGATTACGAGTAATATCTTTACCATCTGGCAACAAATATATATAAGTAAAAAAAAGAAAGCTGATTTAGTTGTAAAATAAAAATTATGGATAAAGAAGAAATAAAAAATTTAATAAAAGAAATTATTGAAAAAACCACTATTTCTGTAAAAGAAATTATAGTTGAAGAAGATGCTGGAAAAACAGTTTGGTATTCTATAAACGTCGCTGAGCCGTATTATTTTACCGCACACGGAGGTGAGGCCCTTTTTGCCTTAAACAACCTTATAAGGAGGATAATAGAGTCTAAAACACCCCTAATAGAGAACGAGAGACCAATTACTTCAAATATTTTAATAGATATAAATGGCTTTCAAAAAAAACATATAGAAAATATTCATACAATAGCACATATGATGGCGGAAAGGGCTAGATATTTTAAATCAAGTATTGAAGTTGATCCAATGTCTGCTTATGAGCGTAGAATTGTGCATGAATTTCTTTCCAATGAAACAGATTTAAAAACTGAATCCACCGGTGAAGGGCTTTCTCGCAGAGTCGTAATTAAATATATAGGTACTATATAAAAAGAGTAAGTTTTTTATTTTAGATTAAGTTCCCAAAGATAAGAATTTTTCTTATTTACAAAAAATAGATTATTTCCAGTATCTTCTACTGCTAGTTTAATAGCATCTATATCCTCTCCCATCCTCATAGAGCTTAGGTCTGCTAACATAATAGTGTTTCCATTTATTGGGTCAACTTGCCAAATATTATCAGCAAAAGAAACTTCTCCTTGGTACCAGCTATCTGGATAACTACCTTGATTCACGAATTTTGGCACAGCGCAATATATTTTATCACTTGATTTATTCCAAACACATTTTTCTGACAAAGTCCTGACACCAACAGAAGTTACTTTATTAGTGTCTATATTATAAATATTAAGTGCTAAATTATTATTACTATATAAAACTAATTTTCCATCAGGGCTCGTGAGAGTAGTGAGACCATTTATATTTCCTAATATTTTATTCATTCCCTTTTTAGCTGGGTCTATTGAATACATAAAGCCTGGAACTAGAGCGGAGGGCTTCGTCGTCAATGTAATCATTTTAGTGTTTACATATTGAGAAAGCCATTCTGTGAAGGAAGAACTGAAAACTTGTTTCTTTATATCTCCTTGTGGACCAGCGGAGATACCGATAGCACTATCATTTGAATTAAATAAATAGAAAATATTTAAAGAATCAGGAGTAATACTTAAATCAGTAATGTTTTCTGGTAAAAAGGAAACATTCATTTTGTCACTCAGAGAATCTATCCCTAAAACTTCTTTAGAAAAATTACCAATTAAGGTTTCTATAGTTGTATCATCTTCTTTTAGATAACGCATCACTACAGATCCTCCATTATTAGTAAAAGAGGCCTCATAAATCTGAGGAATAACCATTGTGGAAAATTTATGTTCTTCAAGATTGTCGGTAAAGGTTTGGTAAATATTACCAGTAGCTTTGTCTACATATCGGACAGCTCCTTTAAATTCTGTAGCTGGGGTGTTTATTTTAATTATTTTTGAGGTAGTAGTTTTATTGGTAGTAGTTGTTTCTATCGCTGGGGTTGTTTCAGGTGTTGTTTGTTTTAAAACTTCTTTATTAAACAAGCCGAAACCAGCGACTGGCATACCAGAAACCTTTTTTAAAGTTACTGGTGAATTTTCCTGGCCGGAAGGAATAAAATTTGAGTTGTTTTCTGTTCCAGAATTTGTCGTTGGGTTAGTAGTGTTGCTTTTACCAAAAGAAAAAATATTAGAAAAAAAGTTTGTGCCTGAAGATGTACCAGTAGTGGGAGTGGTGGGTGTTTTTAAATAAAAGAAACCGAAAACCGCGACGGTTATCATGGCTAGTATTAAAACTAAAATGATTATTCTTTTTGTTGTCATAAAATTTTATTTTAAGTTATTTGACCTTTATTTATTGAGTCAGTAATTTGTTGTTGTATGCTTAATTTTTTACCCATTACACATTGCCCATAAGTTCCATTTGTTCCTCCACCGCAACTAACTGTACTAGAACAACTACCAAAATAATGGCAGGCAGCGCCTAGTTGGTCGTTGACACCTCCATCATTTTTTAATTTTAAGGCTGCCATCATTAAGGCATCTCCGATATCCCATGGGTTTGGTTGATGTCCTAAGAGCACAGCAGCATTGTCCTTAAATTGAAGCCATGTAGTAGGGATAAACTGAGTAAGTCCAATTGCCCCACCATTATTACTACCACCTCCACTACACGACATATTAATTTTGGTGTAATCAATCTTTAAGTCAGTTGCAATTTTTTTTAAGGCCGTTAATTGATCCTTATTTGGATCAGAGCTAGTAGCCATATTTGCATTAAGATAATTACATTTTCCCGTATTACTACCACTACTTGTCTCTTGGGCGAATATAGCCAAAATAAAGGCTGTATCTACTCCAGTTTTTTCTCCAGCAATCTTTGCGGCTGGGTAAGCTACTTTATTAAAATCAACTTTTATTGGTTGACCATCAAAAGTTAATGCCCCAGAAACATCAAAACTATCAATTGTTATTGTTGCCTTTGGTATATTATTTAATCCTATGTTTAATAATTCAGGATTTAGGGTGTTTAAAATCACAAAAGCACCGAGGGCGAGAAGTAATCCAAGAACTGCATTGGTGAGTTTTTCTATACCGGCAGCTTTTCCTGAGACAAGTTCGCTAGTCATATATTCAATACCGCCAACAAAAATCATTACAAAAGCTAGAACTGCACAGAGTCCAATGAAGAGTAAAATTAATTTATTTAAATAATCACTAAACGCATTTGATTTAGCTGTATCTATCGGGCCATTAATGCCTCCTATACCAGGCAAAGGAGCCAATGGATTGTAAGTAAGATCTGTAGATTTAGAAGGAGGAACCTCTGGAGGAGCATATTCATCTTTTTCTAAACGAGTAACACTTTCTATATTTTCACTACATATTTCCCCTAATTTATTTTTTGCACATGCTTGAAAATAATAAGTAATACCATATTGAAAATTAGTCAAAGCAACAGGAATAGTAAAATCCCCATCCTTTGATAAGGTTATTTGTTGAGTTGTTTTTTCTGGATTAGTTTTATTTTGTCCCCATTTAAACCAAGCAGTTGCTGATTCAACATTAGTGGTATTTCTAACTACATTTCCCTTGAACGCATAAGAAGATAATTCAATTTTTTCAGGATTTGGAGATGTTGTTACATCAGGGAGCCCGGTATTTAATTTTATTTCTCCTTTTGTTGTAACTAAATTACTAATAGCAACATTATAACAATCTTCTTTTGTACATATTTTTGCGGTTGAAACAGAAGAACCACTTACATCTGCAAGCACTTCATTATACCCTCCTTTTTCTCCCCCGCTATCAGATCTATAAAATAAATATGCCAAATATGCCTTTTCTGGTTTTACGCCCTCAAAGGTTACTGAACCTGATACGATAGGTGGCCAACCAGATCCACCCTTTGCGTGCCATGCAGTTGTGAGTATTTTTGATAAATTAATCCCTGCCCAAGAAGTGTTACTCTCAGGTAACCACACTCCATTTGCACTAGCCTGTGTTTCCATAGCAATCCACATATAATCACTAACATCACCTGTTATTGCTCTGTGGTAATCTACATATCTTGCCATATCATTACTACTACCCGAATCATAGTTATTAATATTTACAGTCCAATTAAGGGTGATACTTGAATCAGTAGTTGAACCAATTTCTATTCTACTGCCCTTAAGTGCATTGATATAAGGATCATATGTTTGTGCAAAAACTATATTTTGTTTTGTTAAAAAGACAAAGACTAAAATAAAGATTAAAACTAATATTTTTTTTAATTTTTTAGAAATTAACATTGAGGGTTTTGGTTAAATTTAGGAATAAAGTATTTACGTTTTCTAGTGATAAGTTAATCAAAGCTTGGCCGGAGGTGCCAGCTTCTGGTTTGACACTGAGTTTATTTTGGGGGGTTGGAGTAGTTACAGGAGAATTATTGAGTAACCATTGGAAATTTAATGCATTAGAGGTTAAATCTTTTGGAAAGAAAAAGTACGGTTCAGCGACAAGGGTTTCTCCGGTATTATTTATGGTAAAACCATCAGTGAGAGCATTTTCCCATTTTGTCCCGAGAGTTGGATTTTTTTCATAAAAATTTATTTTTGGTTGTATATAAGTTAAGGTGATTGTTCCCGCTCCCAAGTTATTACCAGTAATTAAACTTGAGAGAGTTACTTCAACAACATTTTCTTTTTCTAAATAACTATTTTTGAATAGATAAGAATTTTTACCATAACCAGAAGAATCTGCTTGAAGTGAATCATCTTGCTTCCAAGCATAAATAATACCTCCTTTGTCTCCTCCGGTCGGTATAGCCACCACTTTAGCTACTGCTTCTCCTACCAATAGAGCTTTACCTTTATAAAAAGGTGGCACATATGAATCAGGAGCTTCCCAAAGCATATCTACACCTGTAGGGATGATGGTTACTTCTTTATTTACAACAGTTCCATCAGCCGTTTCAACACTGACTCCGATAGTTAGCGTTGCACCGGTATTGTCAGTTGTAAAAGTAAAATCTTTTTTACCGACTCCAATGGAAACTGTTTTTCCATTTAAAATCCAGGAAATATTTGTTTTATTTAAATCAACCACATAGCTTGATATACTTGCATTAACAGAAGTATTTATTCCTGGATATTGGGGATCGAGAGTTAAAGATAAGTCATTGCCTTGGAGGAGTTGGGCTGAAGCTCTAAGTGAAAAAAACACACAAAAGAATATTGAAAATAGAATTATAAATCTTTTCGTTACCATAAATATATTATAACACTTTTTTATCTTTTTATACCCATTTTATCTTCTTCTAATTCTTGTTTAGCTTTTTTAATAGAGAGGATTTGAGATGGGTCAGAAGTGATGATTTGGTCTTCAGTATAAGAAGCGATAACCTTGATAGCCACATGTTTGGTTCCAGCAAAGAAAATACCTTCCCCGACTCCAGATTCAAGTAATAAATATTTTTCCTCATCGGTTAAGTTGAAAGTTTTTTGTAAAATATCGATAGTACTTGGGGATTGTTTTAAAAGCATTTGGATAGAAGAGTTGGTAATAATCGGCACTCCATAAGGAGAATTCATAAAATCTGCCGCATCCTGAGTAATAGTAGCAAGCCCAAGGAAATATTTACGGCCTCGCTTGGCGATAGAATAGAGGAAGGAAGCAGTATCTTCGGATTTCATCATCCACCAAGCTTCATCAACAACAAGAAGACGTTTTCTAAGATTTTTACGAACAGCATTCCAAATATAATGCATGACGATATACATCGCGACTGGTTTTAATTCATCTTCCATATCACGAACAGAAAAAACAATAAATTTTTTATTAATATCCACATTTGAAGGTCTATTTAAAAAAGTTGACCAAGAACCTTTTGTATATTTTAGGAGTCTTTGAATGACAGAGTCACTGCCTTCTATTCCGGAAAGAACCATCTCAAAGTCTGAAAGCAAAGGTGGTTGAATATTTGAAAAATCTGAATTTGGAGTGATGTCTTTCATCGCATAAGTTTCCATTATGGCTCGGTCTACCATCGAATCTTCTTCTGGGGAAAGTCCGCCTAACATTAAACGGAAAAGCCCGACTAAATTTATAGTATTTGATCGAAGCACATCTTCAGCAGTTTCATCTTCTCTTGGAATTGGTAAGTCAAAAGGATTGATATGGTGATCAGAAGAAAGAGAAATATTAAAATATCTTCCACCAACTGCTTCGGCTAGATATTCGTATTCTCTTTCTGGGTCGATTACTATTACATCAATATCAAACATTAGAGATCTTAGAATTTCTAGTTTTGTCATATAAGATTTTCCAGAACCAGACTTAGCAAAAGTCACAGAGTTGTAGTTTTCTAAAGAAAACCTATCGAAAATCACCAAACTAGAATTGTGTCTATTTATTCCATAAAGTATTCCTTTCGTGGAAGTAAGGTCAAAAGAAACGAATGGAAAGATACTGGAAAGTGGCTCAGAATTTAATTTTTGATGGATACCAAGTAAATCTGTTCCTGTTGGAATAACACTCTTGAAACCATCTTCTTGTTGGAAAAGAGCTGGTTTTATATAGATTAATTTTGATTCAAGCATTGATTTTATTTCATTTTCAACCTTGAAGAGTTCGAGATCGTTGTCTGCATAAACTG
>CAIJZZ010000060.1 GCA_903825255.1 uncultured bacterium
CATGTGGAGCCAGAAGTTTAAATATGTTAGAATATTTTTATGAAACATATCAAAAAGCTTGAAGAAAAATTAATAATTTATTTAAGCCATCGACCGAAATTCTATGCCCTAATAGTGGGTATTGGTATCGTACTTTTTTGGCGAGGGGTCTGGCATAGTACTGATTTTATTCATTTAATATTTAATTCTTTTCATAGTAATTTAACCACTGATTTGATGTATAGCCCTTGGTGGGACGGGCCGCTTTCTTTTGTCGTGGGGGCAATAATATTATCATTTACTGGAGCTTTTACTTCAAGCTTTATTGGTAATGAACTCATTCTTTCTGGACTTCGAGGAGAAAAAAGATTGAACCAAAAAACTGAAATAGAAATAGAAAGTGAATTCGAGGCAATTTCAGCGATTAAACTTTCAATCAAAGATATGGATAATAAAATAGATCAATTGGAAAGAAAAATTCGTGAAAAAAGTAGTAATTCTAAATAAAAAAGAAGGTGAAACTCCGCTCGAAGCATTGGAGTTTTTTCGTAAAAAACATAAAGAATATAAAAATATTTCGATGACTTATGCTGGCAGGTTGGACCCGATGGCGAGTGGGGTTTTAATCATACTTGCTGGGGAAGAAACGAAAAAGAAAGAAAAATATTTAGCCCTAGAGAAAGAATATGAATTTGAAGTTTTGTTCGGCGTGGCGACAGATACATATGATATCTTAGGAAAAATAGTTTTCACTAGGTCACACCTCGCGGTGATTAAGAATCAAAAAGAATTAACTCAAGAAATTAAAAAAAACTTAAAACATTTTATCGGTAAATTTAAACAGACTTATCCAATATATTCTTCGAAAACAGTTCAAGGCAAACCACTTTTTGTTTATGCACGGGCTGGGGAAGAAGTAAAAATACCAAATAGAGAAGTTTTGGTTAAAACTTTAAAGTTTATGAAAATAAAACAAATAACGAAAAAGAATCTTTTGAAGCAAATAGAGAAAAGAATAGTAAAAGTAAAAGGTGATTTTAGACAAGCTGAAATTTTAAATATCTGGCGAGAAAAACTTTCAGAAAGTATGCAAGATAAATTTTTTCTGGTCAGTTTTAAAATAAAATGTAGTAGTGGTACATATGTGCGAGTAATTGCAAATTCTTTAGGGGAGAGGCTTGGAATAGGTGCTTTAGCCTTCAAAATCCATAGGACAAAAGTGGGTAAATATGCTACAATCAAAAAATAATTATGTTAAATACAGAGAAAACAAGAGCAGATTTTAAAATATTAAGGGAAGGGGTAAAGGGGATTATACCAGTCTATTTTGATAGTGCTTGTATGAGTTTGAAGCCCGACAGTGTGGTAGATGCTATGAATGAGTATTATTACGAATATCCAGCTTGTGCGGGACGTAGTTCACATAAGCTTGGAGATAGGGCAACAAAAAAAGTTAAAGAGGCTCGGGAATTAATTGCTAAATTTATTAATGCCAAAAGTGAAAAAGAAATTATTTTTGTTCGCAATACGACTGAGGCGATAAATTTATTGGCGAACGCATACCCATTTAAAAAAGGTGATGTAGTTTTAATCGGAGATAAAGAACATAATTCCAACCTCGTGCCTTGGCTCGTGCTTCGTGACAAAATCGGCATTGAAGTAAAAATAATTCCTTCAAATGCAGATAATACTTTTAACTTAGATAATTTTAAAGCTTTAATAAAAGGTGCTAAGTTTGTAGCTCTCGGCCATACTTCCAATCTAGATGGGGTGACGATTCCGGCCAAGGAAATAATTAAAATTGCACATGAGAATAAGGCTCTAGTTTTTTTAGATGCCGCTCAAAGTATTCCTCATCAAAAAATAGATGTCCGAGAATTAGATGTGGATTTTTTAGCCTTTTCTGGACATAAAATGTTGGGCCCGACGGGCACTGGAGTATTTTATGGCAAGCAAAAATTATTGGAAAGTTTAGGTTCTTTTTTAACTGGTGGAGATACAGTGGAGTCTACGACTTATACTGATTATAAATTTTTACCAATACCAGAAAAATTTGAAGCAGGCTTGCAGGACTATGCTGGGATCATCGGTTTGGGTGAGGCAGTAAAATATTTGAGCGGTCTTTATTTTGTTGACATTCAAGAACATGAATTAAAATTAAATAACTATATTACCGAAGAGTTAAAAAAGTTTCCACAGATAAAAATTATCGGGCCTGAGGATCCAAGTCTCCGGTCTGGCATTATTAATTTTTATATTGAAGACACGGATATGCACAAATTCGCTATCATGCTTGATAATATGGACAATATTGCAGTTCGTTCTGGACAGCATTGTGTACATTCGTGGTTTAATGCGAAAAAAATTCGCAATTCTCTACGAGTTTCATTATACTTTTATAACACTGAAGAAGAGGTTGGAAAATTTATTACAAGTTTAACTAAAATATTAAAAATATTTTCCTAAGCACCATAGATTGTGCCGGATAAATAAAACTATGCCTTGTCTAATCGCTTTAATTATATTTGGAATCATGGGAATCTTTAGTGCCTCACATCGAGCACTAGCAAAGGAGGCTTTTGATTGTATTTTCAGAAGAATCACTTTTCGTGCTTGCAACAGTACTTTTAAAGATAAAATAAAAGGAAAAATTTTGTCTAAAATAATCAATCGCTCTACTTTCTTGGCCAGAATGGTGAATAAACATTATGAGATTTTATCTTGGATCTTTTTCATTTTGATGGTAGGTAGTACTTTCTGGGTTTTACGCGGAGGGTACAATTTTTATGTCTATGGCAGTTGTAATGGTTTAAATGAATCAGGTTTTTGTGCTTTTGATCCATCGGGGAGTAATAATAAAGTCACTGAGGTAAATGCAGGGGAAGGAGAGACTTGTGGAGTTACCCAAAAAACTGAAAAAAATGTTACTTTAAAAAATATTGACCTTTCCGGTTTTCCAACAAAAAATGTCGGCTCAAAAGACAATGTGGTATTTATCGGTTGTTATGATTGTGATTATTCCCGTAAAGCCTATCCAAATATTTTGAAGTTAGTTGAAAATAAAAAGGCTAATTTTACTTTTGCACACTATCCAGCGAAAGGGAATGTTACGGATAATTTGGCTGATATAACTTATTGTGTAAATAAAGAAGCGCCTGATAAATTTTGGGATTTGAATAAATATTTATTTGCCAATGATAAGAATTATATTTTAGATCCGGCAAATTCGGATAAAATTTTAGAGAATTTCAATTTAGATGTGAAGGCCATAAATAAATGTGCCAAGAGTCCTGAAACCAAAGAAGCAGTCAGTAAACAAGTGGAAGAATTAAATAAAACAAATATTTACGGCACTCCGACTATTTTCATTAACGACAAATCATTCGTGGGTCCGAAACCTTACCGTGTCTACCGTAGTGCGATAAATAAATTCATTTTTTTCTAAATTAACTTTAATATAAAAAACATATATTTACGCTATCGCGGAAATTTATGTAAATGAATAATTTTGAGTCCTTAGGAAAGACCTAGGGATTTTTGAATTTTTGGCTAAAAATTCACTGAGAGGGTATAATATAATTATGTTATTTTCTGCATTAATTACAGTCGTAGGACTCTCGTTTTTTGAGACTATTTCGTCGGTGGATAATGCGATTATCAATGCTGAGGTTTTGGGGACAATGAATGCCAAGGCTCGTAAATGGTTCCTAGCTTGGGGGCTTTTGATTGCTGTATTTTTGGTGCGTGGATTACTACCCTGGGCAATCGTTTGGGGTTTTAACCCTTCTTTGGGCCCAATACAGGCCTTTACCGCAGCTTTCTCGGGTGACATAGCGGTCAAACATTCCATAGAGCAATCTGCTCCGATTCTTCTTATGGCAGGTGGAATGTTTTTAATCTTTTTATTTTTGCACTGGCTTTTTTTAGAGGATAAACATTTAGGTTTACCTCGCACCGAGAAATTTTTTATGGAAAGGGGAGTTTGGTTTTATGCTTTCGTTTCTATCCTTTTAACTGTCGTTTCTTATTTTGCACTTAAACAAAATAGCATGATGGGTTTCGGGGCAGTCATCGGTTCTACTTTATTTTTTATTACACACGGTTTTAAGCAAAGTGCCGAAGCGGAAGAAAAGAAATTAAAAAACAGTGTGCGCTCGGATTTAAGTAAACTTTTCTTTTTAGAAATTATTGATGCGACTTTTTCTATAGACGGAGTACTCGGGGCTTTCGCTTTCACTTTGTCTGTGCCTTTAATACTATTAGGAAATGGTTTAGGCGCAGTGATGGTTCGTCAGCTCACTATTGGCAACATTGAACGTATTAAAAAATATATTTACCTCAAAAACGGTGCGATGTATTCTATCTTAGTTCTAGGAATTATTATGCTGATTCAGAGCTTCGGCCACAAAGTGCCTGAATATACTTCACCCCTCGCAACCTTTATTATTATTGGTTTTTTCTTCTGGAAATCCAAGATGCATTTGAAAAAAGTGGTTATAAAATAGTATAATATCATTATATGACAGACGAAGAAAAAGCTCAAAAAATTAAAGAAATATACCAAAATTCTTTAAGTGAAATAAAAAGACTTAGGGAGAAAGCTCTTTTTTTATTAAAAGGTATAAAAACAAAAAGAGAAGAGAAAAAAATACAAGATTTAAGTATTAAATTAAAAGAGTAATTGTTTTTTAATCATATGCAAGAAAATATAGCACCAACAAAAGAAGATTTAAGGCAAGATTTAGATCAAGCTAAGGAGGCAGTTGGAAATTTGAAAGTAAAAATTGAAAATCCAGCTGAATTAGAAAAAATTGCACACAAGGATATTGAAGATTTAAAAAATCAATTGGAAATGTTAAATGAAGAAATTTCTGAATGGGAAGAAAAAATTTCAATCTTACCAGAGTCGTCTAATGAAAATCAAGATATAGAAGATTTAAAATTTATTAAAAATCAACTATCTCTTATTGTATATGCTACTAATGAAGAAATGGAAAAATATTTTAATCCCACTTCTAATTCTAATGAAAATAGTAAAACAGAAGAATTAATAACATTAAATAATCAAGATAAAAATTTAGAAGTAAAAAAAGAATTTCCTGATGGTCATATAATGAATCCAAACATGTTAGACAAAATTGCTCAACTTGAGGCAATTGATTGGAATACTTTAGAGTTTAAAAAAGAAAAATATGATAATTATATAAATGAACAGAAAAAACTTGGAGCTTTTACTGTAGGAGAAAATCAGAGAAAAATACAAGAATTTCTTGATAAAGGTAAAACGATTGAGAAAAGTATTGACAAAGCTAACTTAGAACCTATTTATGGTATGGGTGGATTAAATCGTTATATTATTAATAGTATGGATGGAAATGGAACAGTTAAACTCTCAAGAGGATCTTCTAATACTTCTGGAAGTGTAGAATATAAAGCAAAATTAGCTGAAAAAGCAAAAGAGCTTGGTATAAAAGTAGAAGGGCAATAATTCTTCTAACAGACAAAAACCACAAAATGGAGTAAAATAGCCTTATGAAAAAAGTTGTTTTTATTTGTCATGGTAATACATTTCGAAGTCCAGTGGCGAAAGCTTTTTATAATCAACTTAAAAAAGATGATTCTTTTGCTGTGAGTTATGGCACGCATGTATTAGAACAGGGATATCAAAACTCAAAACCTTATTTATGTGTAGGTATGGAACCAGAAATTTTTGAATTGAAAAAATATAGTTTAAACCTTTCAAATGAAACGTGTAATCAACTGAAGGAAGAATATTTAGCTGATGCCGATAAAATTATCTTTATGGCAGAGAAGGAATATATACCAGAATGGTTGGGAAAATATAAATATGAATATTGGGATATTCCAAATCCTGACGTATTTACCGCGGAAGGGGCAGAAGCTTTAACTAAACTAATAAGACAAAAAGTTGTGAATTTAATTGGGTAAATTTTAAAGTGTTTTAAAAAGACAAAACTAGAAAAATGGAGTAAAATAGGAGTGTGGAAACTTTTGAGAAGGAGTATAAAAAACTAAATAAAGGACAAAAGGAAGCGGTGGAGACGATAGAAGGGCCGGTGATGGTGGTGGCAGGGCCAGGGACGGGGAAGACGCAAGTTTTAGCGCTTCGTATAGGGAACATTTTAAAAAAGACGGATACGAGTCCGGATGGAATTTTATGTTTAACTTTTACGAATTCTGGAGTGAAAGCAATGCGCGAGCGGTTGCGCAATTATATTGGGGCTACGGCTTCGCATGTAAATATCTCTACTTTTCATAGTTTTGGTATGCAGATTGTGGAGGAGTTTTATGGAGCGCTTGATTTAGACACTTCACCGAAACTCTTAGATGGCATAGATGCGATAGCTCTCACTGATGAAATTTTGCACGGCAATGAATGGGAATACTTAAGACCTCGTGGAGATGCGACTCGTTATTTCCGAGATTTAAAGTCCTTAATTTCTATTTTAAAACGTGACCGGATGTCGCCAGAGGACTTTTTAATTGAGATTGAAAGAGATATAAAAAATTTAGAGGAGAATGAAGAAAACATTTCTACTCGCGGCGAGAGTAAAGGGACTCTCAAGAAAGAAGTTTTGAAAAAGATTGAGAGTTTAAATAGAAGTAAAGAAGTGGTGAAGTTTTATGAAATTTATGAGCAAATTAAAAAAGATAAAAATGTTTTTGATTATGATGATGTTTTAGAAGCAATAGTAAAAATGGTTGAGACATCTGAGGATGTGCGAAATCATATTCGAGAAAAATATTTGTATATTTTAATTGATGAGCATCAAGATTCAAGCGGAGTCCAAAATGAATTTTTGCAAAAAGTTTGGGGTGAAGTGGAGAAGCCAAATATTTTCGTAGTGGGGGATGATAGACAGCTTATTTATGGTTTCTCAGGCGCTTCGCTTTCATATTTTGAAGGTTTTAAAAATTCTTTTGGCCAAGCGAAATTAATTACACTGCTTGATAATTATCGTTCTACACAAGTTATTTTGGATTCCGCGCATATTCTCCTAGAGAGTAAAATGACGAAAGAAAAACTAGTGAGTCATAGTGATGAAACACATCCGATGAGGTTAGTGGAAGCGGATTATCCACGAGATGAAATTATTGCTTGTGCTCTAGATATCAAAGAAAAAATCAAGATTCATAAAATTGATATTAATGATTGTGCGATTTTAGTACCGAAGAATAGACAAGCTCGTAGTGCGGCACAAATACTGCACGATATGGATTTACCTGTTTCTTCCTATAATACCTTGCGACTTTTTGACCAAGAAGAAGCTCAATCATTTTTTAGTATTTTAAAAATAATTAATAATCCATATGACAGCGTTTCTTTAAGCGAATCTTTTTTTGATAAACTCTCTGGCTTGGAACCCTTAGAGGCGCATAAATTTATTGCTGATGCTGATATGCGAAATTTTTCTTTAGTAGATTTAGTGAAAAATAAAAAACATGATTCATTATTCGCGGATGATAAAGCCGAAAATTGGATAAATAAATTAGCAAAATGGTTGAAAGAGTCACAAACCTTGAATGTTTATTCACTGGTGCAATTAGTCGGTGAAGAATTTTTATTAGCGGAGGTGAAAGAACATAAAGATTTGATTGAGCGAGTGGAGATTATTCGTACTGTTCTACACCTTATGCTTTCACAGATTGAAAAGAATCCAAAACTCACTTTGAAAGAATTTTTGATTTTTATTGATCGTTTAGAATCTTATGATGAAGATATTCCACTCGCAGTTTTTGGTGCCGAAGAAGGAGTAAAAATTTTAACTCTTCATTCTTCAAAAGGACTAGAGTTTGATTATGTTTGGATTGCTCATTTAGATGAAAGGTCCTTAGTTTCTGGGAAAAAACAAGGTTTTGCTTTACCGGAAAAAGTAGCTGAAAAAGTGGGAGAGCGTGATGAAGAGACAATAAAACGTCAGCTTTATGTGGCTATTACCCGTGCCAAGCGCTTCTGTACGCTTTCTTATGCTATACACTCCTATACAGGCGGAGAACAAGAATTAGCGCATGTAGTGGCTGATTTACCAGCAGACCTTTTCCAGAAGCAGAGTGTTAGTGAAACAGAAAAAATAATTTTAAAACACAATCCAAAATCTTACATCAAGCCATGGGAAATTATAGAAGAAAAATTTAGTTTACCAGAGCTCACAAAACTGGTCGCTAAAGAATATGAAGATAGAAATGTTTCAGTTTCTCTGCTTAATAATTTTTTTGAATGTCCTTGGAAATGGTATTTTAGAAATTTACTTCGTTTACCAGAGATGCAAAGTGAGAGTTTGGAATTCGGAAATGCCGTGCACGCTTCAATTGATCGGATTTTGAAATTAAATAAAAAACCAAATCAAAAAGAAGTGGAAGAAATAGTGAATACTGAAGTTTTGAAACGCAAATATGGCAATGAGCAGAAACAAAAATCAATGCAAAAAGAAGTATTTGAAATTGTTTCTAAGTGGGTCAAGAATCGTTTAAGTGAAATCAAAATGGGTTATGAAAATGAAAAAAGTATTTCCGTAAAAGATGATCGATTTCCACATTTGAATATTTATGGCAAAATCGATTTAATTGAGACTTTAGATAAAGAAAATGTCAGGGTAACAGATTTCAAGACTGGTGGAGTTCGTAAAAAATCTGACATAGAAAAAGTTGATGACGAAGGTAAAATGAGTGGCTATATGCGTCAGCTTGCGATGTATTCATATTTAATAAGTGAAAGTAGGAAAAATAAAGTGCAGGTTCGGGAGTCACGATTAGAATTTCTAGAAGCGAAGACAGAAAAAGAAATTTTTTATGATACCGTAATTAATCAAGATAAAATTGATTTATTAATAGAAGACATAAAAGATTATGATGCTTTAGTGAAAAAAGGGGATTGGTTAAACAGGCCCTGCAATTACAATTCTTATGGTAAAAATACCGAATGCGAATATTGTAAACGAGCTGAGATATACAAAAATCCCTAGGAAAGACCTAAGGGTTTTAAAATAGTGGTCTTGGGCCATTATCCAGCCAGCCTAAATAGAAGCCTAGAATAAGGAAAAAAGTGATAAGGATGATTAAAATCCAGTAAGTTTTTCGCATCCCATTAGAAATTTAAATTAATAAACATATTATGATTATATCATGTCCAAGAATTTCTAACGGGACACGTGTTTTAATTATAACTCAAATATGATATATTTTATAGATTAATAGTTTAATTAATTTTAATTATTTATATGTCAGATGAAAATAAAGGAGATTTAATACATGGTTTTAATATTGATTCAGGTGGGCACTCTCATGCTGCAAGTTATATGGAAACTCATATGAACGAACAACAAGTGAAAGAAATGGTTAAAAGAGCTGAGAGTGGGCATGGGGCAGATTTTTTAGTTGAGCATAATGGTCAAAAATCTAATTTTAAACTAGAGCACCATGATGGTAGATTAGAAATTCATGATGCGCATATTAAATAATAGCTAATAAAAAGAAGTAATTTGTTATTATTTATGTCTGATTTAGTTATTCATAATATTAATGTTTCTTATGATGAATCTGATGAGAGAATCAGAAACTTTGTGAAATATTTAAAAAGTGATATACGAAAAGAAGAAATGAAAGATTATTTTGAAAAAGTTAAAAATACCAAAGATAAAAAAATAAATATTAATGATAGTTTTGATAATGAATTTACTTTAGAATATATCAATGGATATAATTGTTTCTTAAAATTAAGAGGAATGTAAAATGGAAAATAGTAATGAAATAAAAAGAGGTAGGGAGCATCCGCTTTCAGTAATAATAAATGACGCAGTCAGAATTTTTTCTGAATTAGGCTTTGAAGTGGCGACTGGACCTGAGATGGAGGACATCTGGCACAATTTTGACGCGCTCAATGTCCCTAAAGATCATCCAGCTCGTGACATGCAAGACACTTTTTATATTAAAGGAGAAAAGGATAAAGTTTTAAGAACGCATACTTCTTCAGTTCAGATTCGCTTTATGGAAAATTTTGCGAAATCTGGCAAGAAGCCACCGTTTGCGATTATTGCTCCTGGAAAAGTTTTTAGAAATGAAGCTACCGATGCTTTTCACGAAACACAATTTTATCAGATCGAAGGATTGGTAATTGGTGAATATATTAATTTATCTCATTTAAAAGGAGTTTTATCTCATTTTTATAAAAAAATGTTGGGTAGCGATACGAATCTTCGTTTTCGACCAAGTTTTTTTCCTTTTACTGAACCGTCAATTGAGTTTGATTTAAAATATAATGGTAAATGGTTAGAGATGGGTGGAGCAGGCATGGTTCATCCGAATGTTTTAAAAAAATGTGGGATTGATGGAGATAAGTATCAAGGTTTTGCTTTTGGCCCAGGGCTTGAGAGGTTGATGGTTATAAAATACGGCATGCCAGATATTCGTCCAGCTTATCATGGAGATTTAAGATTTAATCAAATTTAAAAAAATGAAATTCAGTTACAATTGGTTGCAAAATTATTTTAAAGAAAAATTACCGAGCCCGGAGGAAGTTGCGGAAGGGATTATTTTTCATTCTTTTGAAGTAGATGAAATAGAAAAAGTGGGGGATGATACTATTTTTGATATAAAAATCTTACCTGACAGGGCACATGATTGTCTTTCACATTGGGGTGTGGCAAAAGAAATCGGAGCGATTTTTAGTTTGGAAATTTTTTCACCAAATGGCTTTTTTCAGGTCCTCGGTTCTCCTTCGTCTGCTTCGCAGACTCGGCCAGACCATTCAAAAAGCCATATTGGTTCAGAATTAGAAATTAAAATTGAAGATAAAAAGTGTTTGCGTTATATGGGGAGAATTGTGAGAAATATTAAGATAGGGGAAAGTCCAGAATGGCTCCAAAAAAAGTTGAATGCGATAGGGCAAAAATCTATAAATAACATTGTCGATGCGACCAATTTTGTGATGTTTGATTTAGGTCAGCCGATTCATGCTTTTGATTTAGATAAATTGGCCAGCGAAAAAATAATAATTAGAAATGGAAAGATGGGAGAAAAGATTACCACTCTTGATAAAAAAAATATTGATTTAGATGAATCAATGCTAGTAATAACAGATGAAAAAGAACCTTTAGCTATTGCTGGGATTAAGGGTGGAAATAAAGCAGAAGTTGATGTAAATACAAAAAATATAATTATAGAGGTAGCAAATTTTGAAGCTATTAGTACCCGAAGGACTGCTAAGAAAATAAATATTTTAACTGACGCAGTAAAAAGATATGAAAATGAAATTTCACCAGAACTTTGTGAAATAGTTATAAAAGCAATAACTGATTTAATTTATAATTTAGCAGGTGGAGAAATAGAAGAAATTGTTGATATTTATCCACAAAAACAAGAGCAAAAAAATATTATTATTTCTGTTGATTACATAAATAAAAGACTTGGGACTTCTTTTACAAAAAGTGAAATTGAGAGTGTTTGGAAAAAATTAAATTTTGAATATATTGAAAAGCAGGATGAATTTGAAATAAAAATACCATTTTTACGTATTGATCTTATCGGGCCACATGATTTAACAGAGGAAGTTGTTAGAATTTTAGGCTATGAAAAAATCGAAGAAAAAATACCAGAAGTAAAATATGAAAAAGAAATTAATAAAAATTATTTTCAGACGCTTTCTGTTCGAGAAAAACTTTTAAATGAAGGCTATAGTGAAGTGATGACTTATGCTTTTAGGGATAAAGGAGAAGTAGAAGTATTAGCTTCAGCTTCCGATAAAAAGTTTTTAAGAACTAATTTAACTGATGGGTTAAAAGAAAGTTTGAAGTTGAATCAGCTCAATTTGCCATTTTTAGAAATGAAGGAAATTAAAATTTTTGAAATTGGGACAATATTCAAAAAAGACTCAGAAGAAATACATGTGGCATATGGTGATAAAAAAGAAATAAAAGAAATGAGCCTGGAAGATTTTTGTAAGAACGCCGAGCCTAATGCTTTTGTTACGTCTGAAGCACCGTATGTCTTTTCTGAATGGTCTGGCCGAGCCAAAGGCGAGGAGGACCGAGGACCTGAAGAAAAGATTTACGGCGCGGAAAATAAATTTAAAATGTGGTCTGTGTATCCATTTATTTCTCGTGATGTTGCCGTGTGGTTAGGAGAAGGAGAAGACCCAGAAAAATTAAAACAAATTTTAATTAAAAATGGCACGGAGCTTTTAGTTAAAGAACCTTATCTTTTTGATTCATTTACTAAAGAAGGGAAAACGTCTTATGCTTTCAGGCTTATTTTCCAATCATATGACAGGACTCTCACTGATGAAGAGATAAATCCAATTATGGTAAAAATAAAACAAGAAATAGAGAAAAAAGGTTGGCAAATTCGTTAGTTTATTAGTATAATATACCCATGTCCCTCAGACATTTTTTCAAGAAGAATCTTCTGACTATTTTTAGCGTTCTTTTTTTAATTCTTTTCTCCTTTGTCTTAAATGCTTATGCTACACCACCGGACTCTCCCTTTACTCCTGGCGAAACTTTAAACCCAGCCTGTGCTCCCACAGATACAAATTGTAAAGTTGGCATAAGTTCTTTTTCTGGTTGGGGGCTCACTGGGAATTCAGGCACTGACCCAGCTACCAACTTTATCGGTACGACGGATGATGTACCGTTAGTTTTTAAAGAAAATAATAAAATTGTGGGAAAAATAGATGAAAATTCAGAAAATATATTTTTTGGTCGTACACAAAATACTGGTGGTACGGGTTCTTTTAATTCTGCATTTGGATCTGATGCTCTATATAGTATTACTACTGGAATAGGTAATACTGCTATTGGTTCAAAATCTCTTTCGTCTAATACAGAAGGAAATAATAATACTGTCGTTGGATTTGGTTCACTTAATCGAAATATTGGTGGTGGTAGAAATATTGCCTTAGGTAATAATGCAGGTTATTATGAAACTGGTTCAGACAATTTATATATTGATAATCAATCGAGGGCTGACGAAGCAGACGGTCGTCTTAAATCACTTATTTATGGAAAGTTCGGTGTTGATGTGTTAGGCCAATTTGTTAATATTAATGGAGCCTTAGGAATTATTGATTCAAATGGCAGTTATTATTCTATATTTAGAGGTGGTTCTCAGTTAGAAGAGATTTCTTACACTTTACCTGTGACGCAAGGCGGAATAAATACTTTTCTAGAAAATGATGGTTCGGGAGTTTTAACTTGGGCTTCAGGTGGTACAGTGGCTAATGCTTGGGATATTTCTGGGAATGCAGGCACTATAGATGGTTCCAATTTCATTGGAACAAAAGATGACGTACCACTAACTTTCAAGGTTAATAATGAATTAGCTGGAAGGATAGATAATACATTAGAAAATATATTTTTGGGCTATCAAGCTGGAAATTTAAACATTACAGGGTCTTACAATGTTGCTATTGGTACACAAGCTTTTAATATTGATACGACAGGAAGTAATAATGTTGCCATAGGTCAAGAGACACTTTATTATAATACTACAGGTAGTTCTAATGTTGGTGTTGGGGAAGGATCTCTTGGCTCAAATAGCACTGGAGATAATAATGTTGCTATAGGCGAAGGAACACTTTTTACAAATACAGGCAGTAATAATGTTGCTTTAGGTGGTTCTGCTGGATATTATGAAACCACTTCAAATAATTTATACATTGATAATCAAGAAAGAGGTAGTGAAGCAGAGGGGAGACTTAAATCATTAATTTATGGAAAATTTGATGCAGATCCAGCTAATCAGTTTGTGACAATTAATGGAAAATTAAATGTGAGTAATGGAGATGTATATGTGGAAAATAGTGCGAATGGAATAATTTTAAAGTCAGCAACCGATAATCATTGTGCTCGGGTAACTTTAACCGGAGCTTCTGGATCAGATGCACTTAATTATGCAGATATCACTTGTCCATAATTTTTATATGAATTTTATTAAAGAAAAAAAAAGATTTTCAATTATTGCCCGAATTAAAAGTGCTAATCATGCTTGGAGGGGTTTAGGTATTTTATTTAAAACTACCCATAATTTTTGGGGACATATATTTTTTGGTATACTAGCAATTTATCTAGGTTTTATTTTAAATATTTCAAATATTGAATGGGTGCTTTTAGTATTCACAATTGGCTTAGTAATTATTACAGAGGCTCTAAATACAGCTTTTGAAATTGATATTGATTTAACTAGTCCGAATTATCATCCTTATGCTCGTGACACAAAAGATGTAGCAGCGGCGGCAGTGTTATTATCTGTCTTTGTTTCAATAGTAGTAGCATTAATTATTTTTCTACCTAAAATTTTATTATTAGTTTATTAAAATTGCACGTTTTTTTGTTTATGCTATAATTTAAATTATGAAAATTTCACAAAAGAAAATATTTTTTATTGTAATTATAATATTAGTTTTAGGAGTATTGGCTGCTATTTTAGTTAATGGTTCTCATAAGAATGTATCAAATAAATATGATGCTTTTGCTTCTTGTATAAAAGAAAAAGGAGTCATTTTTTATGGTGCTTTTTGGTGTGCACACTGTAATGCTACAAAAGAATTCTTTGGATCTTCTCAAAAATTATTACCTTATGTTGAATGTTCTGCTCCCGATGGTCAAGCTCAAACACAAGAATGTATAGATAAAAAAATCACAGGTTACCCGACTTGGGTCTTTGCTGATGGTTCACGCATAAATGGTGAAATTATAGAACAAAACACAAAAAATCTTCAAATTTTAGCAGACAAGACTTCTTGTATATTACCTAAATAAATATTAGATTTATTCTATTAAAACCGTTTTGTTTTTGATAGTTTTTCTGCTATAATATATTAACAGAAAGCTAATTTTCTGTTTTTATTTTTCAAATTAATTTTAAGTAAAATGGCTAAAAAAGACATAAAAAAAGAGGTGCAAAATGGACATCATTATGATGCATCAGATATTTCAGTTCTAGAAGGTTTAGATCCAGTCAGACGTCGTCCGGGAATGTATATTGGTACTACTGGTCCAGAAGGATTGCATCACTTAGTTTGGGAAATTTTTGATAACTCTCGCGATGAAGCGATGGGTGGCTTTTGTGATGATATTGAGATAGTTTTATTACCAGGAAATAGAATTAGAGTAGCAGATAATGGCCGAGGTATTCCTGTAGATATTCATAAGAAAACAAAAGTTTCAGCATTAGAAACTGTCATGACGACACTTCACGCTGGAGGAAAATTCGGTGGAGAAAATAGTGGTTATAAAGTTTCAGGCGGACTTCATGGAGTGGGTGCTTCAGTGGTGAATGCGCTCTCTATTTATTGCAAAGCAGAAGTGCATAAAGACGGTGGAAAATATATTCAAGAATATTCCCAAGGAAAGAAAAAAGGATCAGTGAAAAAAATTGGTTCCTCAAAGAAGAACGGTACGATTATTACTTTTGAGCCAGATGAAGAAATTTTTAAAGATATTAAGTTTGATTTAAATACAGTGGTGAACCATATTCGCCAACAAGCATACTTGGTGCGTGGTTTGAAAATTTTAATTATTGACGCGAGAGGCTATGAAGGAAAAATTGATGATTCCAGTGTCTTTTATTTTAGAGATTTAGGACTAGAGCTTCCTTCCACTTCTTTTTATTTTGAAGGTGGACTGATTTCACTTATTAAATATTACAACAAATTTCAAAAACCAATTCAGAGTCATATTTTTTATATTGAAAAGGAAGCTGATAATGTAGGAGTAGAAATTGCTTTGCAGTATGTGGATGATATTACAGATAGAATTATTCCATTTGCCAATAATATTTATACTGGGGAGGGCGGTACGCATGTGACTGGTTTTAAAACTGCGCTAACGAGAACACTCAATACTTATTGTAAGAAAAATGAAATGATGAAAGAGTCTGAAGGTGGATTTACAGGTGATGATGTATTGGAGGGTCTCACAGCTGTTATTTCTGTAAAGCTTCGAGAGATTCAATTCGAGGGTCAGACGAAAGCAAAATTAGGTTCAACAGAGGCTCAGGGGGCTGTGGCTACTGTCTTCGGAGAAGCCTTCGCTAGTTTTCTGGAAGAGAATCCAGATGAAGCCAAGGTAATAATTAATAAATCAATTTTAGCTTTGAAAGCACGTAAGGCAGCCAAGGCTGCGAAAGATTCAGTGCTTCGTAAAGGAGCCTTAGAAGGAATGACTTTGCCTGGTAAGCTAGCAGATTGTCAGACTAAGGATGCCAGTGAATCAGAACTCTTTTTAGTGGAGGGAGATTCGGCCGGTGGCTCAGCCAAGCAAGGCCGAGACAGACGCACTCAGGCGATCTTGCCACTTCGTGGAAAAATTTTAAATGTGGAACGCGCACGTATTGATAAAATGCTCGCTTCCAAAGAAGTGAAGTCTTTGATTATTGCGATGGGTACATCGATTGGAGATACATTTGATTTAGAAAAAATGCGCTATCATAAAATAATTATTGCGACCGATGCCGACGTGGACGGATCACACATTCGTACATTGCTCCTTACTCTTTTTTACCGATATTTCAGACAGATCGTGGATGCAGGATATATTTATATTGCACAACCACCACTTTATAAAATTAAAAAAGGCAAAGAAGTTAATTATGCCTATTCTGATGAAGAAAAGGTTAAATTAATTGGTAAAGGTGCAGATGTGAGTGACATTCAAGAAACTGATGAATCGGAAGGTGAAGAAGAAGCCGAAGGTCCTGAGCTAGCTGAAGGAAAGAGTGCAAAAACTAAATCAACCAAAATTCATATTCAACGTTATAAAGGTTTGGGAGAAATGAACCCAGAAGAACTTTGGGAAACAACCATGGACCCAGCGCATCGTATCTTAAAAAGAGTGGACATTGCAGACGCAGAAGAAGCTAATAAAGTTTTTGATATTTTAATGGGCTCCGAAGTTCCACCTCGCAAAGCTTTTATTCAATCCAACGCAAAACTCGCAGAGATTGATATTTAAAAAGTTTAATTAAAAAATCCCTTAACAGGGATTTTTTAATTGATTATTTTTTCTTTGAGATTTCTTCTTTAAGTTTTAAGATAAAATCTTCTACAGAAATATCTTCGGTTTTGGTGCCGTCACGGTTTTCAATAGTTAATTTTTGCGAAGCGACTTCTTTGTCTCCTAAGACAATAACAAAAGGAGTTTTCATATCTTTGGCAGCGTGGATACGTTTGCCGAGACTGTCATTTCCAGAAAACATTTCCACTCGGATAAATTCTTTCTTTAAGGCATTAAAAATTTCTTGGGCTTTTTCTTCGTGGTTTTCACGGACGGGAACGATGGCGACTTGGACCGGTGAGAGCCAAGTAGGGAAGGCTCCAGCATAGTGTTCAATCAATATTCCAATAAATCTTTCGAGTGAGCCATAAATGACTCGATGTATTACGACTGGAGTTTTTCTAGTCCCATCTTTGTCTGTGTATTCAAGTTCAAAGCGTTTAGGTTGTTGGAAGTCTAGTTGCATCGTGCCCATTTGCCAATCACGACCGAGTGCATCTTTCATGATGATATCTATTTTGGGTCCATAAAAAGCACCGTCGCCTTCTGCCACAGTATATTCTATGCCAGATTTTTCTAATACATTATGTAGGGCTTTTTCTGCTTTATTCCAACTTTCAATATCTCCTAAAAATCCTTCTGGTCTAGTACCAAGTCTAAATTTATATTCTAAATTAAAAATTCCATAAAATTCTTTACAGATTTCCATAATTTTATTATATTCGTCTTCAATCATGTCTTCGGTAATGTAATTATGCGAATCATCTTGCTGAAAAGATCGACATCGAAGAAGTCCATTTAAGGTACCAGATCTTTCATATCGATGTAAGCGATCAGTATCAGATAAACGTAAAGGTAAGTCTTTATAACTAACTTGCATTGATTTAAAAACAATCATAGCGTTTGGGCAATTCATTGGTTTAATACCATAAACTTCATTTTCACCCATATCAGCGATAAACATATCATCTTTATAATGATCCCAGTGTCCTGAGGTTTTCCAAAGTTCTGCTTTATTGACTAACGGACTAGAAATTTCTAGGTAACCCAAGTCTCGATGTTTTTCTCGCCAATAGTTTTCTAATTCTTTATAAATAATTAAACCTTTTGGTAACCAATAAGGCATCCCTGGAGCTGTCTCATGAAACATTAAAAGGCCTAATTCCTTACCGAGTTTTTTATGATCTCTTTTTTTAGCTTCTTCACGTAGGGCAACATATTTTTCTAGTTCTTCTTTATTTTCAAATGCGAGCCCGTAAATACGAGTGAGCATTTTATTTTTTTCATCTCCACGCCAGTAAGCGCCAGCCACTCGATCTAATTTAAAACTGCCATCTGGGATTTCAGCTTTTGGGTTTTCTAAATGTCCACCTCGACAAAGATCAGTGAATTTTCCACAAGTATAAAAAGTAATTTTTTCACCCTTGCTAATTATTTCATTTATTAATTCATTTTTATATTCGTTATTAGCAAAATATTCTTTAGCTTCAGTCTCAGTTACTTCTTTACTTTCAAAAGTTTTCCAACTTTTTAAAATCTCTCGCATTTTCTTTTCAATTTTTGGTAAATCTTTGTCTGAAATAGGGGAGGCAAATTCAAAGTCATAATAAAAACCATCATCAATCGATGGTCCGATAGTGTTCTTTGTTCCAGGATACATCTCCAATACTGCGGCTGCCAATAGGTGCGCTAGTGTATGTCTTAAATTATGCAATTTATCATTTGTTTCCATAACTCTTATATTATCATATTTTTAGTAATTTTTACCAGTTATTTTGCTTTTAATATTAAATATGCTAGTATATAACCATTATGGTAGTACG
Organism: uncultured bacterium; assembly: GCA_903825255.1. GTDB lineage: Bacteria > Patescibacteriota > Minisyncoccia > Phycocordibacterales > UBA9973 > UBA9973. The sequence goes on from CAIJZZ010000060.1 coordinate 18,812, forward strand.
AATGAGACATACAAAATCGCATACAGCCAACAGGCGTTCGCATCATGCTTTAAAGAGCACGAATTTTGCGAAATGTGAGAATTGCAAAGAGTTAAAAAAAGGACACACTGTTTGTAAATCCTGTGGTTTTTATCGTGGAATGAAAGTTTTAGATTTAGTAAAAAAGATAGAAAAGAAGCAAAAGAAAGAAAAAGCCAAAAAAGCTCAGTCCTAATAATTTTTTAAAGTTAGTTTTTTTGTTTGTTATTTTATGGCTAATAGGCACCTTTCCAGATCAATAGTTCTTCAGACCCTCTTCGAATGGGATTTCTTGAATGCCTCTAAAAAGGAGGATTTTTGGAGTGACGAACAATTGAAAGATGCATTAAATCGTAATTTAAAAGAATTTGCCCCTGGACTCGAAGATGATGTTTTTGTGACCTCTCTTATTAAAGAAGTTTTAAAGAAACAAAAAGTTATTGATGAAATAATTGAAAAAGCGGCGCCTGAGTGGCCGATTGATAAAGTCTCGATAGTAGATAGAAATATTTTACGTATTGGCTTGACGGAGCTTCTTTTTGGTGATCGGAAACAAGTACCACCGAAAGTGGCGATTAATGAAGCGATAGAATTAGCGAAGACTTTTGGCGGAGAAAATTCTGGAAAATTTATCAATGGAGTTTTAGGTGCAGTTTATAAAGAAATAGGAGAACCAGGTAAAGAAGAAACTAGTAAAAAGAAAAAAAATAGTGATGAACCAGTTGATATAAGTAAACTACCAATAGAAAAATTCGGTGGTGCTCTAATTTATGCTAGAAAAGATGGTAATCTTTATTTAGGACTTGTGCATGATGTTTTCGGTTACTGGACTCTTTCAAAAGGACACATTGAAGCTGGGGAGAATGAAAAGGAATCTACAATCAAAAGAATTAAAGAAGAAGTGGGATTAGATATTGTTATAAAAGAAAAACTTGGTGAAAATGAGTATGTCGCTTCACATCCAGAAAAAGGCAAACTTTTAAAAAAAGTTTCATATTTTTTAGCCGAGAGTGAATATCGTGAATTACAATTAGAAAGTTCGGGGGGTTTAGATGGGGCAAAATGGTTTCAGCTTTCAGAAATTCCAGAATTGCATATTTACAATGATATTATCCCGATTATTTCTAAAGCGGTTGAAATTATTTCACATATTAAATAAAAAATATTATGATTCAATTTTCAGATTTTGAGAAAAAAACAAAAATAGTTTTCAAAGATAAGGATTTATTAAAACAAGCTTTTATTCATCGTTCTTATATAAATGAAAATGGGGCGACTGGATTATCACACAATGAACGTTTAGAATTTTTAGGTGATGCAGTACTAGAATTGATTGTGACTGATTTTTTATATAAAAAATATCCAAAACACACTGAAGGAGAGTTGACGGCACTTCGCTCGGCACTCGTGAATGCAATTATTATTTCTGAAATTGCTTCAAAAATTGGCATGAATGAATTTTTACTCTTATCAAGAGGAGAAACAAAAGATACGGGGAAAGCGAGGCAATACATCTTAGCGAATACTTATGAAGCCTACGTCGGAGCAGTTTACTTAGATCAAGGTTATGATGTAGCCAATAGTTTTATTACTAAATCACTTTTACCAAAAACTGAAGAAATCGTCGCAAAAAAACTTTGGCGGGATGCGAAAAGTCTAGTACAAGAAAAAGCACAAGAATTTGTTAATTTTACCCCAGCTTATAAGGTTTTAAGTGAATCAGGGCCAGACCATGATAAGCATTTTAATATTGGAATATTTTTTGGACCTGATTTAATTGCTGAAGGAAAAGGTAAATCCAAACAAGAAGCAGAACAAAAGGCGGCTGAAGCAGCATTAAAAATAAAAAATTGGCTAGATTAATATGCGTCTTAAAAATCTTGAAATAAACGGTTTTAAATCTTTTTCTAAAAAAACTACTTTAGAGTTTGAAAGTCCTATTGTCTCGATTGTTGGTCCAAATGGTTCAGGTAAATCCAATGTTGTTGAAGCTATACGTTTTGTTTTAGGAGAACAGTCAATGAAGTCTATGCGCGGTAAGGCTGGACTTGATCTTATATTTAAAGGTTCTAAAAAATTACCGGCAGGTTCACGAGCAAGCGTGACCATTTATTTTAATAATAAAGATAAAATTTTTAAGCTTTCAAACGAAAATGGTGAAAACATAAACTTAAATTATGATATCATTTCTATTTCTCGTGAAGTTTATAGTGATGGACTCAATAAATATGTTTTAAATGGAGGTGAAGTTAGATTAAAAGATATAAATAATTTACTTGCTTCAGTAAATATTGGTTCTTCTGGACACCATATTATTTCTCAAGGTGAAGCAGACAGGATTTTGAATGCAAGTTCGAAAGATAGGCGAGAGATGATTGAAGACGCGCTTGGTCTCAAGATTTACCAATATAAAATTAAAGATGCAGAACGAAAACTCGAACGCACGACCAATAATATGAAGGAAGTGTTTCTTCTTCGTAAAGAAAATGCACCGCATATTAATTTTTTAAAAAAGCAAGTAGAAAAATTTGAAAAAGCAAAAGAAATGAAGGTAGATTTGCTTAATTTTTATAATGAATATCTTAAAAAAGAATCAGTTTATCTAGAAAAAGAAAAACATACATTAGGGGTAGAAAAAAATAAAATTTTAAATGAAATTACTGAAATTAATCAAAAAATTTCTTCTGTTGAGGAAGAAAATCCAGCCGCAGAAAATAAAAATAATGAGGAATTAAGAAACTTAGAAAATAAGTTAAGAGAAATTAGAAATGTGAAAGGTGAGCTTGATCGAAAACTTGGCCGAATCGAAGGTATGATCGAAATGGAAGAGAGACAAAAAGAGAAACCAGTAAAATCAGAAAATATTTCAATCCATCGAGAAGAAGCAGAAAACTTCTTAAAAGAAATAAATGAGTATTTAGAAGAAGCTATATATATGGATGTGCTTGAAAATATTGCACCAATTTTAGGTAAAGTGAAAGATATTGTAAATAGATTTGCAAGAAATTTTGGAGAAGAAACGCAACCAAATAATTTTTCTAATCAAGGGCAAATAGAAGGTTTAAAAAGTACCCAAAATGAAATATTAACCGAGGTTGATAAAATAAAAATAGAAGAAAACAAGATTTTAGATTCTATTGAGAAAATAAAAGAAAAAATTTCTAAAGAAATAGAAGATAGACATGAAGGAGAAAAAGAAAAATTTACTTGGAGAGTTAGACATCAAGAGCTTTCTTCTTCTCTACAATTAATCTCTGTCAAAGAGGAAAATATTAAAAGAGAAAACGAAAATTTTGAAAATGAAATTAAGGAAGGTGGAGCTTTGATAGGTGGAGATATTTTTTCTTATAAGAATTTTGAGTTTGAAGGAATGCCTGATAGAAATAATCAAGAAGAAATGCGTAGAAAAATCGAACGCATAAAAATAAAGCTGGAAGATGCGGGTGCTCTAGGAGGTAGTGAAATCTTAAAAGAATTTGAGGAAACAACTGAACGAGATAGGTTTTTAGCGAAGGAAATGGAGGATTTAGAAACAAGTATTAATTCTTTAAGAGTTTTGATGACTGATTTGAAAGAAAAAATTGATATTGAATTTAAAGATGGAATTAAAAAAATCAATGTACAATTTCAAGAATTATTTGCGCTTATGTTCGGTGGGGGAACAGCTCATCTTTCAGTCATAGTGGAAAGTAGAAAAATAAAAAATGAAGAAGATGGAGAGTCTAATCCAGAAGAAGATAAAAATATTCCATTAGAACAAGGAATAGAAATAGGTGTTTCACTGCCACATAAAAAGGTTAAAGAGTTACATTCTCTCTCGGGGGGTGAAAGATCACTTACTTCTATTGCGTTACTTTTTGCAATGTCTCAAGTTAATCCACCACCATTCTTAGTGCTCGATGAAACAGATGCAGCGTTAGATGAAGCCAATTCTCGTAAGTATGGTGATATGCTTGAAAAACTTTCTAAACGTTCACAATTAATTGTAGTTACTCATAATAGAGAAACTATGTCACGCGCCGGAGTGCTTTACGGTGTGACTATCGGTGCTGATGGCGCTTCTAAACTTCTTTCAGTAAAATTTGACGAAGCTACAGCTATAGCCAAATAACTTTAATTAAATTATATAGGTTTAATATCTTCTTCTCCGTCTTTAATAACCTCGTTAGGTTGAAAAAATCTATTTAATTTTACAATATCTTTTTCTATAGACATATTGCCATCTTTTTTTAGCTTTATTTTAAGCAGCATACCTTGCATTGTGTTTTCTGAAAAATATTGATCAAAAATAAGATTGCCTAGGGAATAGGCTATAAAACCATTTTTATAAACTTCTGTATCTTCTACGACGTGCGGGTGAGTACCGATAATTATTTTAGCTCCATCATCAATTGCTTTATGTGCTAAAAATTCTTGTCTAGTATTATGTATTGTTTTATATTCTTCCCCAAAATGGAAAGAAACAATTAAAGTATCAACTTGTTTGGCTGCATTTTGAATAATTATGTCAAAATTAGGATCATTAGCGAGTAATAGTCCAGGTTCGGTGTCTGTTATTTCCATCCAATTTGGACCAACGTCTGAAAATCCCAAGAAGCCTATTTTCATGCCGTATTTTTCTATAATAGTTGGTTTTTCAGCTTCTACTTTATTTAGACCACCACCCACAAAAAGAATTTCATTTTTCTTTAAATAATCTAAAGTATCAGTATAAGCAACGCGACCCCAATCACCGACATGATTATTGGCGACGGAAACAATATTAATTCCAGTTTTTTTTAATATAGGAATAACTAATGGATCCATACGAAATGAGTATAAATTATGTAGATCTTTGCCTTGATCTGAAGCTGGTCCTTCTAAATTAACAAAAGAAATATCTACGTTTTTAAAAATATCTAAATTATTAAATAAAATACTATAATCACCATTGAAATTTTTTAAGACAGAGTTTTTTACTCCACGATCAAGCATTATATCACCACCAAAAACTAGATTTAAAAAATCAGGTTTTGTTTCTACTTCTAATTTTTTCGGCGCATCGGCTACTTGTATTTTATTTATTTCTATTTTTATCGATGCATTTTTATAATATCCGACACTTTTTGTAGCTAAGGAAGCTAAAAAAATACCGAGGATAATTGCGATTATTATCCAGAGGATATGTTCAAATTTTAATTTGAAATTTTTTTTCATATTAAACTATAATCTATAGTTTTTTTCTCTAAATCAACTGCTTTTACTTTTATTTTAATATGATCACCAAGACGATATATTTTGTGTTTTTTCTGTCCTACTAGCTCTATTTTTTTCTCGTTAAAAATATAAAAATCATCTTTTATATCTCGAGCTCTAATTAAACCCTCACATTTGGTTTCAACTTCTTCCACGTAGATGCCCCATTCTGTTACTCCACTGATTATTCCTTCAAATTGTTTACCAATTCGAATAGACATATATTCAGCTTGTTTATATTTAATTGAAGCACGCTCGGCGTCCGAAGCACGTTTTTCTTGTTCTGAAGATTTACGAGAAATTTCCTCATATTCACGAATTTTTTCTTTGGCAATTTTTTTACCAGCCAAAAAGTTAGTTAAAAATCTGTGTACAATAATGTCGGGGTACCTACGGATTGGGGAAGTAAAATGTGTATAATATTCGAAGGCTAGGCCATAATGACCAATATTTTTTGTGGAATAAATCGCTTTGGCCATTGAACGTATCACTGCGCGGTGCACTGTATCTTTGCCATTTTTTCCAGCTAAATCTTTTAAAATTTTATTTATTTCGGATGTCGGTATAAGCCCATCCTTTAAAGTTATTTTATGCCCTAACCCTCGTAGGAAAAATGCTAAGTCTTCCATTTTTTCTTTACTAGGTAGATCGTGTACACGATAGACAAACACTCCTTCTTTTTCGTTTACACTTTTTGAAATAACTTCGGCCACTTTTTTATTAGCAAGTAACATGAATTCTTCAATAAGTCGGTTTGAATCTCCACGTTCTTTTTTAATTACTTTTAAAGGCACTCCTTTTTCATCTAGAATAAATTTTACTTCTTCTTGGTCGAGTGAAATAGCACCTTTTTGAAATCTTTCTTTGGTTAATTTTTTAGCTAGATTGTTTAATATAAATAGTTCTGCATGTAAGAGGGTATTTTTATTTTGAATTGATTTTTCAGCTTCTTCATAAGTAAAGCGTTTTTGTGAATGAATCACTGTGCGCCCAAACCATTCTTTTTTAACATGAGCATTTTCATCAATTTCAAAAACTGCACTCATTGTCAGTCTGTCTTTATCGGGCACAAGTGAGCATAAGTCATTCGACAAGGTTTCTGGTAGCATGGGAATCGTACGATCAACAAGATAAACAGAAGTTCCGCGTTCTTTAGCTTCTTCGTCTAGTCGACTTCCAGTTTTTACATAATAAGAAACATCGGCAATATGAATACCGATCTCATATAATTTTTCATTTATTTTCTTAAAAGAAATTGCATCATCAAAATCCTTTGCGTCTGATGGGTCGATAGTGAAAGTAAGAGTTTTTCTGAAATCACGTCTATTTTTATAATCTTCACTTTTAATTCCACTTAATTTTATTTTATGGGCTTCTTTTTCAGCGCCAGACGATAACTCAGAACTAAATCCTTTTTCTATAGCGATGGCATACATTTCTGCATTGTTTTCTCCAGGTTTACCTAAAATTTTTTCTACTTTTCCTTCAGGTGCTTTTTTAGAATCAGCCCAAGAAATTATTTTAACAAAAATCTTCTGTCCATTTTTAGCACCATTTAAAAATTTTTCAGGGATTAAAATATCGGTGTACATTTTTGTATCATCTGGTTTTAAAAAATATATATTATTTTCTTTTTCTAAGACTCCCGAAAAACCACTTTTTGCCCGAGCGATTATTTTAGATATTTCTCCAGTCATACGCTTGTCTTTTTTAGTATGCAAAATCACTTCCACCCTATCTCCATGCAGAGCAGTATTCAAATCTCTAAAATCAATCTCTATATCTTCTTCTTGCTTGTCAGTTTTTACATAACCTGTGCCTTTGGCAGATATAGAGATAATGCCTTCTAACTTGTTGCTCATTTTATTAAACTCACGATGTCTTTTGCCTTTCATTCTTTAAATATACCACAAAAAACATAAATATTTGCCTAATTTTCGGGTAAGGTTTATAATTTCGGTATGCAAAATGAAAATAGTATTTTAGGTTTGTTTCAAAAATTATTCTTTAATTTCAATGCTCGTCAAATGAAGGATGCCACATTGGCGTTTAAGAAACATTTAGATGATGGAGGAAAAATGTTAGTAGCAATGGGTGGGGCGATGTCTTCAGCTCAAATGGGTATTACCTTAGCACCAATGATTAAGAATGAAAAAATTCATGCAATTTCTTGTACAGGTGCAAATTTAGAAGAATCAATTTTTCGATTAGTGGCACATAATAGTTATAAAGATTATCCTGACTATCGATATTTTACTAAACAAGATGACGAAGATATTTTAAATAGAGGCGAGAGACGAGTGACGGATACCTCGATCCCAGAAGAAGAAGCTTTTCGAGTCGTGGAGCCGATTATTTTAAAATATTGGAAAGAAGCTCAAATTAAGGGGGAAAGATATTTTCCACACGAATATTTTTATAAGATTTTATTATCTGATGAATTGAAGGATAAATATGAAGGCAATCCTGAACACTGTTGGCTACTTGAGGCTGCGAAAAAGAATTTGCCGATTGTAGTTCCAGGTTGGGAAGATTCAACTTTAGGAAATATTTTTGCTGGATATTGTAAAGGAGGTGAGGTAAGTCCAACAGTGATGAAAACTGGTGTGGAATACATGATGTATCTTTATGATCAATATCAACAGCTTTCACAAGGTGGTCCAGGCTTAGGTTTTTTCCAAATTGGGGGAGGTATTTCTGGAGATTTTCCAATTTGTGTAGTACCTTCTATTAAATATGATTTAAAAAAAGAAGTGCGACCTTGGGGATATTTTTGTCAGATTTCTGATTCCACTACTTCTTATGGTTCCTATTCTGGGGCGACTCCAAATGAAAAAATAACTTGGGATAAACTCACTAAGGAAACCCCGATGTTTGTGATTGAATCCGACGCGACAATTGTGGCACCATTTATATTTGAAGCTATTTTAGATAGATATAATATCACTAATAAATAGTATATGAATGAATTAACTCCTGAAGAAAAAAGAGTTATTTTAGATAAAGGCACAGAGGCGCCTTTTATAGGCGAATATGTGAATACAAAAGAAACTGGAGTTTATGTTTGTCGTCAATGTGGAGCCCCACTTTATAATTCAAAAGATAAATTTGAATCAGATTGTGGTTGGCCTTCTTTTGATGATGAAATACCTGGTGCAGTAAATAAGAGTTTAGATGCAGATGGAATGCGGACAGAAATAACTTGTGCTAACTGCGGAGGTCACCTAGGTCATTTATTTATTGGTGAACATTTAACTGAAAAAAATAAAAGATATTGTGTTAATTCTATTTCTATGAAATTTATACCAGGAAAATAAGCTTAACAAATATTTTTTAATTTATGTATTTTTGTTTAAAAAGAAAAATATTATAAGTATTAAAAATCCGTCTTTTAATAAGGCGGATTTTTTAATTAAAATATATTACGAGTTAGAGTGAGGAGTGTTATAACCGTATATTTCAAATTCTTCAGTTTCTTTTCTATAAACAGGATATTCTTTAGGATTCTTTGCAAGAAACTCTAAAAGTTTGGTTTGTAGGTTTTCTCCTGTTTAAAGGTATAAAGCAAATACATTAAAACAATAAATTAGGATAATATTTAGTGATTATTTTTGCTAAAAAAAGTACTAACTAGTATAATTAAACCAATGGAAGGATCAATTTTTAAAGAAATGCCAAAGTTTAAGACTCCGGCGGAAGAGCTCGATTTTTTGCGTGCGCATGTGGCTAAACGTGAACAAGAATTAATTGATAGTGGTACTTTTGAACACGAGGCAAATAGTAATGCCGTCCAGGAAGTAATTGGAAAATATAAACAAGTTCCCCTAAAAGAAGCAATTCATAAAGATAATCTCTTAAAAGAAAAAGATACTGAGAATATTGTGCTTAAATTAAAGCCAGAATCTCATGATACAGTAATGGAAGAGCTTTTAGGTTTGGTTATAACCAAAGGAGTTCGAAATGCACTTTCTGTGGCCGAGGCGATGAATAATCCCCATATAGATGATGATCTTCAACGTTTACTTGTGCAATATTTTAAAACTGGAAACATTAAAGATGTAAAAGAAGGGACCCCTCTTTATAAATCTTTAGACATGACTCTTTTTGAAATAACTTTACCACCGCCTGGAGATGAGGCTGAAAAACAAAAAGGTTTTAAAGAGTTTATTACAGCGATGGAGCAGTTCTATGCAGGGATGCTATCTATCGCCGAAGATAGATATAATAAAAAAGAGAATTATTTTACCTTAGAAGTAGCGCTTAGTAATAACACGGATCAGGTGGTAGTATATGCAGCTGTTCCAAATAAATATATTTCACTTTTTGAAAAACAAGTCTTAGCCTTTTATCATGATGCAAAGGTTCATGAAGTTTCAGATGATTATAATATTTTTAACGAGACGGGTGTTTCAGTAGGGGCCTATGCTCTGCTTTCTGAACGAGCTGTTTTACCCATTAAGACTTATGAAAATATTGAACATGATCCGATGTATCCAATACTGAATGTATTTTCAAAGTTAAAAACCGAAGGTGAAGGTGCGGCTATTCAATTAGTTATCGCTCCGGCTGGTAGTAAATTTATTGAAGAATTTCATATGATTTTAGACGAAGTTAAAGATGGAACTTCAGTTAAACATGCTTCAGATAATTTTTATAAATTACATAAAGCTTTTCTGCATGCCTCTAAAGATATATTTTTTGGACATAAGAAAAAAGATGAAAATAAAGAGAAACATATGGCTGGTCGTCGATCGGTGGACGAGGGGGCAGTAGAAAAAATTGGTAATAAAGTAAAAAGTACTATTGTAAAAACAAATATTCGAGTTATTGCTTCGGCAGAAAATAAAGAAAGAGCAGATGCCATACTCAAAGAAATAGAATCTTCTTTTAATCAGTTTTCAGAAGCAGCTAGTAATAGTGTTGTTTTCAATAAACTTACTGGTGGTGATTTGAAAAAATTATTTCATGATTTTTCTTATCGAAGTTTTTCTGATGATAGAATCATGCCTTTGAATTTAAAAGAGCTTTCTTCCGTTTTTCATTTTCCAATTGGTGTTTCATCTCAACCACAACTCAAAGAAGCTAAAGCTGGGATGGCACCAGCGCCTATTGAAATGGGTAAAGAAGGCATTCTCTTGGGTATTAATAGTTATAGAGGGAGAGATACGGAAGTTAGAATGTCTAAAGAAGATCGTATGCGCCATATGTATGTTATTGGTCAGACGGGTACTGGTAAGACGACTATTTTGAAAAATATGATTGCGCAAGATATTCGAAATGGTGAAGGCTGTTGTTTTATTGATCCACACGGTAGTGATATTCAAGAAATATTATCTTATGTGCCAAAGGAACGTATTGATGATGTAATTTATTTTGATCCAGCATATACTGCTCGTCCGATGGGTTTAAATATGCTTGAGTTTGATCCTCGTTATCCGGAACAGAAAACTTTTGTAGTGAATGAATTAATGGGAATTTTTAATAAGCTTTTCGATATGAAGACTTCTGGTGGTCCGATGTTTGAACAATATTTTAAAAATAGTGCATTCCTTATTATGGAAGATCCAGAATCAGGTTGTACACTACTAGAAATTTCTCGAGTACTCGCGGATAAAGAATTTCGAGATATGAAATTAGCGAAGTGTAAAAATCCAATTATTAAACAATTTTGGGTAGGGGCAGAACAAACAACAGGGGAACAATCCTTAGCAAATTTTGTACCTTATATTACTTCTAAATTTGATAATTTTATTTCCAATGACATTATGCGTCCAGTGGTGCTTCAAGAAAAATCAGTTTTTAATTTTCGTAAGATTATGGATGAGAAAAAGATTTTACTAGTGAATCTTTCAAAAGGTAGATTAGGAGATATTAATGCGAATCTGATTGGTCTCGTGCTTGTGGGTAAAATTCAAATGGCAGCGCTTTCTCGGGTGGATATGTTTGGTAAACAGATGAATGATTTTTATTTATATATAGATGAATTTCAAAATGTTACGACAGATTCAATCGCTTCGATTTTATCAGAGGCTCGTAAATATCGTCTATCTTTGACTATTGCGCATCAGTATATTTCTCAATTAGAAGAGAATATTAAAAATGCTGTTTTCGGTAACGTCGGTTCGATGGCTGTGTATCGAGTGAGCTCCGAGGATGCGACCTTTGTGGAGTCTAGATTTAAGCCTACTTTCACCGCATCAGATATCATGAAATTAGATAATTTTAATTCATACGTGAGTATGCTCGTAAACGGTACACCGACGAAGCCATTTAGTATGACTTCGCATTGGAGTCTATTACCGAAAGGAAATGTGGATATGGTAGAAGATTTAAAACAACTTTCTTACTTAAAATATGGCCGTGATCGTGCGGAGATTGAGGCTGAAATTATGGCTAAATACGAGAGGCAATAAGATGGAAGAAATAGAAGCAAAATTTTTAGATGTTAATGTTGAAGATTTAAAACAAAAACTTGATTTTTGTAAGGCGAAATTTATCGGAAGTTTTGATTATAAAAGGAAAGCATACGACTTTGAAGGGAAAACACTTGCGAAAAATAAACATGCGTGGGTTCGATTAAGAGACGAAGGAGAAAGAGTGACACTTGCCTATAAACAGCGCCTTGGAGTTAAAGTTAATAATGGAAGTATCCCCGATCTCGGAATGAAAGAAATTGAAGTTGTAGTTAGTGATTTTAATTTGACAGATCAAATTTTAAAATCGATTGGTTTGATTGAAAAATTTTATGAAGAGAATAAACGAGAAAGATATATTTTAGATAATGTTGAAATTGATATTGACACATGGCCAATGATTCCGACCTATGTAGAATTTGAGGGTAGTAGCTGGGAAAGAGTCGAAACAGTTTCTAAAAAACTTGGTTTTAAATGGGAAGAGCATTTGCGCTGTACGACTATGCAAATTTATAGAAAATATGGTATTGAGGAAAACGATTATAGTGTGATTACTTTTGTAGAACAGATAAAAAAATAATTTAAATAAAAATTTTGAATTTTATGTAAAATCTGTTAAGATAAATTTATTATAATTTTAAATTTAATATAAAACATGAAACATCCAAAAGAAGAACAAACATATGTCATGATTAAACCAGACGGTGTTCGAAAAGGTTTAACTGGCGAAATTATTAAGCGTTTTGAACAACGTGATTTAAAGATAGTCGCACTTGAAATGTTCCAACCAGGACATGAGCAACTAGACAATCATTATCCTAAAAACGAAGAATGGATTACTAGACTAGGCCACAAAACTCTCACTACTTATGAGAAATATGGTTATGACGCGATGCTGGATTTCGGAACGATTGATCCTGTGGTAATTGGTCCAGAAATTAGAAAATGGCTTATTGATTATATGAAAACCGCTCCACTTGTAAAAATGATAGTACAAGGCGTGCATGCAGTAGATGTAGTACGTAAAATTGCTGGCCCAACGATGCCATATTTAGCTGAAGTAGGTACAATTCGCGGAGATTTTTCAATCGATTCACCCGCACTAGCCAATAAAGAAAAACGCGCAGTAATGAATATTATTCATTGTTCAGAAACTCCTGAAGAAGCAGCTCATGAAATCAAGCATTGGTTTGGTGATGTAAAAGTTTGTGACTATAAACGTTTTGGTGTTGATGAGTAATTTTTAAAAAAAATTAACTTGTTTTTGTTTTAAATTTGTGTTTTTTTGAAAAATTTTATTGCAAATAACTTTAAAGAGAATATAATTTAAGTAGGGTTATTTTCAGATTATTACCTAGAACAATAATTTTTGGGAAAGTCGATCGTGTTTGACCTTGGTCTCTCATGTCTCTTACCCACTTAGCTTTTAGCTATGGTAATATATCAGTAATAGCCCTAAGAATGGATCCGCACAGTATATTTATATGGCGGATTTTTTCTTTTTAGTGGTATTATATTAAGATGGACAGAAAAAAATTATTACGAAGAGCTGCGATACTTGTTTTTTTTATTTTTTTACTTAATTCCTTAGCCTCAATGTTTTATTGGTATTCATCAATCTGGTGGTTCGATATGCCGATGCATTTTCTAGGCGGTCTTTGGCTTGGTTTAATTTTTATTTGGTTTTTTAAACAGACGGAAATTAATATAAAATTAATTTTTAAAATTATTTTAGGTGTATTTTTAATTGGTTTTTTATGGGAAATATTTGAAATTATAGTGAATAATTTGACTCTTAAAGATACTTTTAATACCCTCGATACTATTTCTGACCTTTGTTTTGATATAGCGGGTGGTGCTTTTGCAATTTGGCGTTTTTATTTTCTTCAAAAGACTATGTTTAAATTAAAAGATAATATATAATTAATTAATGCAAAAAAATGCGAAAATAACATTTTGTGGTGGTACCGGTTCAGTAACCGGAGCTAATTTTTTATTAGAAATTGAGGATAAAAAAATTTTAGTAGATTGTGGTTTGACGCAAGGTATGAAAATTGCGGATGATATAAACTGGGATCCCTTTCCATATAATCCTAAAGAAATAGACATACTTTTTGTCACTCATGCCCATGTGGATCATTTAGGTAGAATTCCAAAATTAATTCATGAAGGTTTTCGTGGAAAAATATTTTCAACTGAACCTACACATGCTCTTGCTTCACCTATGCTCGAAGATACCACCGGGATACTTTCAAAAAGTAGAGATTTTGATTTGGCAGATATTTACAATGAAGAAAATATAAAAATTGTACTTTCTCTTTGGCAAGGATTTAAATATCATGAACCAATAAAAATTTTAGAAAATTTAGAAGTGTCTTTTTTAGATGCTGGACATATTTTAGGTTCGGCGATGATCCAATTCGTTTATAATGGAAAGAAAATTGTTTTTACTGGTGATTTAGGTAATTCTCCTTCACCGTTATTGCCGGATACTGAAGTTATTACTGATGCTGATTATTTAATTATGGAATCCGTTTACGGAGATAGAAATCATGAATCCAGAAATGATCGAAGAAAAAATTTAGAAAGGACAATTGAAGATAATTATAAACGAAAAGGAACTTTAATAATACCGACTTTTTCGTTAGAACGTTCTCAAGAGCTTTTATTTGAGTTAAATGAATTAGTAGAAAATAACCGTATTCCTATTATGCCTATTTTTTTAGATTCTCCACTAGCAATACGTTTGACTGAAGTTTTCAAACAATTTAAGAGTTATTTTAATTCTGATGCACAGAAAGTCATGTCTACAGAAAAATATTTATTTGATTTTCCGGGTTTACATGAAACATTAAGATCAGAAGAATCAAAAATGATTAATGCAGTATTCAATCCAAAAGTAGTAATTGCAGGCTCTGGTATGTCTTCTGGTGGGAGGATAGTGCATCATGAAATAAATTATTTACCTGATCCAAATAACACTCTACTACTCACTGGTTATCAGTCTGTCGGTACTCCTGGAAGATTAATTCAAGAAGGGGTAAAAACAGTGCGTATTTTAGGGGAAGATGTAATTGTACGAGCGAGGGTGGTAACAATTTCTGGGTATTCCGGACACAAAGATTCAGATGGTTTAGTTAGTTTTGTTGAAAATACAGCAGATACTTTACAGAAAGTTTTTGTGGTGATGGGTGAGCCAAAGTCTTCAATGTTTTTAGTACAAAAATTAAGAGATAATTTAGGAATTGATGCTATCGCTCCAGAATTAAAAGATGTAGTTATTCTAGATTGTTAAAAATTATTTTTAAAAATTTTGAAAATATTTTATTTTAGTATATAATCAGACCATGGACGTATTATCTTCGAACCCTTACAACAAACATGGACATCAACAAATAAAAATTTGTGTCTCTGGAGCAGCCGATACTGGGCATTGTGGACTCGGGGCATTAGAGTTAGCTAAAGAATTAGGACGTGAAATTGCTCGACAAGGAGCAGTGCTAGTAACAGGTGCCACGACTGGCTTTCCGCTTTGGGCAGCAATGGGTGCGAAAGAAGTAGGAGGATTATCTATCGGTCTTTCTCCAGCCGCTTCTGAGCGAGAACACGTAGAAACCTATAAATTACCATTAGATTATATGGATTTAATTATTTATACTGGTTTTGGTTATCCAGGCAGAGATTTATTATTGACCCGTTCCTCTGATGCAGTTATTTGTGGCTGTGGACGCATTGGTACTATTCATGAATTTACTATTGCTTTTGAAGATGATAAGGTGATTGGGATTTTTGAAGGTCCTTGGGAAATGTCCGGAGAACTAAAGGAAATACTTGAAAAAGGACATCGTGAAAACAATAAAATCGTAACAGGTCCTGATCCTAAAAAACTCGTATCTGAAGTCATTGAAACAGTTAAAAAATATAAAATTAATGAGTATCGGATGTAGTCCTAAATAATTTCTTTCAAGAATGACTTTTAAATTTTTTTTCTCTAAGGTATTTAAAGTTTTTGTTTATTTATTTGCTATTATCGGAATTATTTTTACGGGTGTTTTTATAGCTATGCAATTCAGTTTATTAAATGTGAAAGGAGCAGTCTCTGAAAGAAATACTTATTTTAATTTAAATAATAAAACTTCACCTAGTGTGAATGGAGTTGCTAAATATGTCTGGGCAGACACCGATCAATGGAATTTAATGAAAGAAGTTTTTACTCGTGATCAAGACATTATAAATAAAGCAGCTAAGGATGCAGATGTTTCACCTAGATTAATTTTGAGCGGAGTGATAGGTGAACAATTTCGTTTTTTTAATAATCAAAGAGAATCTTTTAAGCAATATTTCGAACCATTAAAAATTTTAGCTTCACTTTCTAAAGTTTCTTTTGGTATTGCTGGAATAAAACCAAAAACAGCCGGCTTAATAGAAGAACACTTAAAAGATCAAAAATCATCATTTTACTTGGGACCACAAATGGAACATATTTTAGATTATGATCCTGAGGTAGATGTGGAGGAGGAACAAATGAATCGTATTACTAATGTAAAAGACCCCTATTATTCATATTTGTATGTTGGTTTATTTATGAAACAAATAGAATCACAATGGGTGAAGTCTGGTTATGATGTTAGTGATAAGCCTGAAGTTTTAGCTACGCTTTATAACTTAGGTTTTCCTCATTCTTTACCTGGACCGAACCCTCAAGCAGGAGGAGCGGTGATAAATATTGCTGGGGTGGATTATACCTTTGGTGATTTGGGTTATGAATTTTATCACTCAAATGAATTAGCAGATATTTTTAAACCATAAATTTGATTTGCCTTTTTTGGGGTTTATGCTAATATAGAAGAATGTTAAAAATTAGATTACAAAGAATTGGTAGAAAGAATGATCCAGCCTTTCGAGCAGTTTTAACTGACTCAAAGAATAGTACTAAAAGTGGAAGATTTTTAGAAATTGTTGGTACTTATAATCCAAAAGCCGGCGAGACGAATTTTAAAGCCGATAGAATTAAGCATTGGATTTCTAAAGGAGCACAGCTTTCTGATACAATGCACAACTTTTTAGTGCATCAGAAAGTTATAGAAGGTAAAAAAAAGAATGTTTTACCTAAGAAAAAACCAACTCAGAAAAGAAAGGAAATGAAAGCAAAAAAGTAAAACGAAAAGAGTTGAAGGCTAAAAAATAATCCTGTATAATAGTAAAGCAGTTGCTTTGGTCGGAACACTGCACTGATTAAAAATATTTATATCTCTGATACAATACATATGGATGCTGACAAAGTATTTCTTGAATACGTAGTAAAAGCTCTCGTTGATAATCCGAATGATGTAAAAATCGATCGTACTGTCGATGAAATGGGTGTGCTCATCAGTTTGACTGTTAATCCTGCCGATATGGGCAAGATCATCGGTCGTATGGGCAACACTGCCAAGGCTATCCGCACTCTTCTACGAGTTATCGGTATGAAGAACAATGCTCGGGTAAACTTGAAGATCAATGAACCAGAAGGAAGCACCAGACCTGCTCCTGTCTCCAGTTCAACCAAAACAGTTGATCAAGCAATGGAAGATTTGAAAGGAATTTAAGTTTGTAGAAAAGGACGAATATAAAAGTTTTCTGGTAAGCAAGACGAAGCCAGTGCTTACAGGCGAAAACCTTTATATTCGTCCTTTTTGTATTTTATGTGATATTATTTACACATGCGTTTTCATATTATTACAATTTTTCCAGACATCTTTGATTCATATTTAAATGAGTCTATTCTTGGGCGGGCGATAAAAGAAAAGCATGTTTCTGTTAAATTTTATAATCCACGGGATTACGTAAAAGCCCAAAATAAGAACAATTACAAACCCGTAGATGATCGGCCTTATGGCGGAGGCCCTGGGATGGTGATGCGACCAGAACCTATCTTGAAAGCAGTAGAAAAGGCTATTTCGACGATTAGCAAAATTTCTTCGGGTCCTCGGTCTGGGGCCAGACCAGCTCAGAAATTTTCTAATCGTCTCAATAAAAATAAAATTCAAATTATTAATTTTATTCCAAGTGCTGAGAAGTTTACAACCATTGAGGCAAAAAAAATTTCTAAAAAATATACCGATATTATTTTAATTTGTGGAAGATATGAAGGGATAGATGCACGAGTAGATAAAATTTTAAAAACTAAAAAATATTCTATCGGAGATTATGTTTTGACAGGTGGGGAATTACCGGCGATGGTATTGATTGATTGTATTGCCCGTCAAATTCCTGGGGTACTCGGCAAATATGAATCTCTAGAAGAAGAGCGGGTATCTTCTAGTGAAGTTTACACTCGTCCTGAAATACTTAAATATAATAATAAAAATTATAGAGTTCCGAAAGTCTTACTCTCTGGAAATCATGCAGAAGTAGAAAAATGGAAGAAAACTCATTAATAGGCTTCATGAAGTTATCCACATAGTCATTGTAATTTACTCGGGGGGGGGGGTTATAATATAAACATTAAAAGTTAATGAAGTTTTTTATAATATCTTTATGCAAAAAAATAATAAAGTTTTATGGATAATAATAGCAGTCCTTGTTATTATCATAGTTGGTTTTGCCGCATATACTATGGGCAAAAATTCAAAGGTTCCTGGGTCGGAATTAACAGGATTAACCCTTGGTAGTTTGACTACTATCCCTACTACAACTACGATTAATACTACAACTCAAGCAAGGGCGTTAGCATTAACCTCAAAAGCAACAATTGCTCGAAATATTGTTTTATTGAGCCCATTATGCCTTTCCTCTCAATACTATATTGGGGGTAAGTGTTATCTCCCTAGTCAAATTCTTACAAATAGTAAAAATCCTTATGATTATGTAGGAGCTCAACATAATGCTACACTTGATTATATATTTAAAAATACTCCAATTAATCCAACCACTCAACAAGTTATAGATGCCGCAACTCAATATTCTAAATTATCTGGAACAGTTGTCGATGTAAATTCAATAACTTCTGCTGCTAATACTGTTTCTACAGTGGGAAGTAAGGCTGTATTTTCGTCAAAAATTCAAAAATATATAGATAAATTAGATACAATGGACTTTAGTAGTACTGTGGGGATTTATAACCAGATCATTGCAATTGAAAATCAAATTATAGGTGATCAACTACTTTCCACTTCAGACAAGCAAGTTCTTTTAATGGGGACTTCGGTTGCTAGATATAGTAATTTTTATGGAGAGATAGATCCAATAATAGTTACCCCTAAAAAGGTTGGAGAAGCAAAGTGCAGTTTCTTTGGTGATATTTTTAGAGCAGATAAAAAAGCTGCTCTTTCTGCTGCAGCTGCAGCAATAGCAGGTGGAGCTTCTCAATCTTCTCTTGGAAAAGTCGGTGCTGCAGCTGGTGCGGCATCTGCTTTGAAAGCTTTTATGATTTTATTTACATCAACTCCAGAATCAACATCCGGAGGTCCTGCTGGAGATATTGTTCCTACTCCAGGTGATATGTGTTAATTACATAAAATTAATGATAAGAAAAAAACACAGGGTTCCCCTGTGTTTTTAAGTTTTAGTAAGTTTTCCCCAAAAATGCTTGACTTTGGTTCTAAAATGAGTATACTTTACAGCACTGATTGATTGTGTTTCGGATGAACTCCTGAGTTTTATTAATAGAGCCTTATGGGCATTAATTTAAATAGTATCCGAAATAAATAAGAAAGATTTTAAAAAGATTAACTCTTTTTGTTTTCTCTTTTTTTGTTTTGGTATAAAAATATTATGCAAACAGAAGTAAAACGTCCGAAGAAGTATTTCGCAAGATATAAGAAGCCATTAATAGAATTTCCAAATCTAATCGAAGCACAAGTCAAATCCTTCAAGTGGTTAATCGAAGAAGGAACGAAAGAAGTTTTTAAAGAGTTTTCCCCAATTTCAGATTATTCTGGAAAGAAATTTCAATTGGATTTCACTTCTTTTTCCATCGGTGAACCAAAAAATGATGAAAATTTTTCTAAAGTAAATAAACTTTCTTACCAAGCATCACTCAAGGCTCGAGTAAAACTAACAAATAAAATATTAGGTACGGTTAAAGAACAGGAAATTTTCATGTCCGAAATCCCAATGATGACAAATCATGGAACTTTCATTATCAACGGAGTTGAGCGAGTTATCGTGCCACAATTGGCGCGTTCCTTCGGCGTTTTCTTTACTGAAGCAGAAAATAAAGGCAAGAGATATTTTGGAGCAAAAATTATTCCAGCTCGCGGAGTTTGGATTGAGATAGAATCTGAAGCGGACGGAGCAATTTATGTTCGAATTGATAAAAAAAGAAAATTTCCAATCACAGCACTCTTTCGAGTCATGGGTTATCATACCAATGAAATGCTTGAAAAAACTTTTGAGAAGAATCCTCAATATATAGAGGTAATTAAAGCTTGTTTGGCTAAAGATACAGCTAAAAATCTAAGTGAAGCTTATGTTGAAATATATAAGCGTTTAAGAGACGGGGATATGGCGACAGCTGATAATGCGAAGGAATTTATTAATTCTTTATTTACGACTGAGAGATATGATCTTTCTCCAGTAGGACGTTTTCGTTTTAATAAACGTTTTGAAAAAGGGATGGAAGAAGCAGACTTGGCTATGAGAGTTATTTCTAAGGAGGATCTAAAGAGTATTTTTGAAAATATTGTTAATTTAAATAATGATCCAAGTGCTAAGGCTGATGATATTGATCACTTAGGACAACGCCGTGTTCGTTTTGTTGGTGAAATGTTACAGCAAAAAATTCGTACCGGTATGATTCAAATCAAGAGAAACATTCAAGACAGAATGTCGATTATTGACGTCGATACTGCTATGCCGATTCAAGTTATAAATCAAAGACCACTTCAAGCTCGTATTAAAGAATTTTTCACTACCAACCAGCTTTCCCAATTTATGGCACAAGAAAATGTGCTTTACGAGATGGAACACTTACGTACTCTTTCTGCCCTTGGACCCGGAGGTCTTACTCGTGAACGAGCCGGACTTGAGGTTCGTGACGTGCACCCTTCTCACTATGGTAGAGTTTGTCCGATTCATACTCCTGAAGGACCAAACATTGGACTTATTTTACACTTAGCTACTTATGCTAAAATAAATGATTTTGGTATTATTGAAACTCCATATATAAAAGTAAAAAACGGCAAGATTACTGGTGAAGTAGTTTATTTAAATGCCTTAGAAGAAGAAAAATTTAACATTGCTCATGCCGGTATTCCTTATGACACGGATGGAAAAATAACAGAAGAAAAAGTGGAAGCTAGAATTAAAACAGAGCCAGGTACGATTGCTCGCGAAAAAATAGATTTTATTGATGTAGCTACTAATCAAGCTTTTTCTATTGCTACTTCGATGATTCCTTTCTTAGAGCATAACGATGCTAACCGTGCACTCATGGGCAGTAATATGCAGAAACAAGCTGTACCTTGCGTACTTCCAGAAGCTCCGCTCGTCGCTACCGGTATCGAAGAATTAGCTTCCAGAGATTCTGGTAGATTAGTTCTTGCTTTAGAAGATGGTGTTATATCTTATCTTGATGCGAAAAAAATAATAATTAAAGGAAAAAAAGAATTAACTTACCCTCTAGTAAACTTTTTAAGAAATAATAACTTTTCTACTTTTCACCAAAGACCACGAGTTATGGTTGGTGATAAAATTAAAAAAGGAGATGTTTTAGCGGATACTTCGAGTACCGTAGATGGTCAAATATCATTGGGACAAAATATTTTTGTGGCTTTCTTATCTTGGTCTGGCTCAAACTATGAAGACGCTATCATTCTATCAGAGAGATTAGTAAAGAAAAGTAAATTCACTTCTATTTATATAGAAGAGTTTATTTCTGTGGTTCGAGATACAAAGCTTGGACCAGAAATCACTACTCGTGATATTCCAAATGTCGGAGAAATTAAATTAAAGGATTTAGATGAAGATGGAATCGTTCGAATTGGCGCAGAAGTTCGTGAAAATGATATTTTAGTTGGTAAAATTACACCAAAAGGAGAAACGGAACTTACTCCAGAAGAGCGACTACTACGTTCCATCTTTGCTGAAAAAGCACGTGATGTAAAAGATACATCACTACGTATGGAACACGGTAAACGTGGACGTATTGTCGGAGTAAAAATCTTTTCTCGTGATTTAGGTCACACATTAGAAGCTGGAATTATTAAAAAAATTGTTATTGAAGTAGCTCAAATTAGAAATATTTCAGTCGGAGATAAACTGTCTGGCCGACACGGAAACAAAGGAGTTATTTCTACTATTTTACCTGAAGAAGATATGCCATATATGGCAGACGGTACACCAGTTGATATTATTCTCTCACCACTCGGTGTGCCTTCTCGTATGAACTTAGGTCAGATATTAGAAATGCATTTAGGAATGGCCGCAAATACACTTGGCTATCAAGCTATCGTGCCTCCATTCTTAGGTGCTAAACATGAAGAAGTAAAAGAAGAATTAGTCAAAGCTGGATTTCCAGAAAACGGTAAACTAAAACTTTTTGATGGACGTACTGGAGAAGCTTTTGAGCAAGACATAGCAGTGGGTTATATGTATATGCTTAAGTTACACCACATGGTTGAAGATAAGATTCATATGCGTTCAATCGGTCCTTATTCGTTGATTACTCAGCAACCACTAGGAGGTAAAGCACAAGGAGGTGGACAGAGATTTGGAGAAATGGAAGTCTGGGCATTAGAAGGTTATGGGGCTGCTTATACACTACGAGAAATGTTAACTGTTAAATCTGATGATATTTTAGGTCGTTCCGCTACATTTGATTCTATTATTAAAAATGAACCAATCAAACCACCAAATTCTCCCGCTTCCTTTAATGTTATGCTCAACTACTTGAGAGGTTTGGCCCTTGATGTAAATTTAAACAGAAGTTCATCTAAAAAATTAGAAGAAAATAATTAAAAAAATATATGAAAACTTTAAACACAACTGATTTTGATCAAATTACACTCAAGTTAGCATCACCTGAGCAAATAAAAGAGTGGTCATATGGAGAAGTGACTAAACCAGAAACGATAAATTATCGTACTGGTCGTTCTGAACGAGGTGGTCTTTTCGATGAAAAAATCTTCGGCCCAGAAAAAGACTATGAATGTTATTGTGGAAAATATCGAAGAATTCGCTACAAAGATATTATCTGTGAAAAATGTGGAGTCGAAGTTACTCGCTCTATAGTTCGACGTGAACGTATGGGTCACATTGAACTTTCAACTCCAGTATCACATATTTGGTTTTTAAGAGGTGTACCATCTCGTATGAGTATTCTCTTAAATATTTCTGTTTCTGATCTTGAAAAAGTCATATATTTTGCTGGTTACATAATTACTAAAGTTTATGAAGAAGAAAAAGAAATAATTCTCCAAGGGTTAGATAAAGAATATAAAGCTAAATTAAAAAATTCAGCGGATGATGAAACTAGAGAAAAATTGAAAACTTTACTTTCTAGTACTAAAAAAGAAATTGGAGAGATTTATGAAGGAAAAGTTTTGAATGAAATTTCTTTTCACCATTATTCTTTAAAATACGGAACTTGTTTTGAAGCTAATATCGGAGCCGAAGCTATCTATTCTATTTTCAAAAATATCGATTTGAATAAATTAAAAGTACACACTGAAGCGATGCTTGAAAAAGCGAGTGCAATTGAAAAAGAAAAATTACAAAAGAGACTTTCCTTGATTCGTTCAATGACTTATGCTGGAATTCGTCCAGAATGGATGTTTTTGACCGTGATTCCAGTTATTCCACCAGTGCTTCGTCCGATGGTAGCACTCGATGGTGGCCGACATGCGACATCAGATTTAAATGATTTGTATCGCCGAGTGATCAATCGAAATAATCGTTTAAGAAAGTTAAAAGAAATTAATGCGCCAGATGTAATTCTTCGAAATGAAAAGCGTATTATTCAAGAAGCGGTAGATGCGCTTATTGATAACTCTATTGCTAAACAAAACGATACTGCAGCAATGAGTCAATCTCAAAAAAGAGCTCTTAAATCTCTTTCTGATAACTTAAAATCTAAACAAGGACTTTTCCGTCAAAACTTACTCGGAAAGCGCGTAGACTATTCAGGTCGTTCAGTTATTGTGGTTGGTCCTCAACTTAAACTCAATCAATGTGGTTTGCCGAAACATATGGCTTTGGAGCTTTTTAGACCTTTCGTTATTTCCAAAATTTTACAAGCAGAACTTGCTTTTAATATTCGTGGAGCCAATAAATTAATCGAAGAGCGCACTCCAGAAGTTTGGGCAATGCTTGAAGAAGTGATTCAAGGTAAATACGTATTATTAAACCGTGCTCCTACACTACACCGTTTAGGTATTCAAGCTTTTAATCCTATTTTGATTGAAGGTAATGCTATTCAAGTACATCCACTCGTCTGTCAGGCCTTCAATGCAGACTTCGACGGAGACCAGATGGCTGTTTATGTTCCTTTATTAGAAGAAGCTCAATGGGAGGCTAAAGAATTAATGGCAGCCAATAAAAATTTATTGAAACCACAAAACGGTGATCCAATAGTACATCCAAGTAAAGATATGGTACTCGGTTCTTATTGGATGACAAAGAATATTGATGGTGAAAAAGGAGAAGGAAAATATTTTTCCAGTCCAAATGCGGCTGTGACTGCATATGAATACGGTGTCTTGACACTACGAGCAAAAATAAAAGTAATGGCTACAGATAGTTTCAAATATAAAAAATTCAATGGTGAAATATTTGATACTACTATCGGTAAACTTTTATTTAATGCCATTTTACCAAGTGATTTTTCTTATGTTAGTGATGAAATGACACAAAAAAGATTATCCTCATTAGTTGATGAACTTATTATGCACTATGGAGTAGACCAAACTCCACCAGTTCTAGATAGAATTAAGGCTTTTGGTTTTAAATATTCAACAATTTCTGGTACGACTTGGGGTATCGATAATGTGAAAGTTCCAGTTGAAAAACCTAAAATTATTGCTGACGGAAAAAAATTAGAAGAGCAAGTTATTAAAGAATGGAGTGATGGATTACTCTCTGACGAGGAAAGATATCAAAAAATTATTGAGATTTGGACCCAAGCTAAAAAAGAATTAGAAAAAGTTTTACCAGGTACACTTGATAAAAATGGTTCCACTTATGACTTATTTACTTCAAAGGCGAGAGGTGACATAACTAGTTTACTTCAAATGACAGGAATGAAAGGTTTAATTCAGAATAACCAGGGTAAAATATTAGAATTTCCAATTATTCCTTGTTATCATGAAGGACTTTCTCCAATTGAATATTTCGTGACTACACACGGTGCACGTAAAGGAGCTTCAGATACTGCTTTAAACACTGCTAAAGCGGGATATTTGACTCGTAGATTAGTAGACGTGGCTCAAGATGTGGTTATTACAGAAGAGGATTGTGGAACTAAGGAAGGTAAGGTAGTAACTAAAGATAATATTTCTGGAATCGAAATTCCTCTTTCAAAAAATATTCGTGGAAGAGTTCTAGCTGGAGATTTAAAAGATAAAGATGGAAAAGTTCTTTATAAGAAAGGATTTTTGGTTACCAAAGAAGAAGCTTATAATATTGAGGGAACTGGTTTCACTGAAGTTTTTGTTCGTTCTCCTCTTACTTGTAAAACAGTGCATGGAATTTGTCAGATGTGTTACGGTTTAGATTTAGGTAGAAATAATTTAGTAGGTAAAGGAGAGGCAGTCGGTATCATCGCTGCACAAGCTATCGGTGAGCCTGGTACTCAGCTTACTCTTCGAACCTTCCACGCTGGAGGTGTAGCAGGAACAGATATTACGACTGGACTACCGCGTATTGAAGAAATTTTTGAAAGACGTATTCCTAAAAATCCAGCTGTAATTTCTCAAACTGATGGAGAAGTTTTTGAAATAAAAGATAAAGATGGTAAAGAAAAAATAATGAAAGTTCTTTCAGACACTAAAGTTGATGGTAAATCAAATGAGATTGAATATATTGTTTCATTTCATAGAATGCCTATTGTGAAAGTAGTCCATAAAGTGAAAAAAGGAGAAATCTTAACTGACGGATCAGCTGATATCGCCGAAATTTATAAATTTGGAGGCAAAGAAGCAGCGGAAGAATATATCATTAGAGAAATAAATAAAGTTTATGAATTACAAAGTGCCTCGATTTCTAGAAAGCATATAGAAATAATTATTCGTCAAATGTTTTCACGTCGCAGAATTAAAGATGCAGGTGAAACCAATTTCTCTATTGGTGATATTGTTGAAAATACTGAATTAGTGGAAGAAAATAATCGAGTTTCAAAATTGGAAGGTAAAGAAGCCAAAGGGGAAGTAATGGTCTTAGGTATCACAGAAGTATCACTTCGTACAAAGAGTTGGCTTTCTGCCGCTTCCTTCCAAAATACTAATCGTGTCTTAATCGAAAATGCTATTAAGGGTGGAGTTGATTCACTTCGAGGACTAAAAGAAAATGTTATTATTGGACGCTTGATTCCAGCTGGAACTGGATTTAAAAGTAAAATAATAACTTCTACGGAAGAATAAAAAATCTTATGAACTCTCCAGTTCAACAAATTAAGGAGAGGCTTTCAATCGAAGAAGTAGTCTCTTCTTACATAAAGTTAGATAAAATTGGTTCAAACTTAAAAGCAAAGTGTCCTTTTCATAATGAAAAGACACCATCCTTTTTTATCTCAAAAGATAGGGGAACTTATTACTGCTTTGGTTGTGGGGCGAAAGGAGATATTTTTACTTTTGTAGAAGAGTTTGAGGGTTTAGATTTTAAGGGTGCTTTAAAACTTTTAGCTGAAAGGGCAGGAGTGCAGTTGGAGAATTTTAATCCAAAAGAAGAAGGTGAAAAAGAAAAATTACTCAGAATTATGGAGGAAGCTACAAAATTTTTTGAAAATAATTTAACTAGTAATAAAACAGTTTTAGATTATTTAAAGAAAAGGGGGGTAGAAGATAAGACAATTAAATATTTTAGAATTGGTTTTGCGAGCAATGATTGGCGACAAGCTTATAATTATTTGAAAACTAAAAACTTTAGTGATAAAGAAATAGAGTTAGCTGGAATGGCCAAAAAACCAGATGATCAAAGTAAAGCGATGTATGATCGTTTTCGAGGACGTATTATGTTCCCGATTGCGGACTCAAGTGGTCGTATTATCGCTTTTTCTGGTAGAATTTTTCAGGATGACGGTAAATCTGCAAAATACTTAAATAGTCCAGATACTCCTATTTTCAGCAAGAGTTCTGTTCTTTATGGACTCGATAAAGCGAAGGAATCAATTCGCAAAAATAATTTTTCTATTTTAGTCGAAGGTCAATTTGATTTAGTGATGTCGCATCAAGCTGGTTTTAAAAATACGGTAGCGACTTCTGGTACGGCCCTAGCTGATTCTACTGTTTCTCGAGAAAATATAGTCTCGAATTTAGGCTTGATTTTGCGTTTATCTAATAATATTGTATTAGCTTTTGATGCTGATAAAGCCGGGATTAATGCTTCGACTCGCGCAGCTAAAATTGCCTTAGCCTTTGGTATGGATGTAAAAGTAGCTTCCTTACCTGAAGGGATAGATCCAGCAGATTTGATTTTAAAAGAAGGAGATGTCGCTTGGAAAGAAGCAATTAAAAATTCCAAACATATTATAGAATTTCTTTTAAATAGGGTATTGAAAAATTATACAGAGAATCCACGTAAAGCAGTTCGAGAAATAAAAGAAAAAATCTTACCTTATGTTAATGAAGTTGAAAGTTCTATCGAAAAAGCATTTTTTCTTAAGAAAATAAGTGATGCTACATCAATTCCAGAATCAGACCTAAGAGAGGATTTAAAAAAAGTAGAACAAGATTCAAAACAAGATAAAATAGAAAAAGTTTTAGATAAAAGCGTAGAAAATAAAATATTTAGAAAAGATTATATTGAAAAGAGATTATTAGGCATAATTTTATGGCAAAAAACCCTTAAAAATAGGGATATTAATTCAGATGAAATATTAAAAAAAGTAAGTGAAGTTTTAGAAATTGATGTAGATCAAATTTTAGATAAAATTAAAGATAATGAGGAAGATTTAATTTTTGAAGCAGAAGTTTTTTATAAAGGAGAAGTAGATCTTAAAAAAGACGTAGAAGAGTTGTTGTTTAATTTTGAAGAGGAATACTTAAAGGAAAAATTACTGCATAAAATGCAAGAACTAAATAATTTTAATCTTAAAGAGGATAAATTAAAATCGGCCGAAATTTTAAAAAAAATTAATGAAATAAATAATAGAATACAAATTATTAAAAATAACCGTATCAAAAAATAAAACATTTTATGAAAAAGAAAATAAAATCTGTGCATCATACAAAAAAAGTAAAAGTTAATAAAAAGAAAAGTTCCCTAAAAAAGAAACAAAAAGTTATTAAAAAAAGTGTTAAAAAAATTAAAAAAGTATTAAAAATAAAAAAGGAATCAACTAAAAAACTTACTGCTTCTGAAAAAAAAGCAGAAACACTTGAGCGTCTATCAAATGAGCTTATTATTAAAGGGCGTAAAAGAGGTTTTATTACCTATGATGAAATATTAAAAACTTTTCCTGATATCGAAAATAATATTTTGTTTTTAGATGAACTTTATGAGAAATTAGCTACTTCTGGTATTGATGTACTCGAAGGTGGTAATTTACTTAATCTAGATTTAGATCTTACTGATAAGGATTTAAATAAATCTTCAATGCATGATTCTATTCAAATGTACTTGAAGGAGATAGGACAATATCCGTTAATTTATGCTAGTGATGAAAAAGATTTAGCGAAGCGTATTGAGCATGGAGATGAAGAAGCAAAAAATATTTTAGCTAGAGCAAACTTACGACTAGTCGTTTCAATCGCTAAAAAATATGTAGGACGCAGTGCTGATTTAACTCTACTTGATTTAATTCAAGAGGGTAATTTAGGTTTATTTAAAGCAGTAGAAAAATTTGATTGGACGAAAGGCTATAAGTTTTCTACTTATGCTACTTGGTGGATTCGTCAATCTATTACTCGCGCATTAGCTGATCAATCTAGAACTATTCGTATTCCTGTCCATATGGTAGAAACTATTTCTAAATATAAACAAGCACACAGAAGACTCAGTCAAGATTTAGGCAGAGAGCCATTAGCTGAGGAAATAGCGACCGAAATGGGTATACCGGTAGAAAAAATACATGTAATTGAAAACATTTCCCAGGAAACTATTTCTTTAGAACAACCAGTCGGAGATGATGATGATAAATCAACCCTCGAGAATTTCATTCCAGATGATAAAATTTTAAGGCCCGACCAGGAATCTTCTCGTCGTATATTATCTGATCAAATTCGTGAAGTATTAGGTGAACTTAATCCAAAAGAGAGAAAAATTCTTGAAATGCGTTATGGACTTATAGATGGAATTCAGCATACTCTCGAAAGAGTAGGGGAAGAATTTGGTGTAACCCGTGAACGTATTCGTCAGATTGAAGCCAAAGTGCATGAAAAACTTCGCCAACACGAAAAAATTTCTAGACTGAAGAACTATTTTGACTAGCTTTAGTTAAATTAAAAAATCCCCGTTAGGGGATTTTTTAATAATTATTTAATTTTTATTTTAAAGCATTATCAAGTTTAACTGAAACAGATAAATCTGGACGAGTTGGGTCTTTAAAAGGATATGCACCCTCTACGGTATCTACTACTTTGCCATTCTTTAAAATAAAGCTATTAGGTGTACTTTGAACTCCAGCTTTTCCAGCATTAGTTGTAGAGTCTGTGACAACTTTTGTGTATTTACCTGAGTCTAAACATTGATTGAAGGCAGTTGTGTCCAATCCTAATGTTTTAGCAAAAGCTTTTAGATTTGCGTCAGCAAAACCACCTTTATTTTCACCATTTTGATGAGTGAAAAGATAATCATGAAATTCCCAATATTTATTTTGGTCTCCAGCACACCATGCTGCTTCTGCTGATTTAACAGATTCTGGACCTAAGAAGGCAAAATCTCGATAAACAAACTGGATTTTACCAGTTTTAACATAATTTTCAATGACTGGTTGTGTAGTTTCTGTGAAGAATTTTCCACAAAACGGACATTGAAAATCAGCATATTCTACCATCACTACTTTTGCCCCTGCATTTCCTAAAACGTGGTCAGAGGCAGTGACAGGATCGATTTGAGCAATTTCTGCTTTTTTATCAGTAGTAGGATTTACTGAAGTAGGTGTTTTGCTTTTTATTAATATAGCCCCAGCAATAAATACACCCACAATGATGATTGCTGCGGCTATTTGTTTAAAACCATTATTTTTTTCCATATTTTATATTATTTACCCGATTTTTATACCGAGAAAGTTAAATTGTTAATTATTAATACTTGCTATTGTATCACCTTTTTTGCAAATATGGTATACTTGACTGTATTAAAGGTCTTTTTTATAAATTAACTTGTCTTTTTATTTCATTTTTTGAAAAAATAAGACTAAATAAAAAAATATATGTGTGGAAATTGTAAAGATGGTGTTTGTAAAGGTGATTGCACTTTACATATGGTTGCTAAAATTTTAGTAATTGTTGGTGGTGTAAATTGGGGATTAGTTGGTTTAGGTATGCTTATGAGTTATTCAATATCGAGCTGGAATGTTGTTCATATAATATTTGGCTCTATGCCTGCCTTAGAAGGAATAATTTATGTGCTTGTAGGAGTGGCTGCAGTTATGATGATTTTTCGTGGTAAATGTAAAAAATGTTGTGGAGTAGAAGCTCCTATTGTTTCAGGTGCTACAGAAACAAAAATGTAATTATTTTTTCAAAAATCCCCAATTTTATTGGGGATTTTTGCTTTTTTGTAGTAAAAATGGTATAACCAGATTGAGTTTAATTATGAATATAATTTCCGGAATAGTATATGTTTTAACCTTTTTATCTGTTTACGTACAGGTCTTTTTTCTTATTACCTTCTTAGAAAGAAAAAAGAATATTTTAGTTCGAACTAAAACTATTGAATTAAAAGAATATCCTGGGGTTACAATAATTGTGCCTTGTTATAATGAGGAGAGAACGATTATCGGTACAATTAATTCACTTTTAGATTTAGATTATCCCAAAGATAAAATTCAAATATTTATTATCGATGATGGAAGTAAAGATAATACCTGGCAAACTATTCAAAGTTTTACAAAATACCCGAATATAAAAGTTTTTCATAAAGAAAATGGTGGTAAATATACTGCTTTAAATCTCGGTTTAGAAAAAGTAGAAACTCCTTTTTTGGGTTGTTTAGATGCAGATTCTTTTGTTGATTCTGAAGCACTAAAGCGGATTATGACTTATTTTGATGATCAGGATACTATGGCGGTGGCTCCTTCGATTATTGTGGATAAACCTAAAAATATTTTACAAGGAGCCCAAAAAGCTGAATATGATATGGCTGTTTATAATAAGAAGATGTTAGCTTTTCTGGGTGGAATTCATGTTACTCCGGGACCTTTTTCTATTTTTCGTAAAAAAGTTTTTGATGACTTAGGTCCTTATCGACATGCGCATAATACTGAAGATCAAGAAATAGCCTTACGAATGCAAGAACACCATTATAAAATAGAACATTGTCCAGATGCTTATGTTTATACAATTGTACCTAATACTGTTAAAAAATTATATCGGCAGAGGCTTCGTTGGATTTATGGTTTTATTAGAAATGCGATTGACTACAGGAGGTTAATTTTTCGGAAAGAATATGGTACGATTGCCTTTTTTACTTTACCCTCTGGTATGATTTCAGTTATTTCTGTAATCTTTTTATTTATTATGTTGGCTTATAATTTTATTCACTTTGTTTGGCATGAATTAATAGAAATTAGTGCAATTGGTTTTCACAATACTTTTTTCGGTTCTGGTCTTAGTTTTGATTTATTTTTCTTTAATACAAAAACAATAGTATTTATTTCAATTATCTTATATACTTCAGTTATGTTCTCTCTTCTTTTAGGTAGAAGGATGATAGAAGGTAAAATAAGAGTTTCCTTCGATATGTTTTATTTTATAATTATTTATAGTGTAATTGCGCCGTTTTGGATTCTTAAGGCATTACTTAATGCTACGAGGTCTAAGCAATCAAGCTGGATTCTTGAAAGAGAAGTCAAAAAGGCAGAACAAAAAAATGCAACAACAATTTGATTGGAAAAGATATGTAATAGTTTTTTTTATAACTCTCGGTTTGTTTTTAACAGCTATTTATTTAAGTGATTATTTTAGCAATAAAAAATTAGATCAATTAAAGACGATTCAAGATAATATTTCTGTAGATATTCTTTCTTCAGAAACTCAGTTTTCACTTTTATCTGAACTTTCTTGTAAAAATGTTTCCGATTCAGTCCTTTCTTCTGAATTAGCTGACTTAGGACATAAACTCGAGTGGGGACAAAATGGAAACGTTGGTACGACGGAGGAGTTGTCTTATTTAAAAAAATATTATTCCTTACTAGAAATTAAAGATTATATTTTAATGAAAAAAATATCAGCTCGTTGTAATAAAAAATCAGCTTTTATTCTTTATTTTTATACTACTGCTCAAAATTGTAGTGAATGTGAAAAGGAGGGAATAGTGCTTTCAACTTTGCGTGATAAATATCCAGAACTCAGGGTTTATTCTTTCGATTACAGTATTGATCTTTCAGCAGTGAAAGCGATGCTTAATATCTATAAAATCAAAGATACTGCTTTACCAGCTTTAGTCATAGATGATAATGTTTTAACAGGCTTCCATTCTATTGATGAGCTTGATTCTCGTGTAAGCGATTCTTTTAAACTTCAAAAGCCATTACCAGCATCAGTAAAAAAAATTATTAATTAAATTAAAAAGCCTCAATTTTGAGGCTTTTTAATTATTTTGGAGCCGCCTCTCAGATTCGAACTGAGGACCTTCGCTTTACAAAAGCGTTGCTCTACCAACTGAGCTAAGGCGGCATATTTTTATTTAATTATTAATGTAACATTCTATCCATTTGTATTGTTATCAGCCAAAACAGCTAAGGCGGTGATGTATCAATATAACTTATTTAAAGGACTTATTCAAGTTTGTTATTTTGCTGTATACCTTCTTCTTCTTCGATTTTATCTTTAATTCTTTTTATTTTATGTTTATAATCTGAAATAACTTTTAGAAATTTTGAATCTTTTTTTTCTATCGACTTTAATTTTTTGTTCGGTATATATTTTTTAGTTGATTTTTTTATTTCTAGATATTTATTTTTAAGAAAATTAACAGATAAAACATAAGACCGGACTGATTTTACAAGTAAAATATAACCATACTTTCTAGAATTTTTTACAGTCAGATGTCCAATTTCTTGTAAGTTTGGTATTTGAATAGAAAAGTTATTTTCTGTAGTTAATTTGTTGTTTCTCAAAAGAACTATTTTTTTACCAATCATTACAATGATTCCAAGAAGAGAAAGAAAAAATAAGATTATAATAATATGCATAAGTTATTAATGTTTAAATTGAATAACGTTTTACTTCTTTTATTTTTGCTTTAGCTTTTTCTAATAATTGTCCGATTGTTTCATCAGCATTTTTAATGAAAGGTTGATTGATTAATGTTTTTTCTTTAAAATATGTAGCAATCTTTCCTTCTAGCATTTTTTTCTTAATATCTTCAGGTTTATCTACGTTAGCTACTTCCTTTTCAAATATTTCGAGCATAGTCTTTTTAGCTTCTGATGTGATTTCATCTACAGTGATATATTCTGGTTTCATTGCAGTAATATGCATTGCTATATCTCGAGCTAATTCTGAGCTACCACCTTCTAAAGAAACAATTACTCCTGATTTACCGTTATGAATATAATTTCCTAAAATACTACCTGTTACTTCACAAACGTCACCCAATTGTATATTTTCGCCTGTTTTTTGAATGATAGGGTCAATTAAATCTTTAGCTTCTAATTTCATTTTATCTAAACCTGTTGTGAAAGCGAGGTTAGTTAAACTTGTAAGTAGTTTAGTAAAGTCTTCATTTTGTGCTACGAAGTCAGTTTCACAAAGTAAAGAAACTAAAACGCATTTATTACCTTCAGTTTTTATCATAATGTTGCCAGATTTTACTTCTCGGTTTGATTTTTTGAGTGCTATATCTGAACTAGTTTTTTTTAAAATAGCGAGTGCTTTTTTCATATCGCCTTCAGCTTCCTCTAAAGCACGCTTACATTGCATGACTGAGATACCAGTAGCATCTCTTAGTTCCTTAATAAGTTCGGTGGTGATTTGTATTGACATAAATTTCTTCTTTTGCCCCACGTCGAGAAGCCTGCTCTCAGACTAAGGAGCTTTAAATTTATAATTTATTCTTTATTAGGCACTGACATTTGTCCGTCTTTATAAGCTTTAGCTATAGAAGTAGTGAAAAACTTAATAGAAGGCATACCAGTATCGTTCGCTACGATAGGGAATTCAAGTTTTTTAATGTTTGAATCAGAATTAACTACAGAAACAACTGGTACGTTTGATTTATTAGCTTCTGTGGCTGCAATGTGTTCTGCTTTTGCGTCAATGATAAATAAGGCTTCTGGCATTTTTTTAAGACCTAAAAGTCCAGAATAGTATTTAGATAATTTTTCCATTTTTTTAGAAAGCATTACTCGTTCTTTCTTAGTATATTTTTCTAAACTACCTTCTTTACTTTCTTTGTGATAATTTTCAAGCTCTGCTATTCTTTTTTTAATCTCAGTAAAGTTACTTAAAGTTCCACCAATCCAGCGTTCGGTGACATATGGCATATTTAGAGATTCAGCAGTACTTTTGATAATTTCTTTAGCTTCTGGTTTAGTTCCGACAAAAAGAACTACTTTATTTTTTGAACCTAGACTTTTTACAAACTCTAGAGCTAGATCTAGCATTTTTTCTGTTTTTTCTAAATCAATAATATCTACTCTATTTTTAGTGGCATAGATGTAGGAAGAAACCGAGGGGTGTCTTCTGGTTTTAGAGTAGCCATAATGGGCCCCCACTTTGAACATTTGCTCTACAATTGTCTCGTTATTTTCTACTTTTTTCATATTCTTTATCCTAGCAAAAATGGCTCTATTTTGCAAATTTAACTGGTGTTAAATTAGATTTTTTTCTAACTTTGCCAAAAAGAGATTTTTCGGTTAAGATGGAGTCTATGAGACAATCAAAACTTTTCACTAAGACTAAACGAGAGAGCCCAACTGATGAAGTGTCTAAAAACGCTGAATTACTTATTCGAGGAGGTTTTGTGCATAAAGAAATGGCTGGAGTTTACGATTATCTACCGCTTGGCCTTCAGGTATTACGCAAGATAGAAAATATCATTCGGGAAGAAATGAATGCGATTGGGGGGCAAGAAGTTTTTCTTTCTGCTCTTCAAGAAAAAGAATTATGGCAAAAAACAAATCGTTGGGATGATGAGATCGTCGATAACTGGTTTAAAACTAAATTTAAAAATGAAACTGAACTTGGTCTTGCATTTACTCATGAAGAACCTTTAACTAGACTAATGAAAGATTTTGTGAATTCATATCGTGATTTGCCTTTTTCTGCTTATCAGTTTCAAAATAAATTTCGTAATGAAACTAGAGCGAAAAGCGGAGTGATGCGTACAAGAGAATTTATAATGAAAGATTTATATTCATTTTGCAAAGATGAAAAAGAACATAATGAATTTTATGAAAAAGCTAAAGAAGCCTATGAAAAAATTTTTCAACGAGTTGGGATTGGTCATATTACATATCTTACTTTCGCTTCAGGTGGAGTCTTTTCAAAATATTCACATGAATTTCAAGCACTCACTGGGGCCGGTGAAGATACTATTTATATAGATGAAGATAAAGGAATTGCTATTAATAAAGAAGTTTATACAGATGAAGTAATAGAGAATTTAGGATTATCTAAAGAAAGGCTTGTAGAAAAGCGTGCAGTAGAAGTGGGTAATATTTTTACTTTAGGTACTCGTTTTTCTGAAGCATTAGATCTAACGTATCAGACAGAAAAGGGAGATAAAAAGAATGTATTTATGGGTAGTTATGGTATCGGTCCGGCTCGATTAATGGGTACTGTAGTAGAAGCTCTGGCTGATGATAAAGGCATTATTTGGCCGGAATCAATTGCTCCATTTCGAGTACATTTATTAGTTTTAGGTGAAGACAAGGAAGTTATTAAAAAAGCAGAAGAAATTTATGCAGAATTGTTAAAAAATAAAATTGAAGTTTTATTTGATGACCGAGGAGAAATGTCTCCTGGAGAGAAATTTGCTGATGCGGATTTACTCGGTATGCCTATACGTTTAGTTGTATCTCAAAGAAGTATGAAAGAAAGTGGTATTGAACTGAAAAAACGAAATGAAGAAAAAGGTAAAATTGTTTCGCAAGAAGAATTATTAGATTTACTTAAGCTAGAGCCTAGAGCCTAGAGCCTGTATTATATTTATTTATGTTTGATAAAATTTACAAATTAATTTCCAATGATATCGGTATAGATTTAGGTACTGCGAATACCTTAGTGTATTTAAAGGGTCATGGGATTGTAATCAATGAGCCTTCAGTGGTAGCAGTAAATGTGAAGACCAATCAGATTTTGGCAGTTGGTTCAAAAGCGAAAGAAATGCTTGGGCGCACTCCCGGACACATTCGAGCCGTGCGACCACTTGTAGATGGCGTGATTTCTGATTTTGAAGTAACAGAAGAAATGCTTTCTTATTTGATTAATAAAGCAGACAAAATGTCAAAGAAATTTGCCCGACCGAGAGTTTTGATCGGTGTACCTTCTAGTACTACAAATGTCGAGACTCGAGCAGTCTATGATGCCGCACACTCAGCAGGTGCAAGAGAAGTTTTTTTAGTAGAGGAACCGTTAGCGGCAGCAATCGGTATGAAATTACCAATCAAGGATCCTGTCGGTTCGATGGTCATAGATATAGGAGGGGGAACGACAGATATCGCTGTTATTTCTTTAGGTGGAATAGTTAAATCAAAAAATTTAAAAATAGCCGGTGACAGATTAAATAATGACATTGTCACTTATATGCGAGATGAATTTAAAATATTAATTGGCGACAGAACAGCTGAAACAGTAAAGATTGCTATTGGCTCAACACTTCCTGGCGAATATATGGAGACTGAAGTGCGCGGACGAGATATTTTGACTGGGCTTCCTCGTGAAGTGGTGGTGACTGATTCTGATATACGCGAAGCAATATCACTTTCAATCAAAGAACTCTTAGAAGGTATAAAAGATGTGCTTGAAACGACTCCACCCGAAATTTTATCAGACATTATGCATCGGGGAATCTTTCTCTCTGGTGGGGGAGCGTTACTTTTGGGACTTGATCAATTTTTACAAAATTCTTTAAAAATTCCAGTATATGTCGTAGATGATCCGCTCTCAATGGTAGCTCGAGGCACAGGTATCGTACTAGATGATTTAAATACTTATAAAGAAGTTTTAATTGGTAACCAAGATGAGCTACCTCCTAGATAAAAAAATAAAAAGAAAAAAAACTTCAAATATAATTTTTGGAGTTTTTGTTTTATTATTTATTTTCTATTTTAGAAGTCCCATTTTTCGAGGTCTTTCTTATGCTTCCCATATTATTTTTCGTCCAGTTTTAGTTTTAGGTAATGGTATTAAAAACTCAACTTCAAATTTTTTTGGTTCATTATCTTTTAAAAGTTCCTTAATTAAGGAGAATGAAAATTTAAAAACCCAAATAAATGAAAGTCAGGCGGATCGAGCCAACTATGCAACTGTTTTAGATGAAAATGTTAAATTAAAAGAAATTTTAGGCCGTAAGAAAGAAAACATAAATTTTATTTTGTCGGCTATTTTAGCTAAACCCAATCGATCAGTCTATGATACATTAATTATTGATGCGGGTGAGAATCAAGGAGTAGTTTTAAATAAAAAAGTTTTTGCCTTAGGTGATGTGCCTATAGGTTATGTGGCAGAAGTTTACCTGAATTCCTCAAAAGTAATTTTGTATTCTAGCCCAGGGGAACAGACAGAAGTAGTGGTTTCTGGTAAAGACGCTTTTATGGAAGCCGTGGGTCGTGGTGGAGGGAATTTTGAAATGATTTTACCTCGAGATTTTGTTTTAGAAAATGGTTCTGAAGTAGTACTGCCGGGGATGACTTCGTATGTATTAGGAGTGGTAAAAACAATTATCTCTGACCCACGTGATTCCTATCAAAAAGCACTCCTTGTAAGTCCTGTAAATATTCAACAACTAAAATTTGTGGAGGTGGAGAAATAAAGAAGAGGAAGCACTGAGCATACTAAAATGCTAATTTGTGAAAAAATAACTAAGTAGCTCATAGTATCCCTTTTTGCTATAATTTAAAAGTTATGACTATTAGAGATTTTATAATGAATGGGTCAATACATCCCCAAATAGAGAATTTGTCTAAAGATAAAAAACGTTTATTTTTAAAGGTTCTTTTGGAAGAGGAAGAAATAAATGAAGACTTAAAGTCTATTACTTCGACTAAAGATATTGAAAAACTTTTTGATAAAATTATAAAAAAAATCGAAGAAAATAGAGATGATATTAAAAAAATTTTTAAGAATTATAAAAAAGATTTAAGTATCTTAAAGGATAAACAAGATTTGCTTATTTTAGAAGAAAAAATATTAGAAAATATAAAACAATAAAAAT
Organism: uncultured bacterium; assembly: GCA_903825255.1. Taxonomy (GTDB): domain Bacteria; phylum Patescibacteriota; class Minisyncoccia; order Phycocordibacterales; family UBA9973; genus UBA9973. The sequence goes on from CAIJZZ010000060.1 coordinate 57,157, forward strand.
ATGGGGGATATTTTACCAAAAAAAACAATAGATCAAAAAGAAGGACTTATTCCTGAAAATATTGAGGTGAATGATAGTGTAAACAAGGAGAATAAGATTATAGAAAATTCAGAAAATTCAGAAAATTCAGAAAAAATTCTTGAAAAAATTGAGCCTCTTTTAGTTGAAGTAGATCAAATAAACTCTGAAATTGAAGAAAAAAGTGACGGCCTTTTGGAAAGTATAAAAAATCCTATTTTAGTTGAGAAAGAAAATAGTATTTTAGGAGAGCTTTATCAAAAAGGTGAAAATTTTCTCAAATTAATATCTAGGCAATTAGCAAGCTATCCTAAAGGAGTTGCAGAGTCTTTCAAAGATAAATATATAAGTAAAAAATCTAATCGTTTATATAATCGTCTTTATAGTAACAAAGCGATAAGTGAATATACAAATTCACATTCTCGAAAAGAAGAAGCGATCCGTTCTTTTGATTATATATATAAAAGTTCTTTACCACTTTTGAATACTATTGAGAATGGTTTTTGGGGAAATTCCAAAAATAAGTCTGAAACTATTTCATATGTAAATTCTTCATTATCAATAATTAGCAGACAAGGTATTTCACTAGAAAAGTATGATGAAGTTTTTAATATTCTTAAGATTTATGAAAACAGCCGAACACTATCTGATGAAAATAAAAATCAACAGAATACCTTTTCAAATATTACTACAGAGCTAAGTAAGCATTTATATAGCAAAGAAAACGCTACTGAAGCTGATGAAATTTCTAAAGTATGTAGAAATGATCCATATTTAATTATTGATTATTTAAAAAATAATTATATTGATGAAAATAAACTTAATCAACAAAAAAATTCAAATTTTTTAGAAGAGCAAGTGGATAAAATAATCGAAGAACATACTGAAAATAGTCACTGCAATCAGTTTGTTTTAAGTTCTTTTGAAAAAGTTTTAAAAGCGAATCCTGAAAAATATGGATTGGATATTAAAAATAGGGAATTTATTTTTGAAAATTTTAAAATTGATAATTTTGAAAATTCCTCTAGTAATTATTTAATAAATAATAGTCCCTTTTTTAAAAGGGAGCTTGATAATTTAACAGAAGAAGATCTTGATAAATTAATAGGATCTTATACTAGTTATGGTATAAAAGAGGGAAAAGTGCAACTTTTATTATCTTCTACGAATCTACAAGAAAAAGATTTTAAAAATATTTTTAATAAAGTTAAAGGTTTTTCTGAAGAAGAAAATGATTATTCAAAAGAAAAATTACTAGAATTATTTAAAAATAACCCAATAATACCATTTTTAAAATATAAAGAATTTAACTTAAAAACAGAAGACCGAATTGATTTTTTTGAAAAAATTATGGGATTTATGGATAATCCTTTTTTATTTTTAACAAAAATTCTTTCTGAATTTAACCTCCTTTCTAAGGAAATTCCCGAAGAAAAGTTTGATGAGCTTTTTCAAAAACTTCTTGAAAAATCAATGACTGGCGAAATTAAAGAAATTAGAGCATTACATGCCTTACTCCCAGCATACGATGTTCCTGCTAAATATAAAGAAATGATTAATAAAGCCTTTTCAGAAGAATATTCTGAAGGAGGCGGTGCCACTAGAATTAGTAGGATTTTTAGTGAAGAAAATAATTCTCTACAACTTTCTAAGCAGGAAAAATGGCTCAAAGGCAATGCCGTGCTTGCGCCCAATTTAGAAATTGGGTTTTATAATTCTGGTGACATGAATACTCTTAGGCACTTTTTTTTCGATGTGATAGAAGGAAAAAGACAATCTATAGATAAGGATTTGCTAATTAAAAAATATGCCGAAAGAATTTACCAAGTTGAGCCAGAAGAAATCATTGATCTTTTTATTATTAGGAAAAAGCTTCCCATGTCTTATTTAGATGCATTTTCTGCTAAAATCCAGGATCATGATACAGAAAAGTTGTTTTTACAGTTAGAGGACTGTCTTCGCTTGAATCAAATATCTCAAGCAGAATATAAAAAAGTATTAATTAGCTTAATAAATAATGCCTATTATGTCGTTGCTGAAAAGTCGCTGGATCGTTCCAAAGAAATTCTTAATCAAGATGAAATAAAAGAGTTATCTTTAGGTTTTATAAAAAATATAGTCAAACAAGTTGCAAATAAGGATAATTACAGTCGTCCTGATGCTAATAGTCTTCGTAGAATTATTGAATCAAAATTTTATGATTCACCTACTATAACTCAAGAAGACAAAAAAATTTTTACCAACAAGCTCTTTGAGGAACTTATTAGCTATAAAAATTTAAATAATGAAATATTAGAAATAGTTGATCAAAATAAGGATTTATTTAAAACAGCCTTTGACGATGATAAAAAGAGAGATGATTTTGTCGGTAAATTATTAACAAGCAATGATCATCGAGCAATTAGTAATTTGATTGATAGTTATTTATCTGAAATTAAAACTGAAAAAGAATTTAAAAATCCAATTAATCTATCAATCGATGAAGAAAAATTCAAATCATTATTTAAACACGGTTTATCTTTAGATGATTTAGAAATAGACAATGCTTTAATTGTTAATTTTAAAGCTCTTTCTAAGGAAGAACAAGGGATTGTAATAAAAAATTTATTGGCTAAGGAAGATATCTTAAGAAATTCTAATGGAGATACAATACGAAATTTTTGTTCTAATATGGTTAATGTTACCCAAAACGATAAAATAAATGAAGGAGAAAATAGGATTATCTCAGAAAATGATGCCCAAAATATTTTTTCTAAAATATTTTTTAATAAATCCATAAATCCACAAGTCTTTAATGATTTAATTTATCATAAGAAAGGATTTTTGACTGAGAATAAAAATATTTTAAATGAATATATTTCAGCTATTGAATTAAAAGGGAGTAGTAATAATTGTTTATCAGCTTTAGAAGAACTAAAATCTACGGAAAAACCAGTTCTTTCAGTGGAGCAAGTAAAGAGTCTTTCTATCGAATTACTAAAAAATAGAAACTTAGATAAGAATCTTTATCAAATGTATCTAGATTCAACTCCAGATAATTTACAGTTTTATTTAGATCAGGAAATTTTTGATCAAAACATATATAGTATAAGTATCAACGGCAATGATATGACTACCTCTATTCTTGATTTTTTGGAATTAGAAAAAAAAGTTAAAAATGAAGGTAAGAATGTTATTACTTTAAATGAAAGTCAAGAAGAGTCGATTGTAGAAAAAATATTAAATTATAATGGAATAAATAGTTCAAATTTTGAAAAACTTTATGATATTGATCAAGAATTATTTTCTGATTCATTAAAAAATGCATTAAATAAACAAAAAATAGGTGAAGATCCGCTTATGAGTCTTATTAATACCAAAGAAGAAATTTCAAAAGTTTTTGCTTCTGAAATCATCGCATATTATTTTAATTATAGAAATAATCGAAAAAATGTATTTGATTTAATTTGTGATAAATATTCATATAGTCCCGAGTTCTTGAAAAAAATAAAGGAGTATGTTAATAATTTAGGAAACAAAGTAGATCGTTCAGTTTTTAAATCAAAACTTTTACAGAAAGACTTACTTTCTGGAGAAGAACTCAAGGCTTTTTATGAAGAAATACGCTCCGAACCGGATTTACAATCCCAAGTGCTTCTTTCAGCTGAAGTGTTGGGTTCCTTGTCTTATACTGGTGACAAAGAAAAAATAGATAAAATTTTTGGACCAGAAGAAGTAGAAACTAAAAAAAATCTAGAATTTATTTCTTCTTTTGTTAAAAAATATCCTTTACAAAACAAAGGTAGGACTATTGCTGTAATGCTTTTTTCTAAAGAATATTTACCTGACAGAAGTATTGGAGAAATAGTAGAAAAAGTGGCTGGTAGACTTTCTAAATATGAAAGAGTTTTAGAACAATATCAATATAAAGGTATTCCAGCTGGCTTAAAAGCTTCTGTAGGCCTTGAATATGAGATTACCCACTCAACAGCAAATGGTTATAAGGAGTTAACTAATCGTGATTTAAAAACAGATATTGTGAGACTAAGTGAAGCAGCTCATATAGGCAATGGAGCAGATGCTGTGCATGAAATAGCTACTCGACCTACTGATGAACCATATTTACTTTTCTTAGAAATGCAATTGTTAAATGATTTGGAATATATTGATTTGAATTTTGAACGCTCACCCGAATATCAAAAAGGGGCTAGGGGCTATCATTTGACTATTGGCGGAGAAACGGGTCTTTCTGTAAATGCAAATACTAATTTTCTTCAGAATTCTATTTTAAGTGCTGGTTGGGGCGGAATATATGCTGGTGAAGTCGGCAAAAGGGTTTCTGGTGGACGAGGAGTGACTTTAAGAGGTAGAAGTCCAAATGACGGTCACAATGTTAAGGTTTTTGATAATCCAACTTATTCGGTTGAATTAAGGTCTTTATCTATTGATAAAATAGAACCACTACAGCGAGCTATTTCAACTGCTTATAATGGAGCTATCGCTATTCAAGCCTTAGAAAAATATACAGATTGTTCTTCTGATACGATTAATGATTTTTATGAATCAAATTCTGTAAAAAGTAGTGAAAAGGAATTTATGGAAAAACTTAAAGAATCTTCTAAATTAAAAGATGGTTATGATTCTGATCCAAAAAATATAAAAATTATTTATGCTTGGGCAGAGTTAGTGGCTGAAACTAAAGAGGCACTCGAATATCATAATAATGAATTTTTAACTGGAGAAACACTCGGCTATTTAAAAAAAGATGGGGTATGGGTAGACTCCGAAGATTTCGGAGGAAATTATAATAGAAAACGTTTTGACTCTGTAGTTTCTTCAATTGATTCGACTTTATCAGTAGAAGAATATGTAAATTCAACTAAAATTGATTTTAATAAATTATTTTCTAGTTTTGATGTGGATCTAGCTGATAGTTTAACAAAGGTAAATAATTTATATTTAAAACCCGGTAGTAGAGAATCTGGCGATGAAAAAAATAAGAAAGTAAAATTAAGTGGTGACCAAGCAAATACAATCTCAATGTTGGAAGTTACAAAGTTTAATAATGAAAATCTTGAACATCGAGATGAGGCTGCCTATCTCAAGGGTACCGTATTTGATACTTTAGGTGAACGTCGAGAAGGATATTATTATGTTCAAGGGGGAAGTGAAAAAATGATTACCCATGCTTGTCAGATAGCTCTTTTGAATTTTAATAAAAAAATGGAAGAAATTTTAAAGAATTAATATCAAAATGAAATAATGCAATTTAAAATTGAGAAAAAGTTAAAAGGAAGTTTAGGGAGAGTGGGGAGGTTAGAAACTCCGCATGGGGTTATTTTGACACCGGCTTTTGTGGCGGTGGGGACGAAAGCGACCATCAAATCTTTAAATCCAGAACAAGTGCGTGATGCTGGTTCACAAGTGGTGCTTGGCAATACTTATCATTTATTTTTACAGCCAGGTGATGAGATAGTGCGTGGTGCTGGTGGTATTGGAAAATTTATGAATTGGACAGGGCCCACGATGACCGACTCTGGCGGTTTCCAAGTTTTTTCACTCGGAGCGGCTTATGGTAAAGATATTTCCAAAATTACTAAAATTACAGATCCGTCACTTTTGATTCCTGAGCGTTTTGATGACAGTGATGCACCACGACTTGCGAAAATCGGAGAGGATGGAGTTTCTTTTAAATCACATTTAGATGGGAAGATACATTACATTACTCCGGAGAAATCAATTCAGATTCAGCACAATTTAGGCGCAGATATAATTTTTGCTTTTGATGAATGTACGAGCCCGACAGAGGATTTAAAATATCAAGAAGAAGCACTTAATAGGACTCATAAATGGGCAGAGAGAAGTTTAAAGGAACATCTTAATTTGGAAAATTCAAAACAGCTGCTTTCTCACGGCTCGCCCCACAACCTGACAATGGTTAACGAACGTAATATTGCGCAGGCCGAAGAAAGCACTGTTTTAAATTTTTCACAGGCATTATTTGGTATAGTGCAAGGAGGGCGCGAAGAAGGTTTACGAAAGAAATCTGCAAAAATAATTTCTGAAATGCAGGTAGATGGCAAAAGTTTTGATGGTTTTGGAATTGGTGGATCTTTTGCTAAAGAGGATATGTCGACAGCTGTAAAGTGGGTGAATGAAATTTTACCAGAAGAAAAACCTCGACACTTACTTGGTATTGGCGAGCCAGAAGATTTATTTATGGGAATAGAAAATGGTGTAGACCTTTTTGATTGTGTGCTTCCGACACGATTAGGAAGAAATGGTACGATTTACACGAAGCTCGGTAAAATAATTATGACTAATAAAAAATATCGGGATGATTTTACTCCGATTGAAAAAGACTGCGTTTGTTACACTTGCACACATTATACTCGCGCTTATATAGCACATCTTTTCCACGGCAAAGAAATGTTGGCTGGTACTTTGGCATCACTACACAATTTATTTTTCATAAATAATTTAGTTTCAAAAATTCGTCAGTCTATTATCGATGATGGTTTTTTTGAATTTAAAGAAAATTTTTTAAAGGATTATCAAAAAAGTGTATAACCTCCTTGTGCAATTTTGACAAGTTGTTATAATAGTTTTTATTAAAATGGGAAAAGAAAAAAAGAGAAAATTAAAAAAACCTGGGAAGAATTGGAAGAAATTTTGGAAATTGGGAGCAGATGAATTCAATACTCAATTTTTCAATATCAGCAAAGAAGGTGATTTGATGGTAAACGAAGGTCACCATATTTATAATCTTCACGGATTAGCTAAAAAATACGGTACACCACTACAAGTGGTTTTTCCTTTTGTGATAGAAGATCGATTAAAAGATTTGATCGGTTATTTTCAAGCTTATATTAAAATATATGGTTATAAAGGAAAGTTCTTTTATCATTATCCGATGAAAGTTAATCAAAATAAAGAGTTTATTTTGCCACTATTATCAGAAGGAGCAAATTTGGAAGTAACTTCTGCCAATGAGCTTTGGTTAGTAAAGAAACTTTGGGAGGGTGAAAAATTTAATAATAAAATTCGAGTTTTATGTAATGGTCCAAAAACAGATCAATACCTTGATTTAATAGAGGAATTACGTTCAAAAGGTATGACTATTATTCCGATTATTGAAGGTCCGGAAGAAATTGAAAGGCTTTCTAAATATAAAGGTGATATTGGCATTCGAGTAGATTTATCTATTAAAGCCGATACTCATTGGGATAAAAAGTTTGACCGCTTTGGTCTCTCAGAAAAAGATGTATTAAATTTAGATAAAATGAAGAATCTAAAAATTTTACATTACCATTTAGGTTCACAAATTAAAACTCAAAAAAGTATTTTTGATGGTATTAAACACGCTTTTACCATTTATGTTGAGTTACAAAAAACTCATCCTAATCTAGACACTTTAGATATTGGTGGTGGTTTCGGTATTCCTTATGAAAAGAAAAAGTTTTATACAGCGAAAGGTGTTTCTAGTAAAATTATAAAAATTTTAAAAAATTTATCAGACAAAGCTGGGATCAAACATCCGAACCTAGCGGTGGAATGGGGACAGTATGTCGTAGCTCCAGCGCAAGTAACAATTTATAAAGTTATTTCTAAAAAAATGATTCCGAAAGCGAATGCTCGAGCTTGGTATATTATCGATGGAAGTTTTATGAATGATTTGAAAGACACTTGGGCGATTCATCAGAAGTGGCACACAATACCAGCGAATAATATGTATGGAGATTTGAAAACTGTTTGGTTCGCAGGTAGTAGCTGTGATTCCGATGATAAATATACAGCTGGAGGAAATTATATTTTAATGCCAAAAATTTCTGAAGATCAAGATCAGTACGTTGCGATTTTAGATACTGGTGCTTATCAAGATAGTCTAGCCTCGCATCATTGTTTACTTTCTGCTCCGATGAAAATTTTAGCGCAAGATGGGATGATTACGATTGCTCGTAAACGTGAAAGTCCAGAAACAATTGGAAAACTTTTTGGTTGGAATGGAGAACATAAATAATTTTTGATTCAGATACAAAATATGAAAAATAAAAAACTTTTTTTAGGGATAATAATAATTTTATTTTTATCTCTTTTTTTAATTTTAGTTACATCTAATGTAAAAAAAACTAAATTGAATGATTTTCAACCTGTTTCTGAAAATAATAAAATAAATTTTATAAAAATTGGTGATAAAAAGATAAAAGTAGAGCTAGCCACGACAGAAAAAGAGCAGGCTAGGGGTCTTTCTGGTAGAAATGGTTTAGTAGAAGATACTGGGATGCTTTTCATTTTTGATAAAATAGCCAAATATTCTTTTTGGATGAAGGAAATGAATTTTCCGATAGATATGATTTGGATTAGTGAGGATTTACACATCGTTTATATAAAAAATAATGCACAGCCTGCGTCTTACCCAGAAGATTTTACCCCATCGACAGACGCAAAGTATGTTTTAGAAATTAATGCCGGTTTTTCTGAAAAGAATAATTTAACAGTTGGAAATTTCGTTCAATTTTCACCCTAAAAGTCGTTCTAAATTAAGCCTTTTTCTAAAGTAGGTTTTACAAGCGGAGCAAGACGTTTTATTTGTTGTTTTTTCTTCTTTTTTACTAGCCTAAAAATTTTTTTAGGAGTAAAATACTACTTATGGATAAGAGTAAAATTTTGAACAAAAAAGAATTAAGTCAAATTAAAAGTATTAGGAATCGGGAAGGGGAAGTTATTACTTTTAATTTAAATAAAATTATTTATGCAATATATAAAGCTTTTATTGCGACTGGTGAAGGTACTGAGAAAGAAGCAGAGAGCATTGCTAAGAATATTTTTTATAAATTGATTCATTTAAAAGAAGAAAACAAAGGAAAAAAGTTTGTACCGAGTGTGGAAATGATTCAAGACTTGGTAGAAGCTGAGCTTATGGGTCTTAAGTTTTATCAAACAGCTAAATCTTATATCTTATATCGTTCCAATCGAGCTAAATTAAGACAAGAAGTAGGAGTAGTCCCTCCAGAAAGTAAAAAAATCTTCGATGAATCAAGTTCTTTTTTTGTTAGCTCTTACGAAGAATTTATTTTTTTCCGAACATACTCAAAATGGCAAGATAGTTTAGGTAGAAGAGAGACTTGGACAGAAACCATTGACCGTTTTATGGCTTACATGAAAGAAAATCTTGGTAAAAAATTATCTGATAAAGATTATGTATTACTCCGTGAATCAATTTTAAAACAAGAAGTTTGTCCTTCAATGCGTTTACTTTGGTCAGCCGGCGAAGCTTGTGAGAAATCAAATGTGTGGGCTTACAATTGTTCTTTTGTGGCACCTTCTTGCTGGCAAGATTTGGGAGAAATAATGTATATCTTGATGTGTGGAGCCGGATTAGGATTTTCAGTTGAATCAGAGACTGTACAAAAATTTCCTCAAATAAAAAGACAAAATGGAAAAAAACTTTCTACACATACTGTTGAAGATAGTAAGGAAGGTTGGGCAGATGCTTTTGTGCTTGCTTGTAAAACTTGGGCAGATGGTTATGATATTAATTTTGATTATAGTGAAGTTCGTCCAGCTGGTTCACGCTTAAAGACTGCTGGTGGTAGAGCTTCAGGACCTCAACCATTAATCGATTTAATTAATTTTGCAAAAATTAAAATTTTAGCTCGACAAGCAAAACGTTTAACTAATATAGATCTACATGACATTATTTGTCAGATTGGTCTGATCGTCGTAGCTGGGGGTGTGCGTCGCAGTGCCCTCATTTCTCTTTCTGATATTGATGATGAATCAATGAGAAAATCAAAACAAGGTCAATTCTGGATCGACAATGGTCAACGTTCTATGGCGAATAATTCAGCTGTCTATAATCAAAAACCTTCAGCTGGAGAATTTTTAAATGAATGGATTGAACTTATCAAATCAGGTACAGGTGAACGTGGAATATTTAACCGTGGAGGTTTAATGACTCAATTGCCAAAACGTCGTATTGATAATTGGAAGAAAAATGGAATTATTGATGATCAAAATGTAATTGTGGGTCTTCCTGGATCAAATCCTTGTGGAGAGATTACACTTCGTTCTAAACAATTTTGTAATTTGACTTCTATCGTAGTACGTCCCGATGACACTGTGGCTGATTTAAAAAAGAAAGTTAGAATTTCTACTATTTTAGGTACTTACCAAGCAACTCTAACTCATTTTAATTATCTCTCGAAAGAATGGAAAGAAAATTGTGATGATGAAGCACTTCTCGGAGTTTCGATTACTGGTTATTATGACAATAAAACTATTCGAAATGATAAGGTTCTAAATGAATTACGCGAAGAAGCTATTAAAACAAACAAAGAATATGCTAAAAAGTTTGGTATTAATCATTCTACTTGTATCACTACAGTGAAGCCTCATGGTAACTCAGGTCAGCTTTTGTATGTCGGATCAGGAATGCATCCATGGTATGCAAAATATTTTATTAGGCGTGTCCGTATCGCTACCAATGATCCTCTTTTCCAAATGATGAAGGATCAAGGAGTACCTTCAAAAGCGGAAGTCGGTTATTCTACTGCGAACTCAACTGTGGCAGTACTCGAATTTCCTATTAAAGCACCCGATGGCGCTATCACTAAGGATGAAGTAACTGCTCTTGATTTATTACACGAATGGAAAAGATTAAAAATAAATTATATTGAACACAATCCCTCAGTTACTATTTATGTCGGACCAAATGAATGGATTGAAGTAGCAAATTTTGTCTATGAGAATTGGGATATCGTCGGTGGGTTGTCATTTTTACCTCGTTCAGAACATGTTTATCAATTAGCTCCATATGAAGAAATTTCGAAAGAGGAATACGAAAAAAGATCAAAAGAAATAAAGCACATTGATTTTTCTAAATTGATGTATTATGAACAAGAAGATAACACTGTCGGAGCTAAGGAATTCGCTTGTGTTTCAGGAGTTTGTTCAATTGACGATATAATGGCCGAAGAAGCACAAAAAGAAAAGTTGAAAGATTCACCAGACACTGAAAATTAAAATTAATAAAAATAAAAAACAAAAATATAAAATTTTCAAGCTGGTCTGGCTCCAGACCGAGGACCCGAGAAAATTTTATATTTTTTTAATTGCTTTTTTAATATTTTGTTTTATAATCAAATTAGCCTTATATTGGATAACTGCTCCGCTTACAGCGGGGAGGAAAGTCCGAACACACAGTCTTGACGTAAGTCTAGACAAACGTAGCGGGTAATGCCCGTCGGGAGCAATCCTAGAGTTGCGAACAGTGACGAACCGATTTAGTTCGGGTGAAACGGCAAAATACTTACGCGTGTGCAAGATCGTGTCCTGATGTAAATCAGGAAGAATCGCTTGAGCCTGTGAGTAATTACAGGCCTAGATAAATAGTTGTCACCCTTCGGGGTACAGAATTCGGCTTATAGATATAAGGCTAAAAAATGAACCCTGTCGCTCGCGAGCGACGGGGTTTGTTTTTAGTATAAAAGGACTTGCTTTTTGGTTTAGCGAAACCATGCCGCGTAATCGTCCTTTAAACGCGGCTCAATAAAAAAACTTGCTTTTTTTATTGCAATATGCTATACTCTAGGTGTGAGTGTGAGGTAATACTTACATTTTTCATGAACAACATAAGTGCCCGAAAAACGCCGCAAGGCGTTTTTCGTTTGTGGAAAGAACAACTTGATAATTAGATTTTTAAAAATAAGGTGTTATAATGCCCAGTATGAATATGGAAAAACACAATAATTTTGACAGTAATCCAATTTTTACTAAACCCGTTGAAAGTAACAATCTTGATGTAGATAAAAAAACATTGGAATCTGCCACTTTAAAAAGTGAAAATGTAGATAATATTAATCCAGAGCTTTTAAAAGCGGTAACAATTGAATTATTTGGAGAAAATGAGAAGCAAAAAATACAAATTGAAGATTATAAAAAAACATTATCAAGATTAGAAATAATTTTAAAAACTTTTTCACATGATTTAAGATCGCCAACTGGCAATTTAGCTACTTTTCTTGAAGTAATTTTAAAAGATTTAAAAGAAAAAGAGAAAGAAAAGAAGGGAATGACATCAGAAGAAACAGAAAAACTAACGCAAAACATCGAAATGACAAGTAAGGCAAGTAAAGATTTATATAATATGCTAGTTGATATGTTGTTTTGGGCTAAAGAAAAATCCGGAGGCAAGGAATTTGAAAAAAAGGATTTAAAATTAAAAGAAGAAATAGAAAGGGCGACAGCTCCATTATTGGGAGTTATGAATAATAAAAATATCAAATTATCAATTGACGTAAATGATAATGTGAAGGTAAAAACAAGTTCTTGTATATTGCAAATAGCGATAAGAAATTTATTTTCGAATGCTATTAAATTTACCAAACGTGATGGCGAAATAAAAATCTTTTCTAAACTGGCTGATAATAAAATCAAAATATTTGTAACAGATAATGGGATAGGAATGACCGACAAGCAAAAAGAAAATATTTTTAAGGTTTATGATGAAAAAGTTACTAATATCATGCCTGGAACAGAAAATGAATCTGGCACCGGATTAGGATTCACTTTGTTTAAAGAAGATTTAGAAAAATTAGGCGGTACTCTCACTGTTAAAAGTGAGCTAGAAAAAGGTTCAACTTTTATCATAACTCTGCCAAAAGAAAAGGAATAAAAAAATCTCCCACAGGGGAGATTTTTTTACGTTTGTGGACTTGGGAACTCATTTCTGGAACCGATTTGCTACAGAGTGTGATTATCTAATGGTGATTATGCGAGAATATAATGCTGATAAAATAAAATAAAAAATAGCCCTCCTTGTTTAAGGGAGGACTATTGTAATAATTTTTTGCTACTTAATTTTTTTCAAGTTGTTCTACAACCTCGTAGCATTTTTTTTGAAGCATTCTTGAAACGGAACGGGTAATGTATTCATTTCCACCACGGTTTCTTTGGATAAAGTTTGAGAAAACGTTTTCATACAAGGTGTTGTAATGAATATCCTCATTACCCATATCTATACCTTTGTTCAAGATATGGTTATTTTCCAGCAAGAGCCTTAAATAGCGGAGACGCATTTCTTCTTCGTTGTAATGAGACCAAGGTCTTTCGCGAGAAAAAGCATCATTAAAAATGTTCATCTCGTGTTCCAGTTCCTTTAGCAGGTAATTTTCACCTTCCTCATTTTTTTCTGCCCAAGCGATGAAGTTTTTTGAAGCAAGATAGATACAATTGATAACAGCAGTTTTGATTAACTCCATCATTATTGTTTGCGAATACAATTTGTAGCTATCATTTTGCCCGCCTCGTGCTAAGGATGAACAAATATCAAGCTGTTCAATTGCTTGCTTTGGCGTCATACCTTCGTTAGGAAGATAGTCTTCAAATTCTTTAGGCAATAAAATTCCGCCTTTATGTTTCCATTTTGGAGGATAGATTATTCCGTCTGCTTCTTTTTGGATTTCTTCAACTTCAATACTTGATGTATAAAGTTCAAAGTTTGGTAGCGTAATTCCAAAAACGCTTTGCACTAATTCTACTTTTTTGTTCATTTTTTTAAGATTTAATTGTTTATATTTAGTGAATTATCCCAACCCTCTAACAAGAGCTCG
>CAIJZZ010000061.1 GCA_903825255.1 uncultured bacterium
ATAATCGAAGTTTCTTTTATATTATTGACATATAAAGTTTTATTTAAAGAATATACACTTAGAAAAATATCATTAGAATTATTTTTAATTACATTTATGATTGTAGATTTAATTTTAAATTTAATAAAAAATCTTTCACTTTTGTCAGTGGGATTAATCATAAATACATATTCAGGATTTGATTCCAAGTCTTGTTCAATATTTAGAATTGTATCCTTAATGTAAATCTTTACACTAGTAGTGTCTATATTTTCAATTTGTTTTAGACTGATTGTATAAGTTCCAGATAAGGTTACGTCATATCCTAATGGTATAGTAAGATCATCTGAGATTTTAGGAAGACAATTTATTGATAAATTCTCTCCATTCTTCTTTGTGTAAATGTTGGGAATAGTTGATTCAGTATTCATCAACTTATAAGCATCAAAATTTGAATTATAAACATTCGAGGCTAAAGGATTAAACCAAATTACAGTTTCATCTGTAAATTGTGAACCTTCATAGTTACCTGTTATCCTTATCACAGGATATGGTTTTTTTTCTATTTGAGAATAACCATTTAAGGCTAATCCAAACATTATGATTAACATTAACCATAATGCTAAAAGTGCATTTTTTTTCATTTTATTATAATTATTAGTTTGTAGATATTATTGATTGCTCTAAAAGTCCCTTAAAAGACCCTTAGAGCAATCAATAAAATTGAACTAAATATTTTATGTCAAAAAACTACTGCTTTTATAAGCGTACAACACTATTATTTATTTGTCTAGATAGTCTGAATTTTAAAATAATTTTCCAAAATTTTTAAATAAAAAAACGATTTGAATTCAATTCAAATCGTTATAGTATAAAACTTTTTTATTAAATGACATTAATTCACGCCACTGAAGTTTTTATTCTTATAGGGATAACCAAACTTGATGTCCAGCCAACTAAATCAGATGTGTACAAAAGAATTTGGTTATAACTCTTTAATTTATTTACTAAATGATTATTTTGTAACCAAAAAGATTTTCTTCGAGCGTCATATACGAAACCTATTTGGTGATTACTATCTTTAGGCTTAGCAATGTTTTCTAAAGTAAGAGAATAAAATTTTACCCCCTTTTTTTTACAAATGCTGTTAAAAAGTTTATTAAAAGCAACACAATTTCCTTTACCAGTTCTTTTAAGAACAGCTAGATTGTTTTGCTTAGAATCATAAATGTCTTCACCATTTTTCTTTTGAAAATTTTTAATAAATGTTTTAAACTCACAAATTGCGAGAAAAGCATGGTCCTTTCTTTTTTTTGTTGACATATTTATACCTCCTTTTTATTTTACAAGGTTTAACGATTTTTTCTTTACCTTATCATCTATTAATTAAAAAGTAAATTGTATTACATAAATAAAAATCCCCATCTACATACAAATATAGATGGGGTCAAATTTATTAAATAAATAAAACAATTATGAAAATTAATCTTTAGCGCAATATCTCTTCTTTATAGATTGATTTTTTCAATTCTTCAGTGTCTTCTCCATTTGAAAAATATTTTCTTAAAGCATTTTTAACTTTACGCTTTAAATTGTATAAAAGAAGTACATCATCAGCACCACTTGCATCATACCAGTCCTGGACAAATTTTTGTGCCTCTGTCTCACGGCAATTTTTGCGTCCTACACCACAATCGATATTGCTGCATTCAGTATCAAGGACTCTTATGAGAAGATTAAAATCTCTTAGAGTAAAGTCATTAATGGAAACAGATTTTCCCACATTATTGTTTCCTTTATCACTTTTAGCTTTAACATTACTTAATTTACTTAAGCTTTCAATCTCAAGTAAATTTTGAGAAAAATGTTTTTCTATTTCTATTTTACGATATGGATATTCTAATAATATCCAAAACCCATAGGCTAAAGCAGATACAGCCATTGAAAAAATAAAAATAACAAAAAGATTAAAGGAAATTTCCCATAAATAATCAATTTTCAAATCAAAATAATTGATTAAAAAATGATGATTGTTGAGATAGAGAACTGTAAAAAATGGCATTGCAATCACCCAAATAGATACCTGCGCAGTTAGACATAGATTACATGCTAACAGCTCATTTATTTTTTTCCAGAAAGATTTAGTAAAACCATTTTTTGAAGAATTAAATTTCTTATTAATTTTTCTTCTAAATGGTTCAAAAATAGAACCATTAATTAGAATGAAAGAAATTTGCTTTACAGCCAAACTGAAAAGCGGTAATAGCACGAAGCTGATCACGATTAAATAAGATGAATTTTTCATAGTTATTAATTATTAAGTTAGACATATTTAGGTTTTTCTAAACCTTCTTAAAAAAGCTTGGAAAAACCTAGACATCTCAACTTAAATTCGTTTTCAAAGACCTATAATTATTTGTGATTATAGCACAATATATATAAAAATCAAGTTCGTATTACAAACTTCTTATGAATTCCGAACTTGGGAAAATATTTAAAGAGATATATTAAACAAGAATCTCTCCTAAAATTCTTTTGAAATAATCAGTGCGAGGCTCAATCCCCTTTTCGAAAGAATGCGCAATGGGTTTAGCTTCTGGGGAATATTCATAATGACCACGAATTTCTCCATCACTAAAAAGTCTAATGTGAAATTGATATAAAGGAGTATCCAACCTACGCATGCCTAATATTTGACCTGGGTCTTTGTAAGCAATGACATCAAATTCAAAATCCTGAGCTAAAAGAAATTGAGTTAAAGTTTCTTTATTAAAGTTTGAGGCTAAATGACCTAAAATATATTTTTGTCTGGAATTGTGTAGTTTTAAAAATTCTATTAAACGTAGAACTGGTGGCCAAATAATATAAATTATTTTCCAGAAAAATTTTTGTGAATAATGTGATGACATATGTTTATTATATCAGATTTTCTCCGCTCAACTAAAAATAAAAAAACCCATCAATTACGAAAATTGACGGGGTTGGGGTTAACCATTAAAATTATGAAAACAAAGTAAATTAATTATTAAAATATTAAGCAATTGCGGCTAATTCATTTTTCAGTAAATCCTTTAGGCAATTAAATATTTCAATGCGAACTTTAGGAATGTCGTTTACCATGACTGGTTCTTTAACTTCTAAACAATAAGACAGTGCGAGCCCAGAAACATCTATGCCATATTCCGCAAAAAAAGCTTTTTCTCCTTCCTTAATTTTACTTAGGATTTTTGTTTTATTTTCATCTTTTAATTTTTTAATATTCTTAGCTATTATATCAGCCATCCAATTAACCATATTGCTGTATTCCATAATAAAAAATATTTGTTTATAATTCCGAAATCTTCCCAACCCTCTTATTTAAAAGACCTGAGAGAATTTAATAAATATCAATAAAAATCAATTGTCAAAAAACCACCACTTTTGTGATATTACCACACCAATATTTTTTGTCCAGCTAAATAGATTTGTATTATTTTTTATGCTTAAAATATTCAACTTGTTGAAGTCTTTTGAGAGCTTCGGCACGTGTCGTATATGGTCCACCTAAATTCTTGTGAGCTTTCAGAGATATAATATAATATCCATTTTTACGTTTTACTATCATATTCATTAATTAAAATTTATTTAAATGGATTTTCACCTCGTATAACACGAATTAAAAATAATATAATAGCTAGCACTAAAAGGATATGAATAAATCCTCCTAAAATATGGAAACCAATAAAACCTAAAATCCAAAGAACTAATAAAATAATTGCAATTGTTGTAAGCATAAAATTAAAAATTTAATAATTAATAATACCTTAAGTATGAACTTAATTAATAAAATAGCTATCTTTGTTTATTTAAACTTTTTGGCAACTTTAATTGTTTTATTAAAAATATCGCTAACTCCTATTTTGATGGATTTTTCTAATTCTTTCCTTTCTGGTTCGGATTCTTTCCAATTTTTCTATGTTTTTTTTATAAACTTTTTTATATCTTTTTTAACTTCTTTTCTTTTTGGTTCAGATGCCTTCCATTTTTTTTCTACATCTTTTATAAATTTCTTTCCTTTTACATTCAACGACTTGGATTTTTTTAATACACTAAGAACAGCCTTCTTAGAAGTGGTCTTTACACTCTTTTTTACTTTTAGTTTTTCCATAAAATTAAGATTAAATTATTAATATTAAAATTATACCTTTTTATAGATTTTAAAACAATTTAATAATCGTTATATTACAAACGTATTACGAGCTCCGAACTTGAGAAGGTGTTCAAATGAGTATTATCTCTCCCAAGGTTTAATCTCAGGGTGAAAATCTACTTGATATGGTGGAATGCCTAGTGACAGCCCATATTCTTTAGCTTGGTTATATTGCTCTATATTATTTCGTTCAATATAAAAAATTTTATTGGGGAAAATAATATAATGATGAGTTTTATTTCGGTAATCAGCATACCAGCTAGTATGTTCTTTATCAAAAGATTTACTTATTTCTAAGGCAATATTTTCTGCTTCATTTTCTGGAATTAATGCAAAATGTAGCGTCCATTGTTTGAGCCATGGAGTTTTAGACTTGTCAGTCACATTCTCAACCCTCGTCCGTAAAATCTGCACTTTTTTTAATACATCTTTATTATCTAAACTTTCTTCAATTATAGTTCCTCTATAATCATTCATAAAATTATCTATTTATTTTCAACAATACTAATAGCTTCAAATACCCAAGTATTTCTTAACTTATCTTTCATATTTTTTATTTCTTCAAACGTATACCATTTAGCATTTAAAATTTCATCTTCTGGATATTTAAGTTCTCCTCCAATAATTTTTGCCTCAAAAGCATGTTTCACAGCATCTGTTGTAAGATTTTGGAAAATATCTAATTTTCTTATAAGTTCAACATCAAAACCTGATTCTTCTTTAGCTTCTCTAATTGCTGCTTCTTCAATTGATTCTCCCACATCGACTCTACCAGCAGGCAAATTCCAAAGACCATGAGCTATTGGCTTTTTTTCTTGAACTAAAAGATATCGATTATCTTTTTTAATAACAACTCCAGCTACTAATAACACTTTGATTGTTTCTTTTTCCATAATTAAATTCTATCATAGGTTCGAACTTCTACTAAGGTAGGAAAAATAACTATTGTAAAATAAGGTTTAAAATTTTGTTCCGTAATTGAGAGAATGTTCGAATATCTATTAGTAATTCTCAGGCAACCATACCTGATAATAATTAGGAGAGCAACGAGATGTTAAATTACTAAATTCTTTAAGGACAGCTCCGTTTGCGTCTTTTACTACAATAGTATCTTTTGAGTCGAAGAAAAATTGGTTACTGTTGTCATAGGATTCACTTACATAATTAGATTTACTTAAACCATTTGGTAAATCTATTATTACTTTTTTATTACCTACAAAATATGATTTTAAAATTTTATCTTGAGCTTGGTCTTTTCTACAGTTATCAAAACTAAATGTTATACCATCTACAGAAAACTTTATTGGCTCAATTTTATCAGTTTCAGGATTATGTCCCTCATTTGAATATTCTGAAATATCAATATTGCCTAAATTAACTAAATTAGATAATTTTTCTTTTGTCTTTAGTAGGTTTGCAAATGCTCTCTGATAAGAAATACTTACATGTCCTGCTTCTTCAGTTTCTAAGTTAATCGACTGAATCATTTCATTTACATCAGATTCAGAATACCCCTTCCATGATTTTATAGAAGGTGTAATTAATATATATGATAATTTATCAGGTATTAGTATCATATTTGAAACAAGCCCACTTTCAGTTGACGTTATAGTATATAACTTAGAATTAATTTCGCTGAAAGAATAATTATCATCAACAAGATTAGTATTAACATAAGGTTTCAGATTATCCATAGTTGAGACAAATTTATCGTAAGATGGTTTACCAGAAAATTTACTTACTAAAATACTATCTGACGAAGGTGAATTCACTCCAAATGATATTTCACCATTAGATTCAATATCTGGTGAAATCGTAAAATTTGACGGAGCAGATATACTGACGCCATAACCTTTGAATACTTTCCAGCCAGAAGGTATTGAGTTTTCTATTTTTTTTGAGAAAATTTTTGAATTTTTATTAAAATAATACACACCACCAACTACTAAAGATGCCACGATTATAACTAATATTGCGATTAAACCAAAAACTTTATTATTTTTCATATTTAAATTATATCACAATAGTTCGTAATCTTTAAAAATATTCCGAAGTTGTAAAAATACTCAAAAGAGTTTAATAGGATAAAATAAAAATTTATTTACCATTTAGTACTTTTTTCTTCCAATTCGCTTGGTAAATAATTTTCATTATGTTCACTTTCCTGTGGTGGCCGTTCTATATATAAACGACGATTCTGTGTATCAAAATAAACATTTGTCGGACCATCCCAACTATTCATATTAGGTCCAGTCATGACTGTTGGCTCAAAATTTAATTCTTTAGTAATAATATCCCCGAGTAATTTAATAGAATTTTTGTATTCATCATTCCCTGCATTGCCACCAAAAATAATAGCATCAATACTTTTTTCATTAGTTTCATTTTTAATTTTTTTAATTGATTCTATTATGTCCTTTGTAAATTCTTCTTTTTTATTTGTAAGAAATTTCCATGGGTCCTGGTGACTCATAAAAGAAATCTGCTTATTACTATTCTTATCCTTTCCAACCAAAATAACTCCAGTACAATTACAATATCTTTTTGAATATTTATCTTTATCATTACATTCAGAAACAACGTAGGTTTGTTTCCCTGAATTTCTCATATTGTTTAGTTCATAAAAATTTTTATTTGCATAATAATCAATAGATTGACCATCTTTTTTTATTAAATAAAGAGTTTTTTCAGTTTGTGGATCAACTCTTTCATTATCATTAATAAGGCAAGCAATGATTGGTTTAAATTCAGCCTCAACTTTGGGTTTTAATTCTTCTTGTTTAAACTTCTCCTGCTTAGGTTCTTCAACCCCTCTATGTTCAAAAAATTTAAAGTTCATAAAATTATTATACTAAATATTTAGAATTAAATCATTATTGTATTATAAATGAATTACGAACTCCAAACTTGAAAGAATGTCTAAAGCTCTATTTTAAAGACACAATTCCCTTATTCCAAGAATAAATAAATTCTGGATGAAATTTTTGACCAGATTGAATCATTTCCTTTATTGTATCAAGTTTGAAAAATTGTACTTTATCAACTTCTATTGGGTCTGGATTAAAGGGTCCATTGTGGTGAGTTTTATATATTAATAAATCTACTTCTCGTGTAATAGATGGAACCCATGCTGGATAAGTAAAATGTTCTTTTACTATAAATTCTACACTTGCATTAAAACCAAGTTCTTCCTTTATTTCTCTTTCAGCAGCCAACTTCTCATCTTCTCCAGAATCAATTCCACCACCCGCTGAAAAATCCCAGTGAGATGGAAAAGAATCGTCCTTGGCTGAACGTAGTTGTAACGCTAATTCACCTTTGTCATTAAAGACCATCACAGCTGAACTTTTTTTGTATTCCGTCATAAAAAGAATTATATCACAGCTCGTAGTCGCTTAAAATACTCCGAATTTGGAAGGATGTTTGAAGAAGTTTGATTAATTAAAACTCGTCATAACTTTGTTCTTGTATTAGATTTTTAAGTGAAAGATTTAAATTAAGCCAATAGTATTTAAAACACCCAAAACAATTCCACCATATATGACAGTTACCACCAAAAGAATGATCGAAACAATTAAAACTATTACTCCATTACTTAAATGGTTTTTAACACCCTTAATCCCATCTTTAATACCTATAATCGATAATATTATTGCTGGAATAATAGCAATCAACGAAGTAAGGTCTATTATGTCATTAATAGATGATGAGGCTTTTGGCTGATTTGATGTAAAGAATCCATAACAAATTAAAACCAACAAAATAACTTCAACTATCAATAATAGACTTGAGCCCTTAACTTTATTAGATTCAGGTACAGGTTGAGTTTGTTCGTACATAATAATATATTATTTAAATTAATAATTGAATTGATACGCTTTAATTATAACCTATCATATAACCCTCCACAATATGCATAATGTTCACTGGCTCCGGGGGTAGGGATCGAACCTACGACCAATCGCTTAACAGGCGACCGCTCTACCGCTGAGCTACCCCGGAATTTATATTTTTATAAACTCCAACCTTTTAACTTCGGCCGGAATGTATTCAATTAAAACAAAGAACTCTTATATCTTAGCAAAAAATACTTAAAAAACAAGTTAAAATGAAGATATCAGAGAATTCTATTAAAAACGCTAATTATTGGGGATAAAAGATAATCAAGTAAAATTGGTTTTTGAATTTCAGGATTAAATAAAATTGTATTTTTTTTCCAATCTTCTACTATTTTTACTAGTTTCCTAATCGCACTAATATTTTTGAGAAAAATCCCAACCTCAGAATTTAATTCAAAAGATAAATAATCTAAATTATTTGAGCCAACTATACCCTCTTTTGAATCTATAATCATCACTTTCGCATGATTCATTTCTTTCTCTAAATAAATATTCACGCCTAATTTCGAAAGCCTATGCATAAAAAAATAATTTACTCGATCAATAAAGTAATGATCAGTAACTTCAGGCACAAGAACTTCAACTTTCACTCCACGAAGGACGGCTTGATGGAGTTCCCCGATGAGCCAACGTCTCGGCATAAAATACGGAGTAACAAGTACGATACTCTCTTCCGCCTTTTTAAAATTTTCTTTATAGATTTTTTTCAATCTATATTTTTTTGTAACAGGAAAATGCTCTATGAGCCAATCACGCATTTTTTCTTTAAAGAAAATTTTATTCTGATCTAGAATTACTGAATCCTTACCCCCACAATTCGTGTATACCCTTGCAAAGGAATGAAGGACAAATAAAACAAATTTACCTTTCACTCGCACGACTAAATCATTCCACAGAGAAGCACTTTGATGAAAATTAACTCCCCCGATAAAAGCAATTTTTTCGTCTATAATTAAAATTTTGCGATGTGTTCGATATAAAAAATAACTTAAAAAAATCAATTCTATCCCCGATTCTCGAAGCTCTACTATTACCTTTTTGCTTAAATCAGCACTCCCGAAAGAATCTAATATTACAATTACTTTTAAACCATTTTTCGCCTTTTCTTTTAGTAATTTCAAAAAATCAAAATCAAGTATATCATCCTGAAAAATATACATTTCTAAATATACAGACTTCTCTGCCATAGAAATTGCCTCAAACATCGCCTGCCAGGATTTATGAGAATTATTGTAAAATTTATAATACATAGAGTTATCGTAACACTAGAAAATATTCACAGTGGACCCAAGCGGACTCGAACCGCTTACCTCCTCATTGCAAATGAGGCGCTCTACCAGATGAGCTATGGGCCCAGTTAAACTTAAACTATACTTATACAGAACCCAATTGCTTTCAGGAGACGCTACAGATAAGCTATGGGCCCAGATAAAAAAAGAACAATAAGACTATTTTATATTATTTTATGAATAAAGCAAATATTACAAACAAAAAACGCCTTTCGGCGTTTTTTGCGGCACTTATGTTGTTCATGAATAATGTAAGTATTACCTCACACTCACAAGACTAGTATAGCATATTCGAAATAAAAAAGCAAGTTTTTTATTAATCTTAATTTAATCAATCAAATTCTATAGAAAAACCCTCTCTTGCGAGGGGGTTTTTCATTTTTTAGCCTTGTATCTATAAGCCGAATTCTGTATTCCGACCAAGGCCGGAACGATAACTATTTATCTAGGTCCGCCGTTACCGTCGGACTCAAGCGATTCTCTTCGACTAAGGTCGAAGCACGATCTTGCACACGCGTAAGTATTTTGCCG
>CAIJZZ010000062.1 GCA_903825255.1 uncultured bacterium
ATATTCTTATACACGAAAAAATAGAAGGTGGAATTTCTAAATACATGCTCAAATTAATGACAAGTTATTCAATGTATTTCAATAAAAAATACAAAAGGACGGGAAAATTATATGAGGGAGTATTTAAATCAACACATGTTGGCAGTGACAGATATTTAAAATATATATACTCATATATACACCTCAATCCAGTAAAATTAATAGATAAAAATTGGAAAGAAAATAAAAACAAAGACACTAAAAAATTATTTCAATACATTTTTAGTTATCCATACTCAAGCTTAAAAGAATATATTAATTCTGGATATAAAAGTATTAATTCAGTTCCCTTCCCTACCTATTTCATAAAACCAATTGACCATAAGAAAGAGCTTTTCGAATGGTTAAATTTCGAAGTAAAACAATAATACGGAGGCGTTGCCTCCGTATGTCATATGCCTAGTCCTTATATATTTTTTACATCTTCAGCATTTCAACGACATAATCAATATCCTTATCCCCTCGGCCAGAAAGATTCACAATAATAATTTTATTTTTAGACATGACTGGAGCTAGTTTTATTGCTTCTGCTATAGCATGGGCACTCTCAAGTGCTGGAATAATCCCTTCGACTTTTGATAATTCTAAAAAGGCATTGATCGTTTCTTTGTCAGAAACTGAAGTATAACTAACTCTTCCAATACTTTTCAAGTAAGCGTGAATAGGACCAACCCCTGGATAGTCTAATCCTGAAGCAATAGAGTGCACAGGATTCGGTTCACCTTTCTTGTTTTGTAAAACAATAGTTTTCATACCATGAATCACTCCAGTCGTACCATAAGTAATAGTGGCCGCATGCTCTCCAACCTTAGAACTCTTCCCCGCTGGTTCAACTCCAATTAATTTTACTTTTTTATCATCTAAAAATTCATGGAATAAACCAATTGCATTTGAACCTCCACCTACACATCCTATAATATAATCTGGTAATCTTTTTTCTTTTTTAAAAATTTGTTTTTTAGCTTCCTTGCCGACAATAGATTGAAAATCCCTGACCATCATCGGATATGGATGTGGGCCAACCACTGAACCTATCGCAAAAAATGTGGTTTTATATTCATTCATAAATTTTACAAAAGCACTATCTACTGCATCTTTAAGACATTTACCACCAGAAGAAACTTCGACAACTTTTGCTCCAAGTAATTGCATACGAATAACATTCGGATGCTGCTTAGCTATATCAATCGAACCCATATGTATTTCACATTCTAGTCCTACTAAAGCAGCAGCTGTAGCCAAGGCGACTCCATGTTGCCCAGCCCCAGTTTCCGCTAGAAGTTTTTTCTTTCCCATTCGTTTAGCTAATAAAGCTTCTCCTAAGCAATGATTTATTTTATGTGCTCCAGTGTGATTTAAATCTTCACGTTTTAGATAAATTTTTGCTCCACCTAATTTTTTTGTTAAATTCTTCGCAAAATACAATGGTGAGGGGCGGCCAACATAATTTTTAAGCAAATCAGAATATTCTTTTTGAAAAGTTGGGTCCTTTTTTGCTTTCAAATATTCTCTTTCTATTTCTTTTAGTGGCTCCATAAGCTGTGGAGGAATAAAACTACCCCCAAATTCTCCATAATAACCATTTTTATCTGG
>CAIJZZ010000063.1 GCA_903825255.1 uncultured bacterium
ACATTATATTCTGTATAAGCTATATTATTTTCTTTGAAAAAATCTTTAGCCATATGACAAAAGTGACAGGTTGGGGTTGAATAAATTTTTATTTCTTTTTTCATAATATTTTAAAAATAAATTGTTAATACTTTATTATATCATAAAGTAATACTTGCTCAAAAGCCCAAAAAATCGTATATTTTTATATATAATGCGGTCGTAGTTTAGTGGTAGAACTGGTGCTTCCCAAGCATCGGGCGCGAGTTCGATTCTCGCCGGCCGCACAAAAAAAGAGCCCTCATCATTATCTGATGAAGACTCATTAAATATCTAATTACTAATTAATAATCTCTGCCTAGCAATACACATGACTGCTATAAAAGCAGAATTTTATTCTGCTATTAGCGTAACATATTTGAATTTTATGTCAATAAGTTAATATTTTACAAACTATTTACTTTAAAATCTTTTAGATGCTTTTCTGACTCAACTATCTCCTTTTCCATCATCTCCACTACCTCCAAAGGATGCTTGCCAGAAGCAGATTCTTCAGAAAGCATTACTGCATCAGCACCACTCATTATTGCATAAACTATATCTGTCATCTCAGCTCGAGTCGGTATTAGGCTATCAATCATTGAATACATCATCTGCGTCGCTACTATGACTGGTTTCCCTGCTAACTTACATTTTTCAATAATCTCTTTTTCAACAAAAGGGATCTGTTCAAGGGGAATTTCATTACCTAGATCCCCCCGAGCTATCATAATTGCATTAGTAACTTTAATAATTTCATCAATATTATCTAGTGCAATTTTTCTTTCAATTTTTGCAATGATTGGCACAACTTTGCCAAAATTCTCCATTTTAGCTCGTAATTCTAGAATGTCTTCAGCTCCACCGACAAAAGACATAGCCACATAATCCACTCCCTCTGAAAGGCCAAACTTTAAGTCTGCTAAATCTTTTGAAGTTATCACTTCTATTGCTCCGTTTTCAAAATGATGCTCCCCTTTTCCTTGCACTCTTGGGCCCGATAAATCTTGAATAATCGGAATTCTTTTATTTAATTCCTTTGAAACTTCTCGGATATTTTTAATATATTGCGCATGCTCTTCATATGTCCCCCAGGAAAAATTCAAACGAACAACATCCATCTGATGTTCGGCAAGTTGCTTGATCATTTCTTTTTCTTTTGTCGCTGGACCGATAGTGGCTACAATTTGTGCATTTGAAATCATATAATTTTATTTACTTATTTTTATTAATCTTTGATATTTTATCATCCTCTCTGGCTTTATCGGTGACCCAGTTTTTAAACCAAAACAAGAAAAAGCATAAGCGAGATCTGCAATAAAATCATCATCAGTTTCTCCACTACGATGACTTACGATTAGCTCTACGCCATTTTCACGCGCTAGTTGCATTGTCTCTAAGGTCTCAGTTAATGTACCTATTTGATTTGGTTTAATAATGATCGCTCCAATACTTTTTTCATTTATTGCTTTTTGTACTAAAGTTTTATTTGTAACTGTTAGGTCATCACCCACAGTCATAAATTCATTATGATTTTTTCTTAATTTAGCAAAACCTTCAAAATCTTCTTCGTCAAAAGGATCTTCAATAGAAATTAAATTAAATTCAGTAATTAAAGAATCATAAATACTCATAAGTTCTTCTTTAGTTATATTTTTTCCATCAACCTTATATGTATCGGTAATATCATCAAAAAAAGAAGACGAAGCTACATCAAGAGCTAATCTGACTTTACCTTCCAATTTATTCTCTTCTATTGCTTGTTTTAAAAATAGTAATGGTTTTCGAATATCACTTATTTTGGGCGCAAAGCCTCCTTCATCACCTAAAATAAGAGATTCTTCACCTAATTCATCTTCAATAATTTTTCTCAAAGAATTCTGAATATTCATTCCCATGGCCACTGCCTCCTCAACACTATCTGTGTTAGTCACTACGTGGTATTCTTGAAAAGCCAAGTCATTTTTAGCATGTTTGCCACCATTTATTAAATTCATGTATAAATGTGGAATTTTTCTGGAAGGTTTTATTTCTGCTAATTCTCGGAGATGCTCATATACCTCGACGTCAGTAACCTTGGCTGCTACCTTCGCACAGGCGATACTTACTCCGATCATCGCATTACCACCTAGATTATCTTTATTAGGTGTGCCATCGAGCTTTATCATTATCCGATCGATTTCTTTCTGATTTTCAATATCTTGGCCGACTAAAGCTCTCGCAATAATATCATTTATTTTTTGGATAACATTTTTAACCCCTTTACCATCTGAATCGCGTAATTCATGTGCCTCATGTATACCAGTACTTGCTCCGGAAGGCACTGAAAAACTTCCTGATTTATCACCTACCCAGACTGTGACTTTTAAAGTCGGATTCCCGCGTGAATCTTTGATCTCTTCAGCAAATATTTTTGTAATTTTGTTTTCCATATAATTATTTTTTAGTTAATAAAATCATTAAATCAGAAACATTGGCACCCGTAGCGCCAGTCATAATCATATCGCCAGATTTTTGAAAAACAGGATAAGCATCAAAACGATCTAAATAATCATCAATGTCTAAATCTAATTTTTCTATTTTATTAATTGCATTTTTATCAATCACAGCCCCAGCTGCATCACTATTATCCATACCATCCGAAGCTAGTGGAATTAAAACGGAATTATCATCCACTAATTTATTTTTTATTGCTAAAAGTCCCATATATAAACTCCTACCACCACTACCACCCTTTTTTGTTACTTCCAAATTCGGCTCCCCAGCTGCTAAAATAACAGTATTATTTTTTTGTGCACCAAATAATTTTTGAAGTGCTAAACTAGTTTCCTCGTATAGTTCCATAGAAACAATATTTGTCTCTAATCCTAATTCCCTTGCTTTTTTATCCATGGCCTCTACGGCTGTTTTATTCGAAACTAAAACAAAGTTATGGACTTTTTCAAAATATTTATCTTCTTTAGGAGTTTCAATCAAATCAAACTTATCTAAATTATTTTCAGAAATTATTTTCTGCACATCTTTCACTGTACTAATATCTTTATAAGTCGGTCCCGAAGCTACATCTTCAAAATGATCTCCTGGTACATCAGAAAAAATTAATCCTATAACTGTAGCTGGATAAGCGGCCTTCGCTAGTCCTCCACCTTTCAATAAAGATAAGTGTTTTCTAACGAGATTCATTTCTTTTATAGTTTTGCCACATTTTATAAATTCATCATAAAGCTTCCTACCTTGAACGCATTCAGTCTCTGGATAACATAAAAGGGCTGAACCACCACCAGAAACGATAGCAATAATAAGGTCATCTTCCTTAGACTCATCGACTATTTCAAAAATTTTCTTACCTGGTTCAATATTTACATCAGATGGCCTGGGGTGGGTGCCCGCAAAAGTTTCAATATAGTCACAAGTAACTTTATGCAGCCCTATAACTACACCCTCTTCGATTTTATTTCCTAAAATTTTATCGAGCGCAAATGCTGCTTCACAAGAAGCCTTACCAAAGCCCACTACTTTTATTCTTTTAAAATTATTTAAATCAAAAGATTTTCCCATTATCGATAAAATATTTTTATCTAATTTAATATTATTTAATACTACTTCCTCTGTTCCAATCGCATTCAGTCCTGCTTCAGCTATTTGTAAAACTAGCTTCCTATTTTGAGTAGTAGCCAATTCATTAATATTTTTAATCCAAATTTTTTGCATATTATTTTACTAAATTTTGCAACTTACCTTCAATAAACCCTTTAATATTTGCTTCAGTGGTTTTAATAATTTCTTCTTCAGCCTCTTTGGAATAAAAAGCAATATGCGGAGTCACAATCACATTCGGCATATCAATCAAAATATGATCTTCAACTAAAATTTTATAATCTCTTAAACCTTCTGCTTGAGAACTACTTAAAACTTTAATTTCTTCTTTCAAATCTCTTTCTCCTTCTAGGACATCTAATCCTGCTCCAGCGATAATACCCTCTTTTAGAGCCCAAATTAAGGCTTCAGTCTCAATGAGCTCACCACGTGCTGTATTGATCAAATAAGCACCCTTTTTCAAGGTAGTGATATTTTCTTTATTAATTAAATGTTTATCACCTTTATTATACGGGGCATGCAGAGTCACAATATCTGCTTCTGCTAAAACTTCCGGTAAGGTCTTATAAATAAAATTATTTTCTTTCGCATATGCCATATCAGGGTATAAATCATAAGCAATAATCTCCATACCAAAACCTTTGGCTATTTTAATGACATTTTTACCGATCTTACCAGTACCGATTACTCCAATAGTTTTTCCTTTTAAATCAAAACCGCGTAATGGAATAATATTAAAACTATCATCTTGTCTTAATTGACTATTTGCTTTGATAATTTTTCTGGAAAGACTTAATAAAAGTGTAAATGCAAACTCTGCTACAGTATTCGAACCATAAGCTGGCACGTTTGAAACTTGAATTCCCTTCGTTGTGCAATATGCTATATCAATATGATCATAGCCAGTCGAACTAGTATTTATAAATTTTAAATTTGGTAATAAATCAATAATCTCTTTATTAATTAAAGAATTAGTAAAAACTGAAATTATTTCTACTTCTTTATATAAAGAGACATTCTCTAAGGTTAATTTTTCTTCAGAGTAAAAAATATCATAATCTAAAAAAAAATTTTTAATAACCTCTTGTTCTAATTTAAACAACTCAAAAAATGCTATTTTCATAACGATATTATATCACATTTAAGCATCTATAATCAAAAGCTTATGTGGGTGATGATGTCCATTTACAATCCTGATCTTCCCTTTTGGAACTTTAAAATATAAAGCTAATATTTCAATAACTTTTTTATTAGCTAGATTATTTTCTGCTTTTTCTTTCACTTTAATATCAAAATGGTCTTCTGATTTTCGTAAAATACTTTCTTTTTTTGCTCCGGCTGTAACTACAACCTTAATATATTTTTTATCCATTTATTTAAATAAATTTTTAAAAAAAGATAGGAAACCAGTAGACTTATTTTCAGTATTATTTGCCGGAGAATTTTTATCATCCACGATTATAATCACACCTTCTCCTTGTTTAGCTAGACCGAATTTATCACGAATATTTTCCTCTACTCCTTTTTCCGTACTTAATTTTTGAATGTCAGTATTTAACCTTTCTTTTTCTTTTGTTAATTCTGTAATTTTATCTTCTGCTATTTTTCTATTTTTGCTAGTTTCTCGAAGTTTACCGATAACTCCTATTATGTTCCAAATAAAAAGTAACAAGATAATAGTTAAAAAAACTAAAAAAACTTTTGATTGCAAATAATCTTTAATTTCTCTCTTTTTTTGAAAATTCTTCATAATATGATATCATTATTGCATGTTTTTCAATAAAAAACACCAAAAGAAAATACAAGTTATTTGGGCAATACTTTGCTGTTTAATCATAGTAAGTATGATTTTGCTCTATTCCCCAATAGTACATAAGTAAATTATTTATTTCCTGTTCGCATCATTTTCAAGAACACGTCTTGGGTAATATTTACCTTAGCGTTTTCTTTCATTTTTGCTTTACCGCGCTTTTGTTTTTCCAATAATTTCTTTTTACGACTCACATCTCCTCCTCCCACTACTTTACTGCCATGCATTAAGACATCCTTACGAAAAGCTGAAACTGATTCAGAAGCAATAATCCTACCCAAGGCCTTGCCTTGAATTTTAAAAGCAAACTGTTGTCGAGGAATAATACTTTTTAAACGTTCAACTTGTGAACGAGCTTCTTCTTCCACTCTACGTCTAGATACTACCCGACAAAAAGCCATCATCGGTTCATCTGCAACTAAGATATCTAACCTAACTACATCCGCAACTTTATACTCTCCAATCTCATAAGAAATAGAGCCATAACCCGAAGTAATGCTTTTTAAATCATCAAAAAAATTACGCATGAGCTCCCGTAAAGGCATTTCCAGACTTATCGCCGAACGATTGTCACCAAAATTTTCTGTGGTAAAAACAGTCGCCTCGTGATCAAAAAGAAAAGGCATTAAAATACTTGAGTAAGAGTCAGGTGCAATTATTTTTACTTTTACCCATGGTTCATAGACTTTATCAATCTGTCCATCTTCTGGAAAAAAATGCGGAGAGTAAATTATTTGTTCTTTGCCATTTTTCAAAAGAACTTTATAAGTAATGGAAGGCATTGTAACTACTAAATTAAGTCCAAATTCTCTTTTTAATCTTTCGGTAATTATTTCTACATGAAGCATACCTAAAAATCCACAACGAAAGCCTTTACCGAGAGTTCCAGAAGATTCTTCTTCATAAGAAAAAGCAGAATCTGATAAACGAAGTTTGCTGAGCGCTAATTTTAAATCAGGAAATTGATCTGCATCTTCTGGATAAATTGATGCCCAGACTACTGGTTTAGGATTCATATAGCCAGGCAAAGCTTCGGCGGGATTTTTACTGGAAGTAATAGTGTCTCCGACTGAAGCAATACCAGGTCTTTTTATACCTGTCACGATATAGCCAATTTCTCCCGCATCGATAGCACTTTTGGGATTTTCTTCTGGAGAAAATATTCCGACTTCGAGAGAAATAAATTTTTCACCAGAAACTGAAAATAAAAGAGAGTCACCTTTTTTTATTTGTCCATCAAAAACCCGTACATATACGATTACTCCTCGATGATTATCATATTTAAAATCAAAAACTAAGGCTTGATTACTTTCTTTATTATCATTTTTAATTTCATGATTTAAAACTGGCCCGCCTGCATCAGCTATACTGAAAGCATTTCGGGCAGGTGGTGGAACTCTCTTGATAATTTCAGCCAGTAAATCCTCTACGCCTTCGCCCGTCTTTCCAGAAACTTCCATCACTGAATCTGGATCAATATCTAAAAGTAAAGCGACTTCCATTTTCACTTCCTCAATACGGGCGAGCGGTGAATCTATTTTTGATAATACAGGAATAATTATCAAGCCACTTTCTTTGGCCATCTCTAGTGTTGTGAGCGTCTGAGCTTGTACTCCTTGCGTGGCATCCACAAGTAAAATCGAACCTTCTACAGCCTTTAAAGCCCGAGATACTTCATAAGAGAAATCTATATGCCCAGGCGTATCAATCAGGTTTAAAACGTATTTTTGTTCGTTTAAAGCATACTCCATACGGACTGGCTGCATCTTAATGGTGATTCCCCGCTCCCGTTCCAGCTCCATAGAATCAAGCACTTGCGCTCGCATTTTTCGAGCTTCAATCGTATGCGTAATTTCAAGCATTCGGTCCGCCAAAGTAGACTTCCCGTGGTCAATATGGGCAATAATACTGAAATTTCTAATATGTTTTAAATCCATAAGTTTATATTAGCATATTAACAGAAAAAATTTTTTACTCCAAAAAATCTTAAATTCCAAATTTGAATATGGTACCAGCATTACTTGAGCCACCTTGATACGTCATCCCATAGAGAGTGGAGCCAGAGAGGATAAGGGAACCATAAGGGTAACTACCATCAGAACCATTGAAGGAATGTAAAATTGTAATATTTCCAGAGAGATCACTAGAAAATATGGTACCAGCATTACTTGAGCCACCTTGATACGTCATCCCATAGAGAGTGGAGCCAGAGAGGATAAGAGAACCTTCTGGATAAGAACCATCAGAACCAGTAAAAGAATGAAGAGTAGTGACATTACCTGAAAGATCACTGGAGAATATAGTGCCAACACCACTTGAGCCACCTCCTTGTGTCATTCCATAAAGAGTGGAGCCGGAGAGGATAAGGGAACCATAAGGGTAACTACCATCAGAACCATTGAAGGAATGTAAAATTGTAATATTTCCAGAGAGATCACTGGAAAATATGTTGCCAAAACCATATAAGCCACCTTGATACGTCATCCCATAGAGAGTGGAGCCAGAGAGGATAAGGGAACCATAAGGGTAACTACCATCAGAACCATTGAAGGAATGTAAAATTGTAATATTTCCAGAGAGATCA
>CAIJZZ010000064.1 GCA_903825255.1 uncultured bacterium
TGCCAGCTGTAATCATTTTCTCTACGTAAGGCAAAATATTGCTATGAACTTTATAATTACTACTTTTAGCACTTCGAAAGTTAACACCAACATCAGATAAAGAAATTGGAATATAGTGTTCATTCAAAAAATAAACTTTTGAATATTTTTTTAAAAGCTCCGGATCGGTCTTACTTAATTTTGATAACGCCCCAACAGTGTTGGTAACTTCACTTACCTGGTTTGCTAATGAATTATTTTTTTCTTGTTCTTGTTGTAAGACGTCTGATAAGTTCGACTGCGTTCCTTTTACCAATTTTTCCAAACTTGCCACTCTTTCTTTTAAGGCCGTCCCATCTGTTTCAATTTGTTTAGAATTAAAATCCATTCGGTATTCGATATATTTAAAAATACCAAACAAACACAAGCCCACAGCAAGGGCAATACAGACATTTTGAGTGACTATTTTATCAAAAAAATTTTTCATTCTGCTAATTATACAACTTCTACCGATATCCTGCACTCCATAAAATCATCATTACAACAACTAAGATAAAAATTAAAAAATAAGGAATCCGCCAGAACCATTTATTCTTTTCCTCTTTGGGCATCTTCCCAGTAATCATTTTCCAGAGAGTTTTTATCATCATAGCTGGCAAAACAAATATTAAAAATATGATTGTTTGAAAGGGATTCATATTCTGATGATATCATAAAGATCTCCCTTTTAGGAGATCTACTATTTATATTTTGATATAATAAATCGCTTTACCTTTACCATTTTGCTCGATTTTGCCTTCTTTTTTTAAGATATTGAGATAGCCCGTAGCAGTTCCATCAGCAATGTGAAGAAGGTCTCTCACATCAGAATTGTCTATTTTTTTCTTAGTTAAAAATAAATTCATAATTTTTTCTAATTTCTTTTGCTTTTTTATTTGGATAGCCATTCTGGCTTTTATTAGAAGTTCTCTAGCCCGCATCATATTGGTCTTGAAAGCCAAGGCAACAGCATCAAGTGGAGAAGAAGTTGTAATAATTGATGTATCTGGTGTTATTGATGATACTTGAGATGATTGGGGACTTTGTGTTGAAACAACAACAGGAGTGGGTGACTCATTCACCCTGACAAGGGGGTTAGGGGGTTGTATTTCCTCTCCAACGGGTTCTATCTTTTGTTCTACTGTTTCAACTGATGCTTCTTTGACTGCCTCTTCTGTTTTAGGAATTTCCATTTCTGGAATAGCAACATTATTATCTTCATTTTTTATGACTTCATCTGACATAAAAAAAATATTTTACTAATAATTTTAAATGAATTTAGTTTCCAATTTTTCTATTCTTTTATCGTGAAGCATTGATGTATCTGTCAAATCTGCAACATCTTCTTCTATTTTTTTAACAGATTCATTTGTATCTTTTTTAAAACTTTTAAGTTCTGACTCTAGATTATTGAAATGAATTTCAGTTTCAAGTTTAAAAGCTTCTAAATCATCTTTAGTAACCATCTTTTTTTCAATATTAGAAAAACTTCTATTTATTGATTCTAAAAGCTCTACATTTGTTATCTCTTTTTCCATATGTATGTAAAGTATACCAAATAAAAAAACCGGTGCAAGTTTGGATTTATTCTTTCCCTCCTTGTAAAAAATCTATTAAAACTTTACTAACCAAATGTAATCAGGTATCATTATGATAATGAGTAAAAACAGGGTTTTTGTTATTCTTTTGGGAGATTTTATATCCTTTTGGGTATCTTTTTTTATTGTCTTATCTCTAAGATTCGGACATCTATTTCCAAAAGAAGCCATTCAAACTCACCTAGAACCTTTTCTAATTCTTTGTTTTTCATGGATTTTATGTTTCTTTCTTTTTGGTTTATATGATTTATTCACCATTAGACCGACAATACCACATATTAAGCGTTTTGCTGTTGCTCTGATTACCTGTTTTATAATGGGAATATTCTTATTTTATTTAGTTCCAGCCTTTGGAATTTCACCAAAAACGAACTTACTTTTCCAAGTAATAGGTTTCGGAATATTTTCTTTTTCATTAAGAAGAGTTTTTTATCTTCTATATTCAAAACAAATCGTTCGACCCGCAATTTTAGTGGGAAAAACTTCATATCTAGATGAACTTTACAATATCATCAAAACAAATCCGCAATTAGGACTATCTCTAGTTTCTTATTCAAATGATTTACATCAATCCCTTGGAAAATATGCCAATCTAGACAATGCTGTATTTATTTTTGAAAAAAATACTAATGAAATTCCAGAAAAAGACATCTTAACTCTCTACGAAAAGAAAACTGAAGTGCTCGATGTGGCTAAAGCTTATGAAAAATATTTATTCAAAATTCCAATTGATTACATTTCCCAATCTTGGATTGTAGAAAATTTAAATACCACTAGCAATTTTTTTTATGATTTTATTATCAGAATGATTGATATTATCTTTTCGATTCTCATCCTGATAATTTTCTCCCCCTTCCTTTTAATAAGTTCTATTTTTATTTATTTCTATGATCATGGACCAATCTTTTATACCCAAGATAGAGTTGGACTAAATGGTAAAATTTTTAAATTTTATAAATTACGTTCAATGGTTATAAATTCTGACAAAGATGGTACTGTATGGACTGCCAAAAATGACACCCGCATCACACCAGTCGGTAGAATTATCAGAAAATTACATATAGACGAAATTCCACAAATGATAAATATCATAAAGGGAGATTTAGCTTTTATAGGCCCAAGACCAGAGTGGGTTGAATTCGTGAAAACATTCGAAAAAACTATTCCTCACTATGAGATACGCCATATCGTTCGTCCGGGCTTTACGGGTTGGGCACAAATAAAATACCAATATGCTCACAATCTTGAAGATTCTAAAGAAAAATTTCAATATGATTTGTATTATATAAAAAACAGAAATATCTTTCTTGATTTTGGAATAGTATTAAAAACAATCCAAATAATTTTTACCCATTAAATGAAAAATAAAACAAAAAAGATTATAGGTTTTACTTGTGGAGCTTTTGATTTAACTCATGCCGGACATTATTTAATGTTTAAAGAAAACAAAGAAAAATGTGATTTTTTAATTGTTGGATTACAAACTGATCCATCGATTGATAGAAAAGATAAAAACAAACCAATTCAAACAATTAAGGAACGTTTAATACAATTAACATCTTGTAAATACATAGACAAAATTATTGTATATAAAACTGAAGCTGATTTAATTAAATTACTAAAAAAAATTAACCCTGATATTCGTTTCCTTGGTATGGACTGGAAAGGTAAAAATTTTACTGGCAAAGAGCTACCTATCAAGGTAATATTTAACAGCCGAAATCATAATTACTCAACAAGCAACATCAGAAATAAAATAATAAATAAATCAAATAAATAAACCCGATATGGAAAGATTAAAAGAAAAAATAATTTTCTACTATGACAGTACGGTAAAATTTTTTGCTGATACGTTAACAGCCTCGAGTACCACAGAAGGCTTCTTGCGTTACTTTAAAAACACTGGCTGGTTATTCATAGGGAAAATGTCTGGACTGATAGCCTCTTTTCTTGTTGGAATATATGTAGCTCGTTATCTTGGACCATCTCGATATGGACTACTTACTTATGCTTCAAGTTTTACAGGTTTATTTGTTATTTTTGCTTCATTTGGTATCGATAACATTCTAAGCCGTGAACTAATTTCTAATCCAGAAAAAAGAGAAGAACTTTTAGGAAGTGGGTTTATCATAAAAGTTATTGGAGCGATTTTTTCTCTTACTCTTATTGCTATAACCATGTTATTTATAAAGGCAGATTGGCTTACAAATCTGCTTATACTTATTTCTGCTTTTTCTTTTATTACCAATATTTTTGGTATTATCGATATTTATTTTCAATCTCAAGTTCTTGCTAAGAAAACTGTTAAGATACAAATCATTTCTTTAATAATTACCTCTATTTTAAAACTACTTTTTATACTCCTCAAATTGGGTCTTGTTTATTTCGCCGTGATATACGTGATAGATGGATTAATCATCGCCATAGGACTTATTTTTGCTTATAAAAAAACGGGTTTTGGTATTTCCAAATGGAAATTTAATAAAAAAATAATTTACTCATTACTTCTAAATTCTTGGCCTTTAATGCTTTCTGGAATAGCTTTTACTATATATATGAAAATAGACCAAGTAATGATAAAAAATATGATTGGAAATGAATCTTCTGGATTATACGCTATCGCAGTTAAGCTTTCAGAATTTTGGTATTTTATTCCGACAATTATTTGTGAATCATTATTCACTGCCATAATTAATGCTAGAAATACAAATCTTGATATTTATAAAAAAAGATTAAAGAATCTCTTTTTAATGCTAATAATAATATCTATTGGCATTGCTTTACTTATAACAGTTTTTTCAAAATTAATCATAGCTACATTATTTGGAAAAGCATATATGGGAACTCTCATTGTTCTTAGAACTTATGTATGGTCATCTATTCCTATATTTCTACAAATTGCCTTAGGAAACTATCTAGTATCAGAAAATTTAGTAAAAATAGAATTATGGTCAACAATAGGTGGAGCAGTATTAAATGTTGTTTTAAATATTTTTCTTATACCTAAATACGGAATCGAAGGAGCCGCCATTGCTACTTTAATTTCTTATACTTATGTTTTAGCTTTTGTTCTAATATCTCTAAAAATAAAAAGGGGATAGTTTTTTACTATATTAAGAAATAAATAAGTTTTGATAATTTTTTGATACTTCATAAATATCAAAAATACTTTTGTTTTGTTCAGAAAAAGAAATTACACCTTTTTGTAATTCTTCACGTAATTTTTTATTATTTAGAACTTCAAAAAGAACCTCCGCTAATGAATTAGAATTTTGTGATTCAAATAACAATCCATTTTCTTTTTCTTTTATTAACTCCTGCATAACCTCAATATCAGAAGCAATTATTGCTTTTCCAGAAACTAGTCCCTCAAGAACCACAAGCCCAAATCCTTCACTTAAAGAAGGAATAACTATAACATCAACCTTTGACAAAAAATCTGGAACATCATCAACACTACCTAAAAATTTAATATTATTTAGGTTGTTTTCTATAACATATTTTTCTAAATTTCCACGTAAAGCCCCATCTCCAGCTAATAAAACGGTCGGGGATAAATTATTTTTATCTTTAAGAATCTTCATTGCCTTTAGTACATAGATCTGACCTTTTATTTCCTCTAACCTACCGATAACTCCAATAACTGGAGCATCTAGATCGGGAATTAATTTCATCCCCTTCTTAAAATATTTATAGTCAATACCATTATAAATGGTTATAATTTTTTCACTTTTAACTTCAAAATATTTAATAAGAAAATTTTTAACAGTTTCTGAAATAGAGACAATTTGAGTAGAAAATTTAAGAGCAAATTTTTTTTTAACAAAACGTATTAAATTATTAAATTGCACTATATCATGTTGAATTAGAATTCTTTTTTTTACTCCAACAATTTTCGCTGCAATCATACCTAAAACATCCGCTTGATATAAGGATGAAACGACAACATCTGGTTTGCTCTTTAAAAGAAAAAAGGTTATCCTTAACAATATAATAGGTGCAATTAACAGCCAAAAAAGTTTAAAGGGTAATTTTTTAGGAAAAAAACTTGCTATACCAGCAAAATAAATAGGTATCTCTA
Source organism: uncultured bacterium (assembly GCA_903825255.1). Classification (GTDB taxonomy): domain Bacteria; phylum Patescibacteriota; class Minisyncoccia; order Phycocordibacterales; family UBA9973; genus UBA9973. The sequence continues at coordinate 5,698 of CAIJZZ010000064.1, forward strand.
GTTCTCTAAATTTAACTTCAAGTGTCCCAGAACCAAGAATTGTGACAACTTTAATATCATATTTATCCTTATCAAGTGAAGAAATAATATCTAAAATCAGTCGCTCAACACCACCAACTAAAAAATTATTAATCACAAAAACAACTTTTATTTTTTTATGCATAATGAATCAAGTAAAAAACTTTTAATATCATCTTATGCTCCTCCTGCATTGGGAGGACCACAAAATTTATACAACTTACTGCGTGACACAAACCCTGATTTTTATTGTATCTTAACAAGTTTTTATAATATTGATAATCTTTCAGCTAAAATTGGCAACTGGTTAAAAGGGGAATATATATTCTATGATAGCACATTGACAATAAAAGATATAATAAAAAATTATAAAACAAACTCTATATCAAAAAAACGTGCCTTGGTTAGTAAATTAAAACATTTTGCAAAACGTTCCATTCTGATAAGAGAAATAATAGGTATTGTCATAATTTCAAGCCAAATAATAGCTATAGTTTCAAAAGGAATAAAAACAATAAAAGATAAAAAAATTGATTCAATCATTGCATTTTCTGATTATGGACCTGCAATGATCGGAGCATATATTCTCCAAAAAATAACTAAGAAACCTTATTCTATTTTTCTTTTTGATCTTTATAAAGGAAATTCTTTACCCTTTCCTGGCAAAATTTTAGCCAATATTTTTGAACCATTTATGTTTAAATCTGCTAAATATATTGTATTAACAAA
>CAIJZZ010000065.1 GCA_903825255.1 uncultured bacterium
AATTCTCTTCTTTGTTAACAATCATTACTTGATTTGATTCAAAAACCACTAATTGGTAAAAATTAGATTTTGATGTATCTTGTAAATGTCTTGTTAGTTTCATTCTGTTTTTTAATGACCTTAATTGACTAGAAGCAGTTGACTCATCAGAAAAAACAAATTTTTTTAATTTAGTAAATCCAGAAAAAACAAAGTCTCTTAAACTTTTCGGAATATATTTTTTTCTAAAATCTATTTTTTCTTCAGCTAATTCTTTTTCAGCATCATCAAATAAAAAAACAACTCCATTGTATCCTTCTTGGTTAATTTTTTGTTTTGTATCATCTGTAAAACGATGTATTTCTTGAAAATTTTTTACCTTCTTAACTTTTGCATTAACAAAAACAGATAGTCTATTTTTATATATGTCCAAATCTCCACTTGTAAAATAATGCCCAGGGTCTTCTTTTTTATTTTTCTTATTTTCTCTTGAGAAAATATTGAAGTCTTTAATGTCAGCAAGTGTTTTATGATAAACTAATGCGGGTTCTCCATTTTCATCAACAATATCAGAACATTCTGTCGTTTGTTTTTGCCAATCTCCAAACCATTTTTTAAATGATTGAGTACGAACAATTTTCCAATATTCTTCAGATAGATGTGATTCTGGTCCATTTGGGAATACAAGTAATTTTCCTTCGGAATCACGATCATCTGGTGTTATATTTATTTGTTTTGCTTCTTGACTAGCAAAAAGAAAAATATCATGTGTATTTTTTTCTTTGTCATCTAATTTAGAAAAAATATCCTTGTGTAAATTATCTATCTTACCATTTAATTTTTCTTGGTCTTCTTTTTGTAAGATTTTTTCTGAAATCGAAACTTCTTTTTCTTTTTTTAATGAATCATGTACGTTACTCTCTTTTTGCTCAGGAGTTATGTATTTTGTTTCGATTTTTTTTATTTCTTTCATTTTTACTATTTAATTAAAATAATCTGTGCGCGGGGGGAGACTTGCACTCCCACGCCCTAAACGGGCACAAGAACCTCAATCTTGCTCGGCTACTAAGTTACGACACCCGCGCATATATTTTTTGTTGTTTTTCTTCTATTTTTAAAGCTTTTTCTATTTTTATTCGCTTTCGAGACAAGCAAATAACATTTGGATTATAATACATTTTCTTTATAATTTCCATCGCTTCCTTTTTGGCGTATTTTAATTGATAACACTTATTATTTTTCAAACTATTAGTAATGTGCCCATTTACTTTAATCATATGCTTTAATTCTGTCTGTAACCAATCAATATGCTTTCTACTAGCTGAAACAAACTCAACATAAAACATGTGGCTTGATCGCCATCTTGGATCCCAGTAAGAATAAAAACATCCATCTCCGTCAAAACAACCACGCAAAAAATCAAAGAAGTACTTATCAGGAATTTTTATCTTACCCATAGTTAATGATTTTTTTGAAGTTAAACCAATAGATAAAAGAAAATCATAAAAAAATCTGTTTTTAAATTGAATTCTTAAATATCTATCTCCAACTCCACTCCATTTATTACCTATAGTAAAATTTACCCCTAAACATTTAGAAAAATTTAATAACTGCTCCCTATCTTTAGAAGTTAGGTCAATCAACAAGCCATCACTCGACAAACATCCATCAGTTGCAATCAAGCCAATTGCATAAGCTAGATTCGCTGTCCATTTTTCACTTATAATTTTTTTTGGTTGTGGTCCCCTTTTCCCCATATTTATATTATATCACCTCAAGGATATAGCGTCTACTAATTAATTAAATACAAAAAAAATCCACTTTTGTGAAATGGATTTTTTTGTTTAAATTATTTTTCTGTTTTTTCTTCTACCGGCTCTTCAACTTCTACTTCTCTTTCAACATTATTAGCCACAGAACGTAACTTTCTTCGTACATCTTTCACAGCCTTAGTTCGTACATAGTATAGCTTAGCTCTTCTAGCTCGAGATTTTTTAGTTACTTCAACTTTATCTACCATTGGAGAAAATAGAGGGAAAATTCTCTCTACGCCTACACCAGAAGCTATTCGCCTGACAGTAAAGGTGGCACCGGCTTCAGTTCCATGTTTTCGAGAAAGGACTATCCCCTCAAAAGCCTGTAAGCGAAATTTTGTACCCTCACTTTTACCTTTTTTATTAAGCTTTTCTTCTGCGATTTTGGACCAAACACGTACTGTGTCTCCAGCATGAAAATCGAGCTTCTTGCGAGCCTCAATGTCTACCGGACTAAATTTAATTTTGTTTACTGCCATAATGTTTTCTACTTTAGCATAAAAGGGCTTTAAAGGCAATATTTATTTACTTTATAAAGAAAATGCTATACTCTCAATATGGCCACAATAATATTTGATTTTGATGACACATTATTTGATACAAAAAAATTAAAAAAGGAAACTTTTGATCAGCTAGCGTCTTACGGAATTGATAAAAAAATCATAGAAAAAACTTATAAAGAATGTCGGGGAAATTATTGTTTTTCTAAACATACTCAAATTATAAAAAATAAACATGATTTAAAAATTCCTGATGGAGTGAATAACTGGCTTTTAAATATAAATTTAGAATCTTATTTATTTCCAGGAGTTGTTGAAACACTTAAAAAACTTTCTAAGAAACACAACTTAATCCTCCTCACAAAAGGTGAACCAGAATTTCAAAATATAAAAATTAAGGGTTCTAAAATTTCAAAACACTTTAAAGAAATTCATATAACATCAGAAGCTAAAGAAATCTTTTTAAAGAATAAAAAATTTATGCCCCCTATTTATTTTATAAACGACAAAAAATCAGAAAATAAAATAATTAAAAAAATATTTCCTAAAATGATTATAAAAGAAAAAATGGAGAATAACATTTAAGTTATTCTCCATTATAAATTTACTAATCAAAATCAGCTCTTACGGGGCCATTAGCAGACCCTGCCATAGTTACTTTTTTAGCCGCAACTTTTGCTGCAAAAGAAATACATATACGTATTTCTTCTAAAGAAAGAGTAATTATCGATTTATTTAACTCCATACATTTAGCTATAAAACTGGCATGAAACCAGTCTCCGGCACCCGTGCGAAAAACTTCCCCAGGAAAACCACTGTATGGTTCGAATCTCTCAGTCTTCTCATTTTGAGTTGAAAAGAAGCCTCCATTCTCCGCCTCGGTAATTATAATTAATTTAGGACCATGTTCATGTAAACTGACAATATCTGCCGTTTTACATAATTGAAATTCTTCGCCGTTCATTATAAGTAGATCGGTGTAGTTCATACTATCAATGAATTTCTTTTGGTCTTTTATTAATTCAGGTTTAGGGTTTAGAGAACGATATCCTACATTACTATTAAATAATGCTTTAATAAGTGGAACTTCATCTAGTCTTACCCCTGTAGCAACTTTCCATAATGCCTCTTCTTTTTCGATTTCTAAAATAGCTTTTGCTACTCTTTCTGTTTGAATTTCGCCTTTAAAACCAAAAACTTTGGAGTCTGGCAAACCATCAACTGGAAGAATAGAAACATTACATTTATCAAGAATCTCAAGTTTATGGCATGTAACTGGAAAATTTTTAAGCGAAGATTGAAATAAATCCCATTCAATTCCATATTCTAGACCCGTCAAAGCGAGTAAGGTACTTTTTTGCCCGAGCGAAAATAATGCTCTGGCAACATTCGCTGATGTCCCACAAAGACTTGCCTGAAGAAAATTCAGCAATCCTTTTTCTCTTGGGCTCATTCGATCATAAACCTGGACTAACTCAGCATTAGCCGAAACACCTACTAAAACATTATTTTTCA
>CAIJZZ010000066.1 GCA_903825255.1 uncultured bacterium
TAAAAATTTAATTTGTTTTGTATTTGTTTTTACTCTACACCCTTTTTGAAATAACGTCAAAGAATAACTTTTTTATAGATATTTCAAATAAAAAATTCTATTAGAGGTAATATTAACAGGCTTTAATACACTTCTTGTTGATAACACTTTTCGCAATAAACTATCAAGGGAGAATCTGGAGAATAACAAGTTTCAAACTGGTTGGAACAAACTTCGTCACCATGAAAATGTAATGTGCTATTTTTATATTCCTCATTTGAAGAAGAATCACCCCCACAATGACAAGCTCTTTTATAAATCTCAATTCCAGTTCTTTGTTTTAATCGTTCGAAAGTACGACAGTTTGGACATAGTCGAGGTAGTGACAAATTCATTTTACGATAAAAATTAAGTTCGTCTTCAATAATTTTAAAAGCACTTGTACATAATTGATTACACTTACCTTCATGTTCACAAGCAATAACTTTACCGACAATATCATCAGTCACATCTTTTATATCATCTGGTAAATCGCTCGCCTGAAAATCTGCTTTGTAATTTCTTTCAGTTGCGTCTTCCCAAGAGTATCCCTCTTCTTCGGCATTATTTTTAGAAATCGGAAAATATTCTTGGGCCATCGTGGTGTTATAAGCAAAAGGTGAAAGTTCGATCGGGAAAAATTCTCCATATTTATACACTCTTCCCTGCTTATCTACATATGGCATCTCAAGCATCTGTTTTTTAATTTTTTCTACTAAAATTTTATATTCTTCTTTAGAATATTGTTTATTAAAAATACAATAAGATTTTTTGCGTAAACCAACACAACCGAAAAGATTTTCTGAACCATTCGTACAAAAAATACAATATTCTAAATCATGCACACTTTCTTGGCACAATAAACAAAATTTAATATTTTGTGTGCCGAGCCCACAAGCATGACATTCATAAACAACTTGATTGTTGTCTCCCCAAATCGAATAATCCCAGCAATCTTTGCTCGTAACATTTTCTTGCAAATATTGGCAGTAATGTAAATTTTGCCCTTCGCGAATCATAAAGGAATTTTTTACATCTTTAGAGTGGTCAATATAATTTCCAGAAACATTAGTGTTTTGCATACCTTCAATAAATTTATTTGGAAATTTCAACCAGAAATAATGCGCCTGTTTTTTTATTTTTTGGAGTTCTTGATAAGAGCCCAGATTAAACGATTTTATTTTTTCTAAATATTCTTCACGATTATATTGTTCGTTCCAAATACAATAAGATTTTTTGCGTAAATTTACACAACCAAAACAATCCTGACAACCTGCACAGTTTTTGCAAAGTGTCATATTGAAAGAATTTTCACACTGTGAACTGAAAAAGGAAGTAGCACAAGAAGTTAACCAAAATCCTTCATAACAATTTTCACATTTTGAAAGATGAGAAGCGTCTACACACCATTTTGAATTACTTATACCATGACAATAAAAACAATCTTCTACATAACCTGCATTAAAAACTAAATAACTATTTTTAGGATCAGTAATATTGTTGGTATAAGGACTATTTACCCCATTTACCACATTTAAGGCTTTAAGTGGGACTCTTTTAAGCAGTTCAAAATATTGAGTAAAAAAGGTGCGCGAAAAATCGTAATCTACTCCGTACTCCATCGGGTCCCATTTATCTGAAAGCCAGACATCTCTTTCATAAACTTTAAATCCAGAATCTTTAGAAAACATACTAAAAATATCTCCGCCATCCCAATCACTTTTTATTTTATACAAAAGTCTTTCATTTCGAAAAGAAAATCTTCTCTGTGCTCGGCACATTGGACAAAAGGTCGGTGCTGGTACTTTTACTTTTTCATAAAAATTAAAATCCTCACTTGTAACAACAAAATTTTCTTTACAGCTCTGGCAAATTTTATTTTCCATATTTAATATTATATATTAATAAACTTCCTTTTGATAACATTTTTCACAGTAAACTATTTCTGGTCTGTCTGGTGCATAGCTCGTCTCAAATCCCACCTCACACTTCCCTACGTGCTCATGACCAGCCTTATCACACATACAAGTACGGTGCCAAAGCCTTAAAGGATTACGTTGTTTGAGTCTCTGATAATGTCTACAGTTAGGACAAAGATGCGGGATGGGTAAACCCATGCGTTTATAAAATTTCAAATCTTCAGACAAAACCCTAAAGGCCGTCTGACAATTTTCATTACACTTACCCTCATGTTCACAAGAAATCACTTCTTCTAAAATAGAATCATCAATTTCATTTATAGAATCCGAAATTTCAGAATATTTTTTTGTTATTTGATAATTTCTTTCCTCTTCTTCAAACCAATTAAAACCATTTGATTCTGCTTGTTTTTTATCTAGTGTAAAATATTCTTGCGCAGTCGTTTCATTATATCCAAAAGGAGAAAATTCCAACGGGAAAAATTCACCATATTTATAAACTCTTCTTTTTTTGTCTACATATGGCATATCATCCATATGCTTAAGAATTTTAGGAAGTAATTCTTCATATTCTTCTTTAGAATATTGTTTGTTCAAAATACAATATTTCTTTTTCTTTAAGCTTACACAGCCGAAAGAATAAGATGTTCCAGGAATTGTAATACAATAATCTGTATTATTTGAATTTATCCAATTTCCCCAACCAAATTTTATATTATATATTCCATCCCCAGACTGAAGGCTCTCATACACTAATTCTATATTATCCCCATAGTGCGTAAAATCATAGGTATTCTTTACTGGGCCGTTTGAAACAAATGAACAAAATTTTGAATCTTCTAATGCATTACAGCCAAAACAGAATTTTGAATTTTTTGAGTGTTCTAAATAATCACCAGAAACATTATAATTCTGAATCCCAAAATAATATTTGTGTGGAAACTTTTTCCAAAATACGTAAGATTTTTCTTTAAAATCTAAAACACTTTTATAGGAATCTAAATTAAAGGATTTCAATTTTTCAAAGTATTCTTCCTTCGAATATTGTTCATTAAATATACAATAACTTTTTTTATTGAGGTTTATACAACCAAAACAATCATTACACCCATGAAGTCCATAAGAAAATGATACATCAACGCAATCCTGACATTTCTGAGAAAAAATAGTTTTATAACAATTTACACATGTAATTAATTCATAACCGAGTTCACATTTTCTGCACATTGTTATATCTTGTGAATCCTTATCAAAAAACGCTCCACTTCCATAAGAAACATTTTCATCAAAAGTCCCATCATGCAATAAATAACAATTTTTCATATTGTTTGCCATATTACAATACGAAGAATTAACCATAGTATTTCCAAAAACAAAAAGATTTGGCACAGGAGTCTTTTTAAAAAGTTCAAAAAATTGTTCAAAGAATGGCTTCGAAAAATCTATATCCATTGCATTCTCTGACGCATCCCAGTCGTCACCCCACCAACATTTATCACAAAGTACTATATTTCCATAGTCCTCACGATAAATAGAAACTATTTTCTTCTTACACAAGCCACATTCCCTAAAATGCAATCCTCTCTCATTTCGCCAGGCTAAACGCCTTTGTAATCTACACTCTGAGCAAAACGTCGGTGGTGGGACTTTCATTTTTTCATAAAACCCAAAATCATCCAGCTCGATAATAAAGTCATTTTTACAGTTTTGGCAAATTTTAGTTTCACCATTCATAAAATTATTTTACTATATTTAATATCTCTTTTGGTATTGGTGATTCAATTTTAATAATTTCGCCTTTGAGGTTTTTAAATTCAATGGACTTTGCATGAAGAGCGAGTCGTTTTAATTCCTTTGGACACGAACCTAGAGGATTATAAAGCTCATCACAAAGCACCGGATGATTTAAATATTTCATATGCACACGGATTTGGTGAGTGCGACCAGTCTTAGGATAAATTTCTAAATATGTAAATTTATTTAGCGACAGCTTATCGGAATTTTTAACAGCGTGGGACCTGTCTTGCTTTGCAAGATGGGAGGAGCTGGAAAAATTTCGATAAGCCGGAGCTGTAAATCTTTTTAATACTTTATATCTTGTAATCGCTTCTTTGAGCTCTCCGCGTGCCCCTCGCCCCGCAGAACGACGACGAAAATCAGATGGACTTCTTCCAATCGGTTTATTGATGACTCCCCTGTCTTCCCGCATCCAACCTTCAACTACTGTCACATAAGTTTTTTTAATTTCTCGATTTTGAAATTGGTCTTTTAAAAATTCATACGCTTTTTTATTTTTAGCTAAAAGCAATACTCCGGAAGTTTCTTGATCAAGTCTATGCACTATTCCCGGCTTTTTTATTTCTGCACCTTCAAAAAACATCGACTCTCCGACGTCCTTAGCTTTTGGATAATTTTTTAAAACCCAATCAGTAATAAATTCCTCTTTCTTTTTAGAAGTCTGTCTGCCATCAGGATGAACTGTAATACCACTCGGCTTCTCAATCACCAAAATATCCTTATCTTCATATAAAATCTTAATTCTCATCTTATCCTTATAATACAAGGATAATCCCTATTTAGCAAGAACTCTTTTTTTCCTTCTTCCTTTTTCTTTTTTTGAGATCATACTAGCTCGGTCAACAAAATCTTTTTCTAGTTTTTGCTGTTCGTCTTTTTTTAATTTTCCAAACAATATTTCATTCTGTTCACTTTCAGTTTGCAAATTTTCATCAAATTCTAAAACTCTTGGATCAACTTTCAAAGCCTCACGATTAAAACCGACTAGCCTCACCCCCGCCAAAGTCCGCACCCGAGATAGTGCCACATACCCCATCCCGTAAGCGAAAGTTTTTGATAAATCTATTTCCGCTCTATCTAAGCTCATCCCTTGGCTTTTATGTATTGTGATCGCCCAAGCCAAACGAAGTGGTAATTGTGAAATAAATGCTTTCTTTTTGCCATTCTCTTCGATAACCCATTCTTCGGGAGTGACAGAGACTTCTGTCCCATTTGATAATTTTATAACTGGTGTGCCGTCAGATAAAAAATTATATACTTTTCCGCGAGTACCATTCACATATCCTTTTTCAAAATTATTTTTCAAAAACATCACCTCTGCCCCGATTTTCAAATAAAGTTTTTCAGGAGCCAGGCATCCTTTTTTTAATGTCTCCACTAAAAATGGTGTGCCTCCTCCTTCCATCTCAAAAATTATTTCTGTTCCCCCAAGCTTGGCTAAATGATTTTTATTGATTATATCCACATCAATATTGTGAGTATAAAGACAAGTCGGCTCTACCCCTAAAGGAAATTTAACATTCAATCTCGCTTCAATATTTTCATAATGTTTATCTTTAATACTATCCGCGCGAATCGCATTTAAAATTTCGACAAACTTATCATCTTCTTGTCGCCATTGCTCAGAAAGATAACATACGACAGATCGCAACGTCCGCCAAGCACGAGAATGCATCACCATATTTGATTTTATTACATTTTCTTCTTCGTCAAAAAATCCTAACTGCACTTCTTTCTCTTCATAATTTTGATTACCGTCTTCATCTATATCTTTTTGAAAAGAATTTTTAACCATTTTTTCTACTGGTGGCAATTGAAAAAAGTCCCCTGCCAAAATCACCTGCATTCCGCCAAAAGGTCGCTCATTTCTTTTGAAATGTCGACAGACCCATTCCGCCATATCAATACGCTTCGCATCGAGCATTGAAATCTCATCAATTATAAGCACACTCGTATTTTGAATTCTCTTCACTAAATATTCTTTAGACTCCATCATCTCGAGCTCATGTTTCGTTAAATTGTCCCTGATGCCAATCCCCGCCCAAGAATGAATCGTCACTCCGCCCATATGCGTCGCGGCAATACCTGTAGAGGCCGTTATCGCCACCGGAATATTTTTATCGCGTAAATAATTTATATATTGATTGAGCAAATGCGTTTTTCCCGAACCAGCCGAGCCAGTCAAAAAAACATTCATCCCCGTCTTTAAAATTAGAAGCGCCTCCTTTTGTGTCATGCCCCATTATATCAAAGTTTTTAGAAATTTAATTTACTAATTTAAAACAAATACTAATAGCATAATAGCAAGAACGATCTTTGCTATTATAAAAGTCAAATTAAAGATTTATAGCTCAACTTTTAATTTGAACAAATATAATTAAACTTTAACTCCTTTTCTTATTTTTAACCAGTAAAATAATGAGGTAGACAACTGAAAACAAAGAAGAAGTTATTAAGGCTGTTGTGGTACGGTCATAACAAACTATTTGTGAACAAGTCGGGCTTGTGGCAGATAAAATAATAAAATCTAAAACTAAGAAACCAAAAATAGTAAGGAAAACCATTTTTGGTTTAATATTTTTAAGAAAAATACAAATAAATAATAATAAAGATAAAGGTAATAATATATTAAATACTGGATGAAATATATCAGTGTTATAGAAATTCAAAAAATTAAA
>CAIJZZ010000067.1 GCA_903825255.1 uncultured bacterium
AAAAATAAATTTTTTATTATTATTAGTTAATTAAATAAAAAAAATATGAATCAATTTTTATGGTTTGCTATTATAAGTTCTCTAATCGCAATCGTTTATGGTCTTTTACTCGCTCAATCAATTCTTAAAAAAAGCGCTGGTAATGAAAAAATGCAGTCAATTGCCAATGCAATTAAAGAAGGGGCTAGTGCTTATCTAAATAGGCAATATAAAACAATAGGGATGATTGCGGTAGTTCTCTTCTTTATTTTATTACCCACACTTGGTTTTAATTCCGCTATTGGTTTTCTACTAGGCGCAATATTATCAGCTTTGGCTGGATATATCGGTATGAATGTTTCAGTTCGCGCGAATGTTCGCACAACTGAGGCTGCGAAAAATGGTTTAAAGGAAGCTCTAAATGTTGCTTTTAAAGGTGGCACAGTAACAGGGTTATTAGTTGTCGGTCTTGCTTTACTCGGAGTTACCACTTTATATTCAATTACCGGAGACGTAAAGGCTTTAATTGGTCTTGGCTTCGGTGCTTCACTTATTTCTATTTTTGCTAGACTAGGCGGTGGTATTTTTACCAAAGCTGCTGATGTCGGCGCAGATCTAGTCGGTAAATTAGAAGCCGGTATTCCAGAAGATGATCCGAGAAATCCCGCTGTTATTGCTGACAATGTCGGAGACAATGTCGGAGATTGCGCAGGTATGGCCGCTGATCTTTTTGAGACTTATGCCGTAACTTCTGTTGCTACAATGCTTTTAGGTTCACTTCTTTTTGTAAATTTTCAAGGAGCAATCCTCTACCCATTAGCGATCGGTGGCGTAGCTATTATTTGTTCTATTATCGGTAGTTGGTTTGTAAAACTCGGTAAAAAGCAAAACATCATGGGGGCTCTATATAAAGGCCTCATCGCTTCCGGAATTTTAGCGGCTATCGCTTTTTATCCAATTACAAAATTATTAATGTCTGGCAATGGGAATTATTCTGTTATGAATTTATTTTTCTGCTCACTAGTAGGTTTACTCGTTACTGGAGCCCTTGTCGTTATCACTGAATATTTTACTTCCACTAAATACTCCCCTGTTCAATCAATCGCTAAAGCATCACTCTCAGGACATGGTACAAATGTCATTCAAGGTCTAGCAATTTCTATGAAAGCGACTGCACTTCCTTTGATCACAATTGTACTTGGCATTTTAGCTACTTATTATTTCGGTGGACTTTATGGTATCGCTGTTGCTGCTATGTCCATGCTTTCTATGACTGGTATCATTGTCGCTATTGATGCCTACGGACCAATCACTGACAACGCCGGAGGTATTGCAGAAATGTCAGGCCTCCCTGAATCAGTTCGAGATGTTACAGATCCACTAGATGCTGTTGGTAACACCACTAAAGCTGTCACTAAAGGCTATGCTATCGGTTCAGCTGGGCTTGCGGCTTTAGTTTTATTTGCAGCTTATACTCAAGAAGTAGCAACTAAATTCGGTCACCCGATGGCTTTTGATTTAAGTAATCCAAAAGTTATTGTTGGATTGTTTATCGGAGGGCTTTTGCCATATTATTTCGGAGCATTATGTATGGAAGCAGTTGGAAAAACTGCTGGTAAAGTAGTCGAAGAAGTTCGACGACAATTTAAAGATATTAAAGGCATTATGGATGGCTCTGGTAAACCAGAATATGGTACCTGTGTAGATATCGTTACTACTTCAGCAATTAAACAAATGATCTTACCTGCTTTAATCCCAGTTCTTGTGCCAATCATTGTCGGCTTTACCTTGGGCTCAGTAGCTTTAGGAGGATTACTTGTAGGTTCAATCGTAACCGGACTCTTCGTAGCTATTTCAATGACCTCCGGTGGTGGTGCTTGGGACAATGCTAAAAAATATATTGAACAAGGTAACTTCGGAGGCAAAGGTGGCGATGCTCACAAAGCCGCAGTCACTGGTGACACTGTCGGAGATCCTTACAAAGATACTGCCGGCCCTGCAATCAACCCAATGATCAAAATCCTCAACATCGTCGCTCTATTAATCGTTGCATTCCTCATTAGATAGAAATCAAAAATAAAAGAGTTAAAAACAAAAACCCCGAACTATCAGGGTTTTTGTTTTGGGTGTATAATTAAGTATTATCAATTAATTATTAATAACTTACCTAAAGGTAAAAATATATATAAATATGTTAAAAAAATATTCAAAATTGTTTTTTATTAGTACATTAGTTTTCGTATTTTCTGTTTCTCTTACTGGAGCACAAAATAATACTACGGCCACAACTAAAGAAAACATTAGACAAGAAATACAGGATACCAGAACTAATATTCAAACAGAAAGAACAACTGCAAAAGCAGATATTAAAAATACTCTAGACCAAGCAAGGCAAATAGCAAAAGCAAAATTAGAAGCTTTAAAAACAAAAATCAAAGGAGAAAAGGATGCCACTAAAGCAAAGATAGAAGCCTTGAGAATCACTGGCCGAGAACAAGCATTAGAAAGATTCGATACTGTTGTCACTAGAGTTAGCGACTTAAAAGATAAAATAAATGCTCAGATTACTAAATTAGACGCACAGGGGGGTATAGATACAACTGCCGCTAAGACATTGGTGGCTACGGCATCTACAAAATTAGATGAAGCTAAAACAAAAATTACTGAAGCGAATACTTTACTTGCTAACTCGATTAACCCAATCACAACAGAAAATAGAACACAATTAAGAACCTTATCTCAAAATATCCAAACATTAGTAAAAGATGCTCACTTAGCATTAAGAAATGCTGTTAAATCTTTAAAAGATGCAGTCAATGCTAAAAAAATAGCAAATCCTGAAATAAATAATGGGGCCAATAATAATCAAGGTGGAAATAATCAATAATTAAATTATAAGCTTAATTAAATCCGCTATCATTAAAATAAATCATGGCGGACAAAGAAAAAATATGGAACCAGAAAAAAAATCAAAAGGTGCACTTATTGGGTCAATAATAATCATTGTTATACTTGTGATCGGAGCAATTTATATTTGGCAAACTGAAATAAAAAAAGGGGGAACAGAAAATACTATTCCTATGAATAATGTTGCAACAGATGAAAATACTACTGATTTAAACAATCTCGAAGCTGATGTAAATGCCACTGATACCAATATCAATATTGATGTAAATAAAGTTCAATAGAAATATTATTAAAAAACCTCCGTTCATCGGAGGTTTTTTTTAATTTTGACAAATTCGATAAAGAAATATAAACTAGAAGCACTATGCAAATAAAAATAAATAAATTACCAAAAAGTGAGGTAGAAATAGAAGGTTCATTAGAAGCTACTGTTTTTGAAGGTTATTTTAATAAGGCTTTAAAAAAAATCGGTGAGAATATTGAATTAGATGGCTTCCGAAAAGGCAAAGTGCCTGAAAAGATTTTATTAGAAAAAGTTCCAGAAATCAAGATATTAGAAGAAATGGCAGAGCTCGCACTCGGAGAGCATTATCCAAAAATAATTGAAGATGAAAAACTAGACGTCATCAGTCGACCAGAAATTTCAATTACAAAACTTGCTCGTAATAACCCACTTGAATTTAAAATAAAAACTGCTATTATGCCAGAAATTAAATTGCCAGATTATAAAAAAATCAGTCAAAAAACTATCTCTGAAATTTCAGAAAAAGAAAAAGACATTACTATTTCTGAAAAAGAAATAGAAGACACGATTATGGATATTCGTAAATCTCGAGCACATAAAGTGCATATGGCTGAATCTGTACCGCATGAACACAAAGAAGGCGAGGAACACGACCATTCTCACGAACCTGCCCGACCTGCTGACGCGAGTCATGCGGGCGAGGAAATACCAGCTGAGTTACCAGAATTCAATGATGAATTCGTTCAGCAATTAGGACCCTTTAAAGATGTCACTGATTTCAGAGAAAAATTAAAAGTTAATATGAAATTGGAAAAAGAAAATCAACTGAAAGAAAAAACGCGATTAAGGATCGTGGAGAAAATTATTGATGGAGCAGAAATTGATTTACCAGAAGTGTTAGTAGAAGTTGAACTAGATAAAATCTTATACCGTATGGAATCCGACATCAGTCAAATGGGACTCAAATTTGAGGACTATTTAAAGCATTTAAATAAGACAATTGAAGATTTAAGAAAGGAATTTAGAGGCGATGCAGAAAAAAAAGCCAAGCTTGCCCTCGTCCTCAATAAAATTTCTGAAATAGAAAAAATTGAACCTGACCCGGAACAAGTTACTAATGAAGTGGCAATGATCTTGGAACACTATAAAGAAGCTGATCCTGAACGGGCTCGGATGCATGCCGAAAATATCCTCACCAACGAAAAAATATTCCAGTTTTTAGAAACTCAATAAAGTTTTAATCAAATCAATTTATAATTAAAAAAATATGGTTAAAAATAAAAAAGGAATTACCTTTATTGGTTTACCTGGCTCTGGAAAATCTACAATAGGTAAACTGTTAGCTGAAAAAATAAAACATCGTTATGTTGATTTAGATATTTTATTACTCGAAAAAGAAGGAATCAATCATCATGAAATATTAAAACAAAGAGGTGAAATAGAGTTTAAACGCCTAGAGGAAAAACACGCACTTGAACTTAATTTTCACGAATTAATATTCTCCCCAGGAGGAAGTATGGTCTATTCAGCAACGGTTATGGAAAAATTAAAAAAAGAATCTTTAATTATTTATCTGGTAGCCACCGCTGAGGATATAAAACAAAGACTAGGCGACCATTTATACACCGATGGAGTTGTCGGATTAGAAACCAAGGGCTTGGCGGGTGTAGTAAGTGAACGATTGCCTCTTTATGAAAAATACGCTGATCATCATATAATCACTACTGGATTATCCCCAGAAACAATTTTAGAAGAAATTCTAAAGTTACCTTACTTACAAAATTTAAAATAAAACTAAAAAGAAAAAGCCGTATAAAGAGAAGCGATACGGCTTTTTCTTTATACGGCTGAGATTATTCTTTAATTTCTAACTTAAGACACATGGATAATTCATTATTATTAGAACTTTCCATGTTGTTTAAAACAACAGTTATTATACTATTATTTTCAATAACACCCATCTCAGCGGAATTCATTGAATTCCAGGCTGAACCTTCAGTAGAAAAAAATGTTTTTACAGAAAAGATTTCAGTCTTTGTTTCGTTTAAAACTAAAACTATTAAAGGCTGAGTTTTATCAGTAAAAACTACTCCCGTTTCACTAACAAAGGTTCCATTAATGACAAGTTCAGGAACACCATTAGAGCTGAGTTTAGACTGAGAAATAATGGAAGTAAATTTTCCATTTGCTCCATCATTAACTCTCCACTCAATGAAAACAGTGTCTCCCAACAATTCCCCAGAAGAAATGGATTTTGAACTTGGAATTTGAAAACATTTTTCATAATCATTTAATTTTTCCTTTTTACAGGAAAACATTGCTAAAGCACTGAGTGCGATAACAAATAAAAACATGCTTTTTTTCATATTATAAATTATTTAGTTTTGGATTAGTGAATTATCTCAAACAACTGAGATAGCAATCTGGAACAATCCACTAATTAGACTAAAATAAATATTTATTAAATAGCATATATCTGTATAAAGTATAGCATATTTTATATATATTGTCAATAGATAAATACCTTTTAAATTAAGGTCCTCTGGCCTCTTTTTGCAATAATAGCCTTATTTGAATTTTAATAGTGTAAGTGCTAAAATCAACTTATGTTAATACCAACCGTTATTGAAAAAAGTCAGTTTGGGGAACGCGCTTATGATATTTATTCACGCCTTTTAAAAGAACGCATTATTTTCTTAGCTGGACCAATAGATGACAATGTCGCCAATATCGTCATTGCTCAGCTTTTATTCCTTGAGTCTGAAGATTCTAAAAAAGATATTTTTCTATATGTAAACTCCCCTGGGGGCTCAGTCACCTCCACGATGGCTATCGTCGATACGATGAACCATGTACGCCCAGATGTTTCTACTTTTTGTGTTGGTCTCGCTGCCTCCGGTGCTGCTATTATTCTATCAGCTGGAAAGAAGGGTAAAAGATATATTTTACCTAACGCAGAAGTCATGATTCATCAACCCTTAGGTGGCGTCGAAGGGCAAGCTACAGATATAGCTATCACTGCTAAACATATTTTAAAAACTAGGGATAATCTAAATAAATTACTTGCTAAAAATACTGGTAAGGCTCTAGTACAAATTGAAAAAGATGTAGAAAGAGATTTCTTTATGGACTCTGATGAAGCTAAAAAATACGGGCTCGTAGATGAAATAATCACTAAGTCAAAAGCCCCGATTCCTAATAACTCAAAATCTTAATATACAATAAAAATACTTTAGCTAAAACTAAAGTATTTTTATTGTGCCTCCTACGTTACCTTGCATAATATATTCAGCAACTTTATTTTCTACTATTTCTTCTATGGCTCGTTTAATAGGACGAGCTCCGAATTCTGGATCAAAACCAGCTGCAGAAACTTTATCGATTAGGGCATCAGTGATTGATAGAGTAATATTTTTATCACTCAATAATCGCACAGCAAGATCATTTAATAATAGCTCAGCTACTTTTCTAATTTGTTCTTTGGTGAGAGGCTTAAAAAGTATAATACCACTAAATCTATTTAAAAACTCTGGGGCAAAGGTCCCTTTTTTAATTAAAGCATCTATTAATATTTTTTTGTCTATTTCTGGATTTGCGATTATTTCCATACTTCCTGCATTAGAAGTCGCAATTACTATCGCCTCTTTGAAACTTGCCTCTCTTCCATTTTCCCTTGTTATTCTACCCTCATCTAATACTTGTAATAACAAATTGTGTATAGTTCCATTAGCTTTTTCCAACTCGTCAAAAAATACAAGGGATAGTGGTGCTTCTTCTATGACAGAAGCCAATCTATCTACAAAAATTGGAACTGAAGAAGGCAAAGAAAATTCACTCATATCAAAACGGATCATTGAATTTTTTCTGCCGAAGTAACTTTCAGCTAAAATTTTAGCAGTATAAGTTTTACCAACTCCCGTAGGGCCTAAAAACAAAAAACTACCAGCCGGCTTACTATGATCCGCTACCCCCGCTCGTAATCGAATAAGTGCTTCAGAAACATCTTTGACTGCTTCATCTTGCCCAATAATTTTTTTTCTCATTGAAACACCGAGCCCAATTAAAACATTTTTTTCATCAGCCCCGATCGCTCCGATTGGTATATTGGTTTTATCAGAAACAACTTGTCTGACATCTGCAATTGTTATTTCTCTTTTTAAAGTTTTAAGTTCTTCTAAAATTAATAGGGACTTAAAAGGTTGAGGCTGATTTCCGATAAAACGATCAGTTAGTCGTACAATTTCTTCAATAGCTTCTTTTTTAATCTTAATTTTGTCTAAACGGGCATTATTGGCAATAATCGCGACCGTATCTTCTAGATTAGTCTCGGCTATATCTACTTTTTCAAATTTTGAAACAAATTCTCCATGATTTTTTAAAACTCGATCATAATTAGAAAAATCAGTCGTAACAATTATGCCTAATTTTGATGAATTTAAATATGGTATAAGCCTTTCAAATAAAGATTCATACGCATGAATATTTTCGATTACCAATATAACATTACCAGCTGAGTTGGCTTCCCTTAAACATTTATCGAAGTCCGGTAAGGTTAAACCTTCCACAAATAATTCAACCACTCTGTGATGGCGAACACCTTTAAAAGAAAATCCGGATTGACCTAAACGCCCTAAATATGAAACTAAAGTAGATTTACCTACACCTGTATCACCAATAAGTAAAACGTTATGGTTTGTTTCTTTAGAAAGTCCCCGCTCGATCATACGCAAAGCTTTTTCTTTGCCAAAAATTTTACGTGGTGACACTTCTACTACCTCACGACTATGAGAATTTAAAGTATAAGTATTGCCATAAGAAAGTGATGAACCAAAACTACTCAAATTTAAAAAGTAACTCTGATCAATCTTGATTGGAATAAAGAAAAATAAAGGAAAAGTTAAAATAGCTAAAATTGTAAAAATCAAACCAATAATTATAAGAAAAACACGAGCTAAAAAGCCTAAAAATCTTGATAAAAAGAAAAAGGCCAGCTTTTCAAGAAGTGACATATGTTTCCCTGCGTCTTTATCCATTTTCCAAGGTGACAATAAGGTTTTAAAAAGTAATGGGATAGAAAAAGCATTAAAAGCATATATCACTAGGTACTTCCATGATTTTATTCCTGGGTGCATATTTCTATTCTAACATACATAGACAAAATGTGACTAATTTGTTATACTGAGAACGTTAACTTTTAAAAATTTATTTAAACTTGGTTTATAGGAATACCCCATATATGTTATCGTTAAATAGAAATTTTCAAATTTTTTATCATAGAACGAAAATAGAAACACAGATATAGTGGTTTGTTCTTACAAGCCGAAACAAGGCTTATGAGTGGAACATTAATAATAATTCTAGTTGGAGTAGGTGTGCTCCTTTTGGGTGTTTTGATCGGTTACTACTTACGCGTAATCGTCGCCCTAGGAAAAAGAAAGTCTATTGAAATAGATATTAAGCAGATGATGGTCGGTGCTAAGGAGCAAGCGCAGAAAATCTTAGACGAAGCTAAGGCAAAGTCTGAAGAAAGATTAAGTGAATTAAAAAATGAAGAAAAAAAGAGAGAGCAAGAATTTAAAGATACTGAAAAAAGACTCATTAAAAAAGATGAGCTACTAGACGCGAGACAAGTCGAAATAAACAAAGAGGTTGAGAATATAAAACTCAAAGTCGAAGAAATTAAAAAAATTCAAGAAAAAGTTTCAGCTATCGAAGAAACGAAAAGGACTGAGCTCGAAAGAATCGCTAAATTGACTAAAGAAGAAGCTAAAGAAGAACTCTTGAAAGAAGTAGAAAAGAAGTATGAGGAAGATTTACTTGTACGAGTACAAAAAATGGAGAACGGTAATGAAGAAAAATTAGACCGAATTGCTAAAGATATTTTAGCTACTTCAATTCAACGTCTAGCTTCCAGTACCGCATCAGACTTAATGACTACCACAGTCACTATTCCAAATAATGAAATAAAAGGGAAAATTATCGGAAAAGAAGGTCGCAATATACGAGCTTTTGAAAGAGCTTCTGGAGTCGAACTCATCGTCGATGACACTCCAGGTTCAATTGTCATTTCTTCTTTTGACCCAGTGCGAAGACAAGTCGCTCGCGTAGCGCTGGAGAATTTAATTCTAGACGGACGCATTCAACCAGCCAAAATTGAAGAATTAGTTGAAAAGGCTAAAGAAGAAATTAATAAAATTATTAAAGAAAAAGGTGAACAAGCTGTTTATGAATGTGGCATCTTTAACTTCGATCCACGTATTATCGCTATTTTAGGAAGACTTTATTTCCGTACCAGTTATGGACAAAATGTTTTGCAACATTCTATCGAAATGGCTCACATTGCTGGGATGCTTGCAGAAGAATTGGGTGCTGATGTAGCTATCGCTAAAGCTGGAGCACTTGTGCACGACATCGGTAAAGCTCTGGACCATGAAGTTCAAGGTACTCATATTGAAATCGGCATAAGAATCTTACAAAAATTTGGGGCTGACGAAAAAATCATCACTGCGATGAAGAGTCACCATGAAGATTACCCGTATGAAACAGTCGAAGCCATCATTGTCCAAACAGCTGATGCTATCTCAGGTGGCCGCCCAGGTGCTCGCCGAGACTCAGTGGAAAATTATTTGAAGCGACTCCAAGAATTAGAATCTTTAGTAAATTCTTTCCCAGTCGTAGAAAAATCTTATGCTTTACAAGCTGGCCGAGAAATCCGAATATTTGTTACTCCTGAAAAAATTTCAGATTTAGAAACCAAACTCCTCGCTCGCGATATTGCTCTAAAAATAGAACAAGAACTAAAATATCCTGGCGAAATCAAAGTTACGATGATCCGAGAAACCAGAGTTATCGAATACGCCCGTTAATCAACTAACTATATAACTAATCAAAAAACTTCCCATCTGGGAAGTTTTTTGATTTATGAAAATTCTTGCTGATAGCATTTCACACAGTAAACTATTTCAGGTCGGTCGGGAGCATAAGGTGTATAAATGTCTGCATTACATTTCATACAATTTCGATTGTATAATTTTGGTTTAGTTAATCTATCAAATCTTTTATTCTCTCGACACTTCGGACATTCATGTGGAATAGGTAGTCCCATCTTACGTAGTAAATCAAATTCCCCTTTGGTAATTTTATATCCTCGACTACAATTTTTACATTCAATCACTTGATTTAAAATACTTTCTTCGGTAGCTACTATTGTATCTGGTAATAAATCAGCTACTATGGTAGCTTTAAAAATTGGATCTTCCTTATCACTCCAACTATATCCTTCAGACAAAGCTTGCTCTTTTGTTTTTGGTAAAAATTTCATCGCATTGGATTTATTATAAGGAAACAAACTCATCTCTGGCGGAAAAAATTCTCCATAAGAGAATTTACGTCCTAGTTTATCACTATAAGGGTTCTTTTTCATATCTTCAATTATTTGCGCTTTTAGTTTTTCATATTCTTCCTTGCTATATTCTTTATTTAAAATACAATATTTTTTTCTTTTTAAACTAACACAACCAAAATCATTTTTTCCTGCAATACACCAGAGACAATATTCTAAATTTAAAGAGTCTGGAAAACATTCAGAGGAAAATTTTATATTATTAGCATTTTCCCCTACGCTAGCAGATTCATAAATAAGTTCAGCATTATTCCCCCAACCAGAATAATCAAAGCAATCTTTAGCAGATTTTACAGTTATAAATTGACACCATTTACAGTTTTCTGCTCCGTTTGCAATATACATTTCTTTGGAATTTTTTGACGTATATACATGCTCCCCCGTAACATTTAAATTTAAAGAATGGCCATTATATTCTCGGTAAGGTAAAGTCAGCCAAAATTCGTACGCTTTTATTTCTAAGTCACGTAGCCCTTTCCAAGAATCTAGCCTTAACTCTTTTATTTTTTCTAAATATTCTTCTTTAGAATATTTTACATTAAAAATACAATTAGTAGCCCCTCGTAAATTCACACACCCAACACAATTAGTACAACTATAACAATTACGAGAAAACCAAACATCTACACAATCATCACATTCATCTGAAAAAAACATTCTGTAACACCTACTAAAACCCATTGAGCCATAGCATAATTCAGAATTATATCCTCGAACACAATCAGAACTATATTTAAGACCGTTTAATAAAGAAGAAAAGGAAACATTTTCGCAATGATCTGCCCAAATTGTTAGGGTACAATTTTTAGAATAAGCGATAGAATTGCTGTATTCGCAATTTTTTAAGGTTAAATAAGTGGTTTCAAGAGCCACATAAGGAGTTTTATTAGATAATTCTCTTAGTTGCTCAAAAAAAGATTTTTGGGGATCATAGTCCATCGCATACTCCGTGCCATCCCAATCATCTGCCCACCAACACGGCTGACAATAAACCGTAATTTTTTGTTCTGGTGAAAAGGAAGAAAGGGTTCTCTTCCCACACTTGTCGCAATTTCGATAATAAAGATACCAACTATTGATACAAGAGATGCGTCGAATTATTCGGCACTGCGGACACCAAGTTGGTGGTGGCACATTTATTTTTTCATAAAAATTAAAATCTTCCACTTCAATCACGAAGTTTTGCTTACAGTTTTGGCAACTTTTTGTTTCTGGTTCCATAAATTTAATACACCTCTTGTTGATAACACTTTTCACAATACACTATCTCGGGTCTTTCGGGATCATAGCTCGTCTCAAATTCAACCTCACATTTTTCACTACCATGGAGATGGTTCTGTTTATCACACATGCAAGTCCTGTGCCAAAGTTTATTTGGATTTCTTTTTAAGACTCTTTCGTAATGTCTGCAATTCGGACACAAGTGTGGTAATGGGATATTTTGTGCTTTATAAAAAGCAAATTCTGATTCAATAATTCTAAAAGCCGTCGTGCATTGATGCTTACACTTTCCCTCATGCTCACAACCAATTATTTGCGCAGTTATATCATCTTTCACATCCGTAATATTATCTGGCAGATCTTCGGGCTTAATCGTAATTTTATAATTTTTTTCTTTCGGTTCGGTCCAAGAAAAACCATTTTCTTCGGCTTCTTTTTTATCAAGAGGAAAAAATTCTTGGGCAGATGTTTCATTATAATGAAACTGAGAAATCTCTGTTGGAAAATAATCTCCATACACATGTTTCCTGCCCATTTTATCTATATAGGGCATTTCTTTCATGTGTTCAATTATTTTAGGCACCAACTCTTCATATTCTTCTTTGGTATATTGTTTATTCAAAATAACATAATGATTGCCTCGTGAACCAACACAGCCAAATAAATCACTATTATTACTGTAACAAAACATTGAATAACGAATATCTCTTCCGTCTAAAACTCTATTCCCCCCGATCACGTTGTTAATATTTTTTCCACAAATTGCTGATTCGTAAACTCTCTCAGAATTTTCGCCGAATTGAGTGTAGTCATAACAGTCTTTATTATTTTTTACAATCAACCACATACAATATTTACAATGTTCTGCCCCGGTCGTAATAAAAGAGTTCGTCGTGAACTTTGAATGGTCAACATAGTCCCCATTTGATTCTATATTTTGTACTCCATGCATATATTTATTGGGAGCTTGTTGCCAAAAATCTAATGCTTGTTTTTTTAATTCTTCTACTGACTCATATGAGCCTAAATTAAATTCTTTTAATTTTTCTAAATAATCTTCTCTAGAATATTTTTGGTTAAAAATATTATATTGCTGGCCACGCAAATTTACACAACCGAAACAATTGGAACATCCAGCTAAGTTTTTTGAAAAATAAACATCATGTGAGCTTTCACAGTCTGCTGAATAATATATTTGATAAGATTTAACACAATTTACAGACTCATAAGCGATCTGGGTAGTTTCCATCATTGTCGTATCTATACATTCTGTAGAATGCTCTACCTCTTCTCCATATGAACATCTTTCATTATAATCAGAATTAAAAAGATAATAGCAATTTTTTAAATAATGATTCATGTTGGTAAAATTGCTATTTGTTAAAGTTGTATAACTAACAGAAAGATTTTGATGTGGAACTTTCATCATCAATTCTCTATATTGTTCAAAGAAAGGACGGGAGAAATCATAATCCATTCCATAATCAAATGGATTCCATTTATCACCCCACCAACAATCTGCACAATAATTAATTATCCCTTTTTCAGGATCATATACTGAAATAGTATCCACTCCGCAAAGTTCACATGGGCGTTTATAAAATGTTCTTTCATTACGAAAAGATAATCTTCTTTGTAGCCGACAATCTGGACAGAATGTCGGTGCAGGCACCTTCATCATCTCATAAAAATCAAAATCTTCAGATTCAATCACAAAATCCTTCTTACATTTTTGACAATTTTTAGTTTCTTTTTCCATATAATTTATTATTTTTTATTAATCTCTTGCTCTTTAAACATCTTTTTCACTTCATTTTCCAAATGCTTTGCAATATGAGCTCGATATTCTGAAAACTTTGGGTCAGCTATATCTCGTGGTCGAGGTAAATCAATTTTCATTTCTTCAATAATTCTACCTGGACGTCCTGTCATGAGATAAACAGTATCCGAGAGCACGAGAGCTTCATCAATATGGTGCGTTACATAAATTATAGTTTTATTAAATTTTTTCCAAATTTCCAATAAAAATTCTTGCATAAAATAACGTGTTTGAAAATCAAGCGCAGAAAATGGTTCATCCATTAATAAAAATTCTGCATCAGTTGCTAAAACCCGAGCAATAGATGTACGTTGTTTCATTCCCCCAGAGAGTTGATGGGGATAATGATTGGCAAATTCAGTCAAACCAACTCGCTCTAAAATATCAGCAACTTTTTTTTGACGAATGTTTTTTGGAACCTTACTTATCTCTAGACCAAAAGAAACATTTCGAGCGACGGTACGCCAAGGGAAAAGACCGTAATCTTGAAAAACAACCCCAATATCTGAAGGAGTCGGAAGTCCCACTCTCTCCGTAATATCTTTTATTTCAACACCATTTAATAAAACTTGGCCTGAATCTGGCTTGAGAAGTCCGCTCAAAATAGAAAGTAAGGTTGTCTTTCCACAACCAGATGGACCAATAATTGTTTTAAATTCTCCATTATGTAGTGCGAGGGATGTATCTTTTATAACTTCAAGCAAGTGCTTTTCGTCTTCTTCGCGGGAAAAATTAATATTACTCCCCTCAAGTGAATGCTCTTTATTTTTTATTTTTTCATTTTCCATAATTAATTACATGCGTTGTGTATCCCACCAAAAAAACTTTCTTTGAATATATTTCAATAATATATCAATAATAAAACCCGACACTCCAATAAGACACATCCCAAGTAAAATTAAATTATTATCAAAAAGATTTCGGCCGTTCATAATAATAGCACCCAAGCCGTCACGCAACCCAGTCATTTCTGCAGCTAAGACAGCCATCCAAGCAGCAATAAAGTTAATACGCAAAATTGTAAAAACTTGTGGAAGAATGTATGGGAAAACTACTTGAGTCCAAAGTTGCCATTTACGAGCACCAAAGGTTCGAGCAACATTTAATAAATACTCAGGCACTGTCTCAATTGCTTTTACTGTCGCAATGGTCAGCATAAAAAATACACCCATAAACACAATGAAAATTGCAGTTTGATTTCCAATACCAAAAACAACAAGAGCGAGTGGAATCCAGGCAATCGGAGCAATCGGAGCGAGTAATTCAACTATCGGCATAATAAAACGCTTTACCCAAATAGACATACTGATCGCCATACCGGCACATAAAGCACAAATAAAACCAATCCCAAGTCCTGCAAATACTCGAAGAAAACTTGAAGCAAGTGATTCTGGAATTCCTGCTGATTGTGAGCCAAGACCAATTCTAAAACCATTATTTGCAAGTTCCTTTAAGAAATGAGATGGTGGCGGAAAAATATGTGTATACTTCCAGCCAATATACCCAGAAAATTCCCAGAGGCCAACAAGAACTGCGATTGAAATTAATCCACAAATAATTGAAAGCATTCGCTGGGAATTTTTTTTCATGGGTAAATATTAACTAATTAAGTTATTTCTTAAGTGCTGCATCAAGATAGGAAGTATCTACAATATTGACTGTTGGTTTCTTGATGTAATTTTGGGCAACCATATCATTGATAGCGGTCATCATCCCCTCAACATTTGGGTACATTGTAGCTTCTTTTTGAGTTTTGAATGCAGAGAGTAATACTTCATCTGAAGTTTTAAAGTAATTTTTGCCTGACAAAATTTTTACTGCTTCTTCAGGATTATTTTTGATTAATTCAAGAGCACGATTTTCTGCCCGTAAAAATCTTATAACTGTTTCAGGATATTGCTTGGCAAAATTATCAAGTGCAATAGTGGTAACATTAGGTGTTCCTTTTCCCCAAATCATTGCATTATCTGTTAAGAATTTTGCACCGTAATTTACTTGTAAATCATTGGTATATGGTTGAATGTGACTCAAAATAGCAATATCACCAGTCTTAAATGATTGAACCATCGCAAGTAAATCATCAAACCAAACCATATCAAAGTTATCATAAGAAAGTCCGTTATCCTTAAATGCTTTATAAAGAATCATATCTAATGTATCTCCACGAAGTGTTCCGACTTTTAATTTTTCACTTGGATGTGCTTTTACATAAGCTACTAATTCTGCCATTGAAGAGACTTTATATTTTCCTTGAATAACAACCTGCATTACCCCATTGCCTCCAGCGTTAGAAAGAATGCGCATTGGTACTCCACTATTTTGACCTAGGTATGCAAGCGTGAATGGGTTTGTTGCAAATTGCAAACTTCCACCCGCAAGCGCTGCATTTTGGTCTCCTGGATTAGAAAAGAAAACTGTTTCAACGTCCAAACCTTCATCTTTGAAATAACCAGCTTCCTTGGCAATAAAAAGTGGCGACATATCTATCGCTACCATGTGCCCAGCTTTTATAGTACCCGGGAAAAGCCCTGCACTGTTTTCAGCCACTGGTGTATTATTTTTATTTTTTGTTAATAAAAAAATTCCTAAAATAATAACCAATAAAACTACTATCCATAAAACTATATTTTTTTTCATATACTTAATTTTATAATAAACTTATAATAATAACAATGAATTCATAAGGGACGACTCATGAATTCATTATCTCACAATTAATCCACAATTTTATCCCGTTAAAATTTATATAAATTTGATTCGGGACGACAAATTACGAACTAAATAGTGAGGCTAATTTATTTTGTTTTCAAAAAAATTAGCCGTGTTGTGAACAATTTTACTATTAGGCTTGTTCATTTTCCTTGATCCACAAATCAGGACCCTATCTATATATTGCTTCTCCAACTGGAGTGGTAGTAAACCAGTAAGCAAAATATATAATAGCTGAGATAATTATTATTGCGATAATCGTTGGATTATTATCAGCAAAATCTCTAATACTTTCTTTTATTTTTTTCATCGTTTTAAATTTAATTGGTTATCACAACTCCTATAGAAGGGAACTGTGTAGCCAATCAAATCTTACAATTATTATTGGTTGAACTTAATGAACATTTATCTGATTTAATTATGGCACAGATTTTAGATACTGTCATATTTGTCGACAAAATAGTAAAAAGTTGCTAAATAAGCTTATATTGTATATAATAAATGTTGTGGAAATTTCCAACATTATTAGTATTCTTCATGAATATTCAAAAAATATATGATTAAAAAGGATGAAAAAATTTTAACTTCTCTAATGGATTTAGGGCTCAAAGAGAAAGAAGCAAGTGTTTACCTCGCCTCACTAGTACTCGGAAGTACTACTATTTTAAAACTTGCCAAACATTCAGGAGTAAATAGAACTACTATTTATGAAATAATCGATGCCTTAGAAAAAAAAGGTTTGATGAAAAAAGAAATTAAAGGTCTCAAGACTTTATTCGCACCGGAACATCCAGAAAGGCTAGAAAACACCCTTGAAATGAAACGTTCTTTACTCTCTCGAGTATTACCAGAACTCGAAGGTAAATATCATTTGAAAAGTACTGAAAGCGCAATTAAATATTATGAAGGATTAACTGGAGTGAAAAATGTCTATGATGATTTACTGAAAGACTTAAAACCACATGACTTTTACTATGCTGTTTCAAACACAGCCGAGTGGCAAGCCTTAGATAATGATTACTTTATGAAAAACCACGTAGAAAAAAGGATAAACCTGGGTGCAACAATAAATCTTTTATTTGTTGATTCTGAAATTGCTGAAGCTAGAAAAATAACTGAACGTAATTATAATGAAAATGTTCGGCTGTTACCTAAGGATGCAAATATCCATGTAGATATGGTTATAACGCCTTATAAACTGGTCATGTTTCAGCTCCATGAACCTCTTGTCGCTCTCGTAATTGAGAACAAAACCATGATAAATACTCAAAAAGAGCTCTTCGAATTACTTTGGAATAAAAGTGCGTGAAAATTGGTCTAAAATATCATTTTATTACACAACTAAAAGTATTTTTGTCCACTTGTAAACCTATTTGCCTTAAAAAACCCTTAGTATATACTGTATAAGTACGTTTTAAAACATTTGGTCGATATGAATCCCGTTAGAAGTTTAACTAACGGGGAAATATTATAAACTTAATTACAGTTTTACTAAGTTATATAAATAATTATGTAACAAAAGTAGAACTTCTAACGGGATGAATAAACAAGCAATTGTTGAAATGGTTCACGGAAAATTAGGCGGTACAAAAGTACAAGCTGAAGAAATCGTAGACGGAATCTTTGATTCAATCATCGCAACCATGAAAAAGGGTGGCGAAGTTTCAATCGCCGGCTTCGGAATCTTTTCCGTAAAAGGACGTGCTGCTCGCATGGCTCGCAATCCAAAGACTGGAGAACAAGTCAAAGTAGCTGCTAAAAAAGTTCCAAAATTCAGAGCTGCAAAAGCTTTGAAGGATGCTGTAGAATAAAAATTCTTCTCGCGCGAGGAGAATC
>CAIJZZ010000068.1 GCA_903825255.1 uncultured bacterium
GCCCGTCAAGTCAAGGGAGCCGGGAGTACCCGAAGTATCCCTATAAGGGGGTCCTAAGGTAAGCTCGGTGACAGGGACTAAGTCGTAACAAGGCACGGGTAGCGGAAGCTGCTCGTGGATTAATTCAATTTGAAAAATGTTCCAATGTTATAAAAGAAATTTTGTTTAATTGAGATATTCGTCCCAAACGAATATCTGATCTCGGAGAGATTGAATTTATTGAGTCGGTATTGTGTCGCTCAATTGACGACACAATGGACAATGATTCAATGTCCTAAAAAGAATCTGACAATAAGGGAAAGACCCAAGTTAATAGAACGAAACAAAACATAGAACAGCAAAAACCTAAAACAAAAACCGCCAGAAATGGCGGTTTTTGTGTGGTTAAATTTAGGTTGACAGACGTATAGAGTGAGGATAGAATATAATCATTATTATATAATCTTAAGAATTAATTTATGCCAGGAGACAAAGATTTTTTAAAAAAAGAAAAAGAGCCTGAATTGTTTGATTATTATGACAGTCGAATAATACATGACAGAGATACTTCAGAACCACCAGCTGATAGTTATGTAAATTGGGTGAATGGTAAAAGATTTATTTTTAAGGTAAAAAAGGGTATGAGGCCCGATGTTAAAAAGGTGGAAGATTTTGAGTTGGTTTATACAACAAAAGAAGGAGTAAAAGATGAAATTCATCTTTCGGAAGAATACATAAAAAAACATCCTGCCCCTGCTGGAAGCTCTTTTTATCGAGATTTTCCTGGTCCTCAAGATATTTTTGATTAATTTTAGTTGAAAAAGATGGACGAAGGGAAAATACCAAAAATAAACAAAGAACGAGAATGGTCTATTAAGCTTTCTAGTGAGGTTGTTAAGCTTGTAGAAAATTTAGAGAATAAAAAAGATGCAATTGTGGTTGATTGTGGTGCAGGAGAAGGGAGGCATTCTCTCTATGCTTTAGAACAAGGTGTTGGAAAGGTTATTTCAATTGAAAAAGATGCAATTCAGGGTGAAATTTTAAAATCTAAAATTGGGGAGAATAAAAATTCTGAGATAAAAATTGGTGATATTTTGACTGAGTTAGAAAAAATAAGTAATGACACAGTTAATGGAATTATAGACTGTGGAATGTCACATTATTTTAAAACAGAAGAGGAGCGAATAAAGTTTTCTGAATTAGTGAAAGAAAAACTAGAAAAAGGAGGCCTGTATTCTATTACTCATTTTTCAGAAAAGGAAACAGCTGCTAAAGATCTTACTCATGCAAATTTAGAAGATTTAAAAAAACTTTTTCCTGAAGCAGTGTGGGATGATGGCGTTATGCCTTGGCAAGAAGAAAGCTGGGAAAGCGGTGGAAATAAACATTTTGCTTATAAGGCTGTGCTAAGAAAAAAATAAACCTAAAACAAAAACCGCCAGAAATGGCGGTTTTTGCGTGGTTGAATTTGTTTTAGGTACATACATTTGTCACTTTTAATCCTAGCATTTCATTGGGCGTTTTTCCATTTAAACCACAATGTTCCAGATTGTTGTAAAATACATTCCATTTAATTAATTTCTTTTCTAAATCTTTAATATTTTTGAATTTGTTTTGTTCGTAGAATTTTTGCTGATCTTCCCTGTGACTACGTTCTACTGTTCCGTTTTGAGCTGGTTTACCGGGATCAATTAAATAGTGAATGATATTGTTTTCTCGACAAAATACATCAAGAGAATGAATCGTTTTATGTGAAAGATCATGGCGTTTTAAATTACCTCCAGTGTACCTATTCGTGAATATTGCTCCGTTGTCAGTTTTAACAGATTGAATTTTATGCGGGAATTTTTCTATTACTTCTTTTAAAAACAAAATTGAATGGTAGCTTGTTTGTTCTTCATATATCTTTAAATATCTCCATCTAGAAGCAGTATCAATGGCTGTATATTGGTAATATCGCTTGTTTTTAATACGTCCTGGGACATATTTCACATCTATCTCCACTAATTCTCCAGGCTGTCTTAAAGCTTTAATATATTTATATTTAATTTTCTTCACTCGATATTTTCGTACTAACCCTTCCTTTTTTAAAATCTTTCCAATAGTTCGTTCATGAATTTTGATTCCTTGTTTTTCCAATTTCCATTTTAATTTCAAAGCACATAATTTATATCTTTTCCTTAAATCAATCACTCTTTCTTTGATATTTATTGGCGTTTCAATTCTATATGTTTTAGGTGCTGTGCTTTTTGGTATTAACCCTTTTATTCCTTTTTCTCTATATTCTTTTAACCATCGCTTTAGTGTTCTTTCGCTGTAGGGGAATACTTCAATTACATCTTTTAATTTAAGATTATTCTCTTCGACCATCTTAACCCACCTTAATCTCTCTTCTTGTATGTTTTTAGGCATATTTATACACATTAATTAATATTATTAAAAAAGTGCCAAATGTGTGTGCACATTACCA
>CAIJZZ010000069.1 GCA_903825255.1 uncultured bacterium
ATAATTTCAAAACTAAACTCAAATAAAAAAATTATTTATAATTAATAAAATATTTTATGGATATAAAAAAAATTGAAGAGCATATTAATGATGTTTTAAGGGAAACTGATTTTAAAAATTTAGGGGAGAGGAAAGTCGGCAAGGTGCGTGACATCTACACAATGCCCAACAAGATTATTCTTGTTTCCACGGACCGACATTCTTCTTTTGATCGTATCATCGCGCATGTTCCTTTTAAGGGTGAAGTGCTAAATCAGATTAGCGCTTTTTGGTTTGAAAAAACAAAAGATATAATCCAAAACCACGTACTCGCTATCCCTGATCCAAATATTTTAGTTGCCAAGAAATGCAAACCCTTGCCTATAGAAGCAATAGTGAGGGGATATATTACTGGCGTTACCTCTACTTCGCTTTGGACGCACTATAAAGACGGTAAACGGGATTTTGGTAATTTCGTTTTACCGGAAGGACTCCAGAAAAATCAAAAGTTGCCTGAGCCAGTTTTTACACCATCTACTAAATTTGAAGAGCATGATCGGACTTTATCGCCTCAAGAAATTGTGGCTGAAGGACTGATGACAAAAGAATTGGTGGAAAAGGTAGAAAAAACAGCTAAAGAATTATTTTTACGTGGACAAGAAATTGCTCTTTCCCATGGGCTCATATTAGTAGACACAAAATACGAATTTGGACAAGACGAAAAAGGGGAATTGATTTTGATTGATGAAATTCATACTCCTGATTCTTCACGATATTGGAAAGCTGGAAGTTATGACGAGCGCTTTAATAGTGGCGAAGAGCCAGAATATTTTGATAAAGAATTCTTACGTATTTGGTTTAAAGATCATTGTGATCCATATAAGGATGAGAGGTTGCCAGAAGCGCCAGTAGAATTGGTGGCAGAACTCTCTAGACGTTATATTGAGATTTATGAGACTATTACCGGCAAACTATTTGAGCATGATTTCAATACTCCTATTTTAGAGAGAATTACGAAAAATTTAGAGAAGATTAAATAATACAAATTATTTAATTTTTGCTACTTTTAAAACGTTGCTGAAAAGCATGGCGACAGTCATAGGACCGACACCTCCAGGAACAGGAGAGACGTATCCTGCTATCCCTTTGATTGATTCCAAGTCTACATCACCTACGATTCCGGCATTAGATTCAGAAGTTCCAGCGTCGACAATTACAGCTCCCTTTTTTATCATATCGCCTTTTAAATATTGTCCGTGACCCATACCGGAAACAATTACATCTGCTTCCTTGATTATTTTTTCTTTGCTTTCTGTTTTTCTAGTAATTATTTCTACTTTCAATTCTCGAAAATGAAATAAAGCGGCAACAGGTTTACCTACGAGCTTACCTTGGCCCAAAACCACAATTTTTTTTGTTTTTAAATCTAATTTAATAGAGTCTAAGAGATACATACAGGCAAGCGCTGTTGGGAACGCAAGTGAGATATCTCCCTGGTAAAATTTATCACTCGCAATAGTACTCAAACAATCTACGTCTAAATGTGGGTCTACAGCGTCTAAGATTTCCTGTTGGTGATCACTTAAATATGAAGGCAATGGCAGCTGAACGATCACCCCGCACATATTTGGAATTTTATTTATTTTTTTAATTTCTTTTTTTAATTCTTCTGCAGTAATGTTCTCAGGTAAGTTGGCCTCATGAAAATGAATTCCCAGATCTTCTGCTTTGCGCTTTTTCATTTTTACATACTGAGCAGATACTGGATCGTTGCCTACTAAAATATCACAAAAAACTGGCTGAAAAGGGAGGGTCGATACCTCCTTTTTTATTTCAGCTAATACTTCTTTGCTTAATTTCCTACCGTCGATTATTGTTGTCATAACTGTTTTTTAATAATTTTATAATACCATAAAGGCGTGTTTTGAGCACCATCAAATTTAACTTATTTTTTTTAGAAAATTATTTTAATAACTCTTTACTAAACAAATAATACTTTACTACAGTAAAGTAATGACCTAAATATTTATTTTCTTTTACTGAAATATTATTTGGATATAAATTCCTTATTAAATCAGGCAGTTCTTTTCCGAAAACATAGGGGATTACCTTGTCTGATTTTGAAATTGATATAAAAATCCTCTTATCACTCAAAGTATCTATATTATTTTTAGGCTCAATAGTAGTCCAGATATTTTTCAATTTTTCGTGATTTACTCCTTGCTCCTCGTAGATTTTTCTCAGGTCTTGTGTTCTTATACCATTCCATAAAGATGAAGCGAGGGTGCTACCGGGAGCTATTAAAGAAATGTTATTAATATTGTCGTTATTATTGGCAATCAAACAAGCACTTACTGCACCCATACTGGAAGTGATGATATCAATTCTTTCTAAATGGTATTCAGTCTTGAGTTTAGAAACATCGAATCTTACTTGGTTTTTTACCATATTAAAATTCTCTACCGTTTTATATGGGTCCGTAGAAAGAACAGAGCCAGAGATATAATAATAAAGGCATGAATATCCTTTTCTGTATAGTCTTTTGAATAAGATTTTATCGGTCGGGGGAACACTGTCACCCCTCGGAGAAAGAATTATTTTCAGGACAGAAGTTTTATTGTTTCTTAGAAATTTTCTTTCAATATAAAACTCCGGGATTTTTCTCTTTTTGAAAAAATCAATGACGTTATATAAAAAAGCAACGATATGATCCAAACTCATAATTTTTTTATTATACCAAATCAGTTGGTGTTCTTTATTTACTGATAAAATATCTTGGTTTCATATTCGCGTAAAAATACAGTCTCTAAATCTGGTTCTACTTCCAATAAAGGATTGCCCATATCATCTGAATAATGGACAATCATTTTAAAAGGCAAAATCCCAAGTCCCTTGTTGATCTCCTTTGTCTTTCTGCTATAAAAAGAATGTCCTAGTGCGTTCACTCCAGCGGAGTCACCAGCTATGATTTTATCCTTAAATATCTGATCTATATTTTGAAACTTTTTTAAACTTTCTAAAAGATTTGCAGTGCGTCCTCCATTTAGAAATATGATATCTGCCCACGCAGAGCCCTCCAGAAAATTTTTCTCGGAAGCCATTTTGAATTCTAAATTTTTTGAACCTTTATTTTTATCGAACTGCTCCTTGCATTGCTCAATTCTAAGTTCTAAATACTCTTTCAGTTCCGCAAAGAAAACCAAAAATATTTTTACATCTTTTGGTGTATTTTCAAGTACATTTTTAAAAAACTCATCCCTGATGTATTCCTTGTTTTTATCAAATCCTCCATGTAAAATGAATTTTGTCATATAAATTATTTAATATTAAATTTTATACTGCTGGGAGACTTGGACTCGAACCAAGATAACATCCTCCAGAGGGATGTGTCCTACCATTAGACGATCTCCCAATATTACTTAATGATAATAATACAAAAACGTTGTTTAATC
>CAIJZZ010000070.1 GCA_903825255.1 uncultured bacterium
ATTATAAAAATAATAATTAAAATATTAATATTCAAAGCGGGTTTTTTTATTTTTTGGTATGATAGAAGATATGAATCCCGTTAGAAATTAAAAAGTTGATTTATGTTTCATGGGATAAATAAAGTATGAACTTTAAAGAAATCATTATTAATAAATTAACTACGGAAATCTAAAGGTTTCCTATTTCTAACGGGATGAATTGGCTCAAGCATATTTTTATTAAAAGCAAAAATGATGGTCAATTAAATAATTCTCTAAAAAAGGAGTTATTTGAGAAGTTATCTAAGTTTGCTAAAAATGAGCCTGATTTTGGTTTTAAAGAATTGAATTCTAAAGTTGAAGGCTTAGAAGAAGAGGAAGCAAAAAGTAGATTAAAAATATATGGTTTGAATGATATTGCTGGTGAAAAGAAAACGAATCATTTTTTAAAATTGTTTAAAATAATAAAAGATCCATTAAACTTATTATTAACTGCACTCGCCATAGTTTCTTTTTTAGTCGGAGATATTAAGGCTTTTAGTATTATTATTTTGATGGTTTTTTTAAGTATAGTTTTAAATTTTTATCAAGAAACAAAGGCCTCCATCGCAGCAGATAAATTAAAATCAATCATTCATACTAGGGCCATAGTAATTAGGAATAATTTTAAAAAAGAAATTCTTCTTAGAGAAGTTGTGCCTGGTGATATTGTTTATTTAAATTCCGGAGCAATTATTCCAGGGGATGTTAGGTTGATCTCATCAAAGGACCTAACTATTAATCAATCGATGTTGACTGGTGAATCAATGCCAGTAGAAAAGCACGTAATTGATCCAAATTTAGAAAAAGAAAATGTGATAGATTTTTGTAATTTATGTTTTTTTGGCACTAGTGTCGAAAGCGGGGTAGCGGTAGCACTTGTCTTAAGTACTGGGAAAAATACTTATTTAGGCAGTATTGCAGATGATATTGATAAAAGTGATCATATTTCTGATTTTAATAAAGAGTTGAAACAATTTGTCATTTTGATTTTAAAATTTATGGCGATAATGGTGCCGGCTGTTTTTCTTTTAAATGGAATATTTAAAGGTAATTGGTTTGAAGCCTTTTTATTTGCCATTGCTGTCGCTGTGGGTGTAGCCCCAGAGATGATACCCACGATTGTGGCAGTAAATTTATCCAAAGGGGCATTAGCCCTATCAAAGAATAAAGTAATTGTAAAACATTTAGATGCAATAGAGAATTTTGGAGTGATGGATATTTTATGTACTGATAAGACCGGTACAATTACTGAAGGGAGAGTAGTTTTAGAAAAACACTTGGATGTTTTTGGAAAAGAAAATGAACAAACACTTCATTTTGGATTTATTAATAGTTTTTTTCAGACAGGTATGAATGATATTTTAGATGAGGCTATACTAAAACACGATGAGGCTAAAGAAAAATTAGAGATAAATAATTATCTAAAAATAGATGAGATACCTTTTGATTTTAACAGGAGACGTATGTCAGTCGTTGTCACTGATAATAAAAGTGGCAAAAATATTTTAGTCTGCAAGGGAGCAGTTGAAGAAATTTTTAGTAAAAGTAAAAGTGTTTTAATTAATGGAAAGGTTGTTTTTTTGGAGGATATTTCTAATAGTGATAAATTTTTAATGGAAGAAGAATTAAATAAAGAAGGTTTTCGAGTTATTGCTGTAGCTTATAAAGAAGTTGAAAAAGAGAAAAAAGTTTTTAGCATTGAAGATGAAAAAGATTTAATTTTAGTCGGATTTTTAGCCTTTTTTGATCCACCGAAGGCTAGTGCGAGTGAAACGATTCAAGATTTAAAAGACCTCGGGGTGAAGGTAAAAATTTTAACAGGTGACAATGAGATTGTTACCAGAAAAATATGTGAGGAAGTAGGAATGGAGGTGGGGAAAATACTTTCTGGTAAAGATATTGAAAGATTTTCTGAAGAGGAATTAAATAAAGAAATGGAAGGAGTTTCTGTTTTTGTGAAATTATCACCTTATGATAAAGAAAGAATAATAAAAAATTTAAGGAATAAAGATCATGTGGTAGGTTTTTTAGGTGACGGGATCAATGATTCACTTTCTTTAATTGCGGCGGACGTAGGCATTTCAGTCGATACAGCGGCAGATATTGCCAAGGAATCGTCTGATTTGATTCTACTTGAAAAAAGTTTACTGGTTTTAAAAGACGGGATAAAAGAAGGTAGGAGAATTTTTGATAATATTATTAAGTATATAAAAATGGCGGCGAGTTCTAATTTCGGTAATATGTTTAGTGTGGTGGGAGGAAGTATTTTTTTGCCCTTTTTGCCGATGTTGCCGGTACAAATTCTAACAAATAATATGCTGTATGATTTTTCTCAGATGACCATTCCCACAGACAATGTCGATGAGGAGCGGCTCTTGAAACCAAAAAAGTGGAATTTTAAAAATATTAAAAGATTTATTTTATTTTTTGGACCGATTAGTTCACTGTTTGATTATGCTACTTTTTTTGTAATGCTTTATGTGTTTCATGCTTGGGGTAATCCTGCATTATTTCACACTGGGTGGTTTGTGGAATCCCTTTTAACTCAGACTTTAATCGTGCATATTATCAGAACCAGTAAAATACCTTTTTTCCAAAGTCGAGCTAGTTGGCCAGTTATCATCTCTACCTTGTGTGTGATCGCTTTTGGAATTTATTTACCTTTTTCACCATTTGCTGGTGCTTTTCAATTTTTACCTTTACCGCCACTTTACTTCCTCTTATTATTTATCGGCATAATTTTATATTTCTTAATTACTCAATTTCTCAAAATGTGGTTTATTAAAAAATATGAGTGGATATAATTTAGTAGTATAATATTCTTATGCTCTACACTCGAAAAGGGGATGATGGAAAAACTAAAACGTTTGGCTGCGATCAGCGGATTTCTAAAAGCTCCGCTATTGCTGAAGCCCTAGGGGCACTCGATGAGATAAATTCTTATCTCGGCCTTTGTAAGGTAGAAGCGGATAAAATGAAATTTTTATTACCAAATAAAAGTAAAGTTTCAATTTTAATACATAATACACAGAAAAACCTTTTTATTATTCAAGCAGAATTAGCAGGATCTAAAATGTCTATTACAGAAGATAAAATAAAAGAATTAGAAAAAATTATTGATGATATAGAAAAAGAACTTCCTCCCATAAAATCCTTCTTTATTTCTGGAGGCACCAAGCTCGCTACTTATTTTGATATAGCACGCACTGTCGCTCGACGGGCGGAAAGGCGAGTGATTGGAGTTTCAGAACCCGCCTTCGCCGAGGCTTCTTCGGGCAAGGAAGGTAAAACAGAAGTGAGTATTTTTTCCAAGGCTTATTTAAATCGACTTTCGAGTTTACTTTATGCTTTGGCTCGTTTAGCTAATCATAATTCTCAAATTTTAGAAGAAAGCCCAGATTATAAATAATATTTGACAAATATTTTATTTTTGCTACACTATTCAAATAGTTAGTTAAACTAACTATTTATATGAAAAAAAGAAATTTAAAGGTTAAAAGCCTAGAAAAAGACTTAGAAGAAGCGATCTTAACTTTTCATCACAAAATGATGGATGAATTGCATAAAAGAGCCATAAAGCTCAATTTTTCGACTTCTCAGCTTGAAGTTCTTTTGTTTATTTTTGAAAAAGGAGATCCCACCATGAAAGATATTGCCAATAGATTACACATTACCCCTCCCTCTGTCACCATTATCATCGAAACACTTTGTGAAAGAGGACTAGTTAAGCGGGAGACTAATAAACAAGATCGTAGAATTATTAAAATTATTATAACCCCTAAGACCTTGAAATTATTCTCAAAGTTTAAAAGTAAAAAGTTATCAATTTTGAAAAATTTATTTTTTAAATTAAATGATGAAAATAAAAAAGAATTAGTAAAAATATTAAATATTATAACCAAAGAATAAAATTATGAAAAATAAAATTAAGAAAATCTTAGAATCACCAAAAATAATCATATCAGTTGTTTTTTTAGTAGCCGTTGTGATTGGAGTTTTTGCTTATAAATTTGTTGGCTATGCTCCAAAAATTAATAACAACAACTTTGAGGATTCTTCTATAGTCTTAAAAGATGGAGCTACTATTGATTTAGCTTTTCCAAAAACTGGTAGAATAAATGCTGTTTATGTAAAACAAGGAGATGTAGTAAAAAAAGGACAAATATTAGCTAATTTAGATTTTACGGACGCTCAAGGTGCACTAGAAATAGCGAAAGCTAATTATCAAAAAATTATAAATGGTGCGACTAGTGCAGATATTGATTTAGCTAAAGCGGCAGTACAGACAGCTCAAGTTAATTTAGATACTGTGATTAAGCAACAGGATTTGGCAGTAAAATCGGCTTACAGAACTTTATTAAACTCAACACCGGAAGCTTTACCCACTACCCAAGTGAGTGACTATATCGCTCCTATTATTACTGGGAACTATATTTTAGATAAAGAAGGAGATATAAATCTGACTGTGTACAATACAGGCGGAACTCCAAATTTTCTTACTTCTGGAATTATTGAAAATAGTACTGGCATTATCAATGCCAATACTTCTCAGCCACTTGGCAACTCTGGTCTTTATATTAAATTTCCTCAAATGAATAATATGAATGTTTCTAACTGGACTATTTCAATTCCAAATAAAAAAGCTACAAATTATATTCCTAATTATAATGCATATCTGGGAGCAGAAGAGAGTCAAAAGAGATTAGTAGAAGTGGCACAAGTAAATTTAGATCAAGCTAATAAAGCTTTGGCACTGAAAGTCGCTAATGCACGACCAGAGGATGTGGCTGCTGCGACAGGCTCTCTTTCTGTAGCACAAGGAGCTTATGATAATGATTTTATCTACGCTCCAGCTGATGGAGTGGTTACAATGGTTAATTTAAGCGTCGGAGAAATTGCCACTGCAAACCAAAGAGTAGTTAGTGTAATTGCTAAAAATAATAAATAAAAAATTATATGAAAGAAGAAAATATTGAAGTTAAAATAAAATCTAGTGTTTTTTCAAAACCTTGGGTGCAGAGCGTAACAGGTGTTATTGTCATTGTGGTCCTTTTAGTAGTATTTATATATTGGCGAATATTAAATAACCAGATCAAAATAGATAATTCTTCTATAGATGCTCCGATTATCAATTTATCTTCTTCTACAAGTGGAGTGCTTCAAGAAGTATATGTAAATGTCGGGCAGGAAATCTTACCTAACACACAAGTCGCGAGAGTCGGTAATGAAACTATTTTTTCAAAAGTGGGTGGAATAATTGTTTCAGTTAATTCAC
Source organism: uncultured bacterium (assembly GCA_903825255.1). Classification (GTDB taxonomy): domain Bacteria; phylum Patescibacteriota; class Minisyncoccia; order Phycocordibacterales; family UBA9973; genus UBA9973. The sequence continues at coordinate 5,297 of CAIJZZ010000070.1, forward strand.
AAGAAGGACAATTTTTTTCTCCCGGTACACCCGTCGTTTCAATGATCAATACAGATGCTGAAAGAATAGTTGGAAAAATAGATGAAAATAAAGGATTAAGTGATATTAAAGTAGGTCAGACAGCTACTTTTAATATTGATGCTTTTGGTAGTAAAACTTTTCAAGGAGTGGTGGATGAAGTGAGCCCAATTTCAAATCAAAGTGGAATTGTCTTTAATATTTCAGATAAAAGAGAAGTGAAACAATTCGATGTGAAAATTCGTTTCGATGTAAAAGCTCATCCTCTGTTTAAAGAAGGTATGTCGGCTAAAATTACTATATATAAAAAATAGTTTTAATAAATTAGTTGATTTAAAATATGCTAAAAAAAGTAAATCAAGATAATTTACGCTGGTGGATTTTATTTACCGTTATCATCGGAACATTTTTAGGGCGCCTAGATGGCACTATCGTAAATTTGGCATTACCAAAAATGATTAATGATTTCGGGATTACAGTCGGAGCAGCCGGCTGGATTGCGACAGCCTATATTTTAGCCAACGCTGTTTTCGTACCGATTTGGGGAAAACTAGGAGATACTATTGGACGTAAGAAAGTTTATATCTTTGGTTTTTCAATTTTTATTTTAGGTTCTGTGCTGGCTAGTTTCGCTTGGAATTTATCTTCGATGATTGTTTTTAGAATTATCCAAGCGATAGCAGCGAGTGCTGACTACCCGACGGCGATGGCAATCATTGCTGTAACTTTTAAAGAAGGGAAGGAACGAGCTCAAGCTCTTGGTATTTGGTCTAGTTCTTTTGCCGCTGCTATTGTTTTCGGGCCATTGCTCGGAGGGCCACTAATCGATACTTTTGGTTGGCCATCAGTTTTTTTAATTAATTTACCTATTGGAATAATCGGTATATTGATGGCCTTGCGTTTTATCAATGAATCAACATCGGAGGTAAAAACAACACATTTTGACTGGTGGGGAGCTCTAACTTTAGGTGGCTGTCTTTCTAGCCTAGTGTTGGTACTAGATAAGGGGCTTGATTGGGGTTGGTTCTCCGTTTATGCTTTAATTTGTTATTTCATGACAATCGTTTTACTTGGCCTATTTATTAAAATTGAACAAAAAACAGAGGAACCAATTGTTGATTTAAAATTTTTCAAAATTCCAGCTTTCGTCAATGCCTTGGTAAACAATTTTATTGTTTTTATGGGAATGATGGGAGGAGTTTTTCTTTTACCAATCTTTGCACAGACTTTTTTGGGTTACACTGCCACCCAAAGCGGTTATCTTTTTATTCCGATGGCTATAGCGATGATGCTCGCTTCACCACTTGGTGGGAGCTTTACTGGTAAAATACAATCGCGTTATATTATTTTTTGGAGCACGCTGGTCGCTTCGATTGGTTTATTTCTATTTACTCGTATTGATCCAAAATCAACAGCATTAGATTTAATAATTCCACTTGTTATCATGGCTTTTGGCTTAGGCTTTGGTATGGCTCAACGCACGAGTATTATTGCCTCTGTAGTAGATAAACATGAGATAGGGATTGCTTCTTCAGTGCTTGCATTGGTACGAAATATTTCCGGTGCTTTTGGTATTGCAATCTTTGCTACTATTTTAAATAATTCGACTGAAAGTAATATTTTAAAAATTAGTCATTTTAGTACACTTACTTCACATAATCCAAATGTTGTTCAACAATTTGTTTCATTAATCATACTCAAAGCGCAAGTGAATGCTTATGCGAATGTATTTCTTATTTCAGCCATAGTTGTTTTTGTTGGAGCTTTCGCAGCATTACTTTTAAAAGTGAAAAATGAGAGAACAGATATAAAAATACAAATAGAATAAAAGGGGTTACAAGAGGGTTTCTGAATAAATATCCACAGACCACCTATTTTACATTTGATATTTTCTTTGATAAAATATAATATATGCCAGTAGTTAAGTGTAAAATTTGTTTTAAGGAATTTTATGGAAAGCCATATTTTTTGAAAATAGGTCAAGCAAAATATTGTTCAAAAGAGTGCATGCGCATTGGTAGCAAAACTGGTAAAATAGTTCAATGTCATTCTTGTGGTAAAGAAGTTTATAAAACTAAAAAAGCCTTGCGTGTTTCTAAGAGCAAAACTTATTTTTGTACAAAATCTTGCCAAACAAAATGGCGTAATTCCATTTTTGTTGGCCCAAAGCATGCCAATTGGATAGATGGTAGAAATTCTTATAAAAGTGTAATGTTGAGAAACAAGGTTCCCAAAATTTGTAAATTATGTAAGAATAAAGATAGTAGGGTGTTGGCAGTTCATCATCTTGATCATGATAGAAAGAATAGTAGTTTGTCGAATTTAATCTGGCTTTGTCATAATTGCCATTTTTTAGTTCACCACGACAAAGAAACGATCAAAAATATGGAGACATTAGTGTAGTAGTAACACAGCTCCCTGTGGAGGAGTTATCATGGGTGCGAATCCCATATGTCTCCCAATTTAATTCTAGCCTTATCTTACTAGGTTTATTTTGTGCTACCCATAATGGGAATTGAATTGGTATAATACTAATTATGATCAATCAACAATTATTAGATTTTATTAAAGGGCAATTAGCCCAAGGAAAAAAGATAGAAGATATTACCAAAGAACTTCAAACTGGTGGTTGGACTATCAAAGATGTAGAAGAAGGATTTAAAACAATAAATGTTACAACAACTGATTCATCTAATATTTCAATACCTCCCAACATAAATACAAATACTATTACTACTCCTCAAATTAAAAATCATTCTGGTAGAAAAATATTTTTAATCATTTTGATACTGTTTTTATTAGCTGGTGGAGTTTCAGCTTATTTTTTTAGAACTAAGTTATCAAATTTATTTTATAAACAAATTCCAGCTTCAGTGGTAACTGAAATTCCAACGACTATAAATCAAGAACCAAATTTGCCAGTGCAAGATACAAATACACAGCTAACACAAAAGACAACCCTGCAAGGAAATACTTCTTCTGATAGTAATGAACAAATTAATTTAAAGACTTTTTCATCAGGCAATATATATGTAAATGTTCCAAATGACCCAATATATACTTCTAATACAGCAGTTCCTCCTTCTTTGACTAGCACCTCAGCTCTTATTGTTTTATATAAAAATAAACCACTTTTACTTATTACAGAATCATTAAAAAGTGAATATGAAAAATATGTTACAAAATTTAATTTAACTGACTATAAACTTAATGACAACAATTATTCAATAGCAGGAACCAACGCTAATCTTTATGTAGGTAAAACAGGCACAAGCCATACTGGAGATCTTTTTATAAATATCCCACTTAAATTTTCAACTGTATTTGTGGAGTCATCAACTTCTGTGGGAATTTCTGATTCAGAAATAAGCAAAATTATTAAATCACTAACACTTTAATCATTAAAAGTATGACTAATCAACAAATATCTAATGAGGGGATAAAACCTGAATTAGTTCAATCTATTCCTGTTCCTGTAAAAAATAAGAAAATAAAAATTAAAAAAATAGTAATAATGATATTAATTTTATTAATTTCTTATAATTTTTTTACAAAAATTTTACCAATTTTACTGTTGGATTTTCCTGTATCAGAAAAGTGTATGGAGTCAGATATTCTCACATATGACCAAAATAACTCTGATTCAATAAAATACGTACAGTGTATTAGGGGTTATTCAGAAACAAAATTATCAGGTAATGGTTATGATTTACATACTCAAACAACCAGTGGCTATGTTGTATCAAATAAAGAAGGAAATGATATTAAAAATATTTTATTAAAAACATATGGCACAGGAGATTTTTACAATCCAGTTGATGTTTATTTTATTGATAAAGGATTGTTTGTTTTAAAAAATAATAAAAAAATATATAGTCTATATAGTTTTAAAAATGGTAGTTTAGAAAAACTCAGAGACGTTTCTTTTTATGTTAATAATATTATAGCTTATGATAATAATGAGTTATATTACAATAGTGATAAGGAAAAAGATAATACCTTAATTTATAGAGAAAATTTATTAACAGGCGAATCTTCACAAGTAGCAAACTTAGATTATCTAAAAAGAGATAAGCTTTATAATCTGTTGTATTTTGTTAAAACCTTCAAAAAAAATAATTATATGATGATGACATTTGCTATAGTTGACACTGATGGAATAAATGATGATGATTATTCTTTAAACTTAGATACAGATAAATTAATAAAAACAAAAACTGAGCTTAGAATATATGCAAATAATGAATCATATTATGGTGTTCCACCCATGGCTACACTTTCTGTTGCCAATGGGAAGACAGCAGCATCTTATGGGTTAGATTATAATTTTAATGAAAATATGGATTTAGAAACTTCTATAATGCTTTCTTTAAAAAAGAATTTTATTAGATAAGTATCTTCAATATAAAGATTATTTTTTTATTTAACATATAAATTCAAACTCATGATACAATACATTCATGGAAGAATTACCTAAACAAAATAAACCTTGGCAATTAATAGTAGCTTATACAGTAATAACTATTTGTTTTTTTAGTTCTTTTTATAAAGTAATTTACCCACCTATTAGTAAATGGAGAGAAAATACTATAAAAGTAAATAAATTAGAAAACATAAAAGAAGCTAAGAATTCTGTTGAATCAATTACAGTAAAGTATCAAACACAATATAATGCAAAAGATGTAATATTTATTATGAATTATAAAAATCCAATAATAACCAATCTGCCTCATCCGCAGACTTTTATTTCTTTTGGTCTAGATGGAGAAATTAAAAAAAATCAAATAGTACTTTGGTTTAACGATGACAACATTTCTCATAGAATTAAAATAGAAGCACCACAAAGCAATGATTATGTTAAGGCAGATGCTGTAAAAAGTGGAGAGTTCCCAATTGAAAGCCCCGATATTCCTCCCGGAGGTGTATTTTTTACTTCTTTTAAGGAAGGCGGTATATATAATTATTATTGTTCTATTCATCCTCAAGAAAAGGGTGGATTTATTGTGTTTAACTGAAAATATTTATAATTACTTTTTAATGATTTTTAATATATAATTAAATTATGTCCTTAAATGAATTGACTAAATACGTTAAAAACTCTCTCTCAACAGGAAAAACTGAAGAGCAAATAAAAAGTGCTATTAGGCAACAAGGGGGTTGGACTGAACAAGACATAGAAAAAGCTTTTTCATTTAATTTACATAAAGATAGTTATTGGCCACTTTTTATTCCAATAATTCAAGTTGTAATATCAGTTTTTTCTTTTATTTTTGGGCTTGGGCTTTGTGGTTTTCCAGGGGACAGTGAATCTTCAACTTGTTACTTATCAAATTATCTTGTTGTGTTTTGCTTTATCATTTTTGTTGTTTTATCTTTTTATTCCTTTAATTTTTTTAAAAAATCAGGGTATAAAACAAAATATTTAATAGCTTTTATAGTTAGTTTAATTATTCCAACTTTTTTAGTTCTAAGTGGAATTTTAATGTCGAGTTTTCAACAACAACAAGCAACAGACTATACTAGCTCTAGAAATGTGATTCTTCCTTAAATTATAATAAGATATCTTTATCTTCTAATGTTCTTATTAGAACATGCTTCTAGGCGTGGATTATAAAAACTTAAACAATAGTTTTACAAGGCTCTTGGGTAATTTCTTTTAAACATAAAGTTCGAAGTTCATAGAGTATTGGATCCTGCGATTTTTAGCCTTGTTTTACAAGGATAATTTTATGCTACCTATAATGGGAATTTAACTGATATAATTATCTTATGGAAAATATAAATACAGATTATAAACAAAAAAGGGATTGGAGTATTTTTATCAGTAGTGTATTTTTTGTACTTGGTTTTTCGGTTGTGTTTTCTATTGTTGGAGTTTTATTACAAACAGTTTTGTCGCATTCGGGACAAACTGCTCAAGTTTGGTTAGGTAGAATTGGCGGAGTTATTATTATTCTTTTTGGATTATTTTTATTAAAACTTTTTACTCCAAGCTTTTTAGAACAAAATCACGTTTTTGCGGTAAAAAGAAAATTCAAATCATATTATTTAACCTCTTTTGTTTTTGGAGCAGCTTTTGCGGTAGGTTGGACACCCTGTGTAACTGCAGCACTTGGAGCTATTTTAGCGTTAGCTACTACTCAAGCGGGAAGTGCCTTTTTACTTTTATTTTTTTATACCTTAGGTATTGGCATTCCTTTTCTCTTAGTAGGTCTTTTTACTAATCAAGCACAACACCTAATAGACAGAGCAGGAAAATGGGTTTTATATTTTCAATATGTTTTTGGAGCCTTATTAATTGTAATAGGAATTTTAATTTTTACCGGTGAACTTAGTAAAATTGCTAATTTTCAATTTTTAACAAACATATTAACATCCTTAAATGTGGGTACGAGTGCTGGGGCTAATATTAATTCACTTACAATTGTGAATATATTTATTGCTTTTGTTGCCGGTCTTGGATCATTCTTGAGTCCCTGCTTGTTGCCAATTATCCCAGGTTTTTTATCTTACTTAGCTTCGACGGCAGTTAATACAAAAAAACAAAATGAATAAATCAACTAAAAATATTGTTCTAGCCATTGTTGTTTGTTTAATTGTTATATCTATTTGGTATTTGGAATCAAAAAAGCCACAAATAAATTCCACTAGCTCGGATATTATTTTAAATAATATTATTAATAACGAAAATACAACTTCAACACCGAATACAAATATAAAAAATACAACTAAAAATACCAAAACAACACAAAACATAATTTCAGATAGAACTGTTATTAGAACCCAAAAAGCAAAAGAATATCCTAGGGCTAAAGAACTATCCGATCCACAAGGTTTTATCAATACATCACCATTTAAATTAGCTGATATCGTTGGAAAAAAGGTTGTACTAGTAGATTTTTGGACTTACAGTTGTATTAATTGCGTGCGAACTATCCCGTATTTAAATGCTTGGTATCAAAAATATAAAGACTTAGGTTTAGAAATTGTAGGTGTGCATACTCCTGAATTTGATTTTGAAAAAGATTATAATAACGTTTCAAAGGCCGTACAACAATTAGGTATTAAGTACCCAGTTGTTCTCGATAGTAACCAAGGTACTTGGAATGCTTATCAAAATCTTTATTGGCCACATGAGTATTTAATAGATATCGATGGTTTTATTGTTCACGATAAAATAGGCGAAGGTTCTTATGGTGAAACTGAAAAGAATATTCAAAAAGCATTACAAGAAAGAAATTTAACTTTAGGAATTACAACCCCGATTCCAAATTCAATAGTAAATCCTCTCGATGTGATCACTATGGATCAATCAAAAGTTGAAAGTCCTGAAACCTATTTTGGTTCTACTAGAAATGAATATCTAGGGAATGGCCAAAAAAGTGTTTCTGGACTTCAAACGCTTTCAATTCCAAATGATATTCAATCAGATACTCTTTATCTTGATGGTACTTGGAGTTTTCAAGATCAATATGCAGAAAATACTAGCAGTACTGCTAAAATTACATATAAATACAGTGCTAAGAATGTTTACTTTGTGGCAAGTTCAAAAAATGGAGTACCGATAAAAATATTTCAAGATGGAAAATTAATTAACACTATTACGATAAAAGACAATAAGCTCTACCCCCTTATTCAAGGAACTGATTATGGGGCACACACTTTACAAATAGAAGTTGATGGGGCTGGCTTGCAAGCTTTTACTTTCACTTTTGGTTAAAAAATAGTGTTATAAGGCTCTCGGGTAATTTCTTTTAAACACTTGGTTCGAAGTTCATAGGGTGTAGAATTTCAAATTAAAATTTAATTGATATAATATATATATGACTAAAAAAATTGTATTAGCAGGAGGCTGTTTTTGGGGACTTCAAGATCTAATGAGGAGTCAACCTGGAGTCGTTAAAACTGTGGTTGGTTATACGGGTGGAAAAGTAGAAAATCCAACTTATGAAAATCATGAAGGTCACGCGGAAGCAGTAGAAATAGAATATGATACTGAAAAAACTTCTTATAAAAAAATGTTGGATTTTTTCTTTCAAATTCATAACCCAACAACTTTAAATCAGCAAGGCAATGATAAAGGAACGTCATATCGTTCGGCAATATTTTATGGTAATGAAGAAGAAAAAAAGAAGCTGAAAATTTTATAAAAATTGTGAATGATTCTAAGCGCTGGAAAGATCCTGTGGTTACAAGTTTAGAACCCTTAGGGAAATTTTATTTAGCCGAAGATTATCATCAAGATTATTTACAAAAAAACCCTGGAGGTTATACTTGTCACGCTATTTATTTCGATAGTTATTTAAAATAATTATTTTTTAAAAAATAACTTTTTAAATTGTTTATTAGTTTTTTAGAATTTATTTTTAATAAAACAAAAAATTTGTTACAATACTCGCTTATGATGAATAAAATTAAAAGAACTTTTTTTTCACTTAAAATAAGAAATTATAGACTTTATTTTATTGGTCAGGCTATTTCTATGTCTGGCACTTGGATTCAGACGATTGCTCAGGATTGGTTGGTCCTACAATTAACCCATTCAGGAACTCAGCTTGGTATTGTTTCCGCTTTTCAATTTTTACCAGTGCTTATCATTGGTCCATGGGGTGGGGTGATTGCTGATAGATTTTCAAAAAGAAAAATTTTATATTTTACTCAAAGTATTTATAGTATTTTAGCTTTAATATTAGGTAGTCTTGTTTTGACCAATAGTGTTCAGATTTATGAGATTTATATTTTAGCTTTAGTGCTTGGTTTTGTTAATGTGGTTAATAGTCCGACTATCCAAACATTTATTCCGGAGATGGTAGGTAGAGAAAATTTACAAAATGCAGTTTCTTTAAATACGACAGAAGTTAATTTAGCCAGAGCCGCCGGTCCAGCCTTGGCAGGTTTTTTGATTCTTTTTGTTGGTATTGGTTGGTGTTTTATTATTAATGGAATTTCTTATATTGCGGTAATGACTGCTTTTTATATGATGCGAGAAAAGGAATTACATTTAACTCCAATTGTTCAAAAAAGGAAAGGGCAATTGATTGAGGGCTTGCGTTATGTTCGTTCAAATCCAATTCTTTTTAATACGATTTTAATGATGGCTATTATTGGAACTCTTTCATATGAATTTTCTGTGATACTACCATTAATCGCTCAATATACTTTTTATAGTAATGCTGGAAGTTATGCAGCACTCGTGACTGCTACAGGGCTCGGGGCAGTGCTAGGTGGATTGTTTGCTGCTAGTCGAAAAAAAATATCACCAGATATGCTTATTATTTCTGCTTTTGGTTTTGGTGTATCTTTAACTATTGCTTCTTTTATGCCGACTCTTCCACTAATGATTATTGTTATGTTTTTTTCTGGAATTTTTTCTATAAATTTTATTTCTTTAGGGAATATAACTTTGCAAACAGAAAGCAAACCAGAAATGCGGGGGAGGGTCATGGCCCTTTGGGCTGTAGCTTTTTTGGGTTCTACACCAATCGGGGCGCCGATCATAGGCTGGATTGGACAGAATATCGGGCCACGTTATGGACTTGCCTTGGGAGGTATGGCGGCAATAGTGGCAGCGATGATTGGAAAATTTTCTATTGTTCGTAAAAATGAAATACATATTGTTTCTAGTGAAGAAAAAATATTAGAAAATGAAATAGAAAAACAAATAAGTTTGAAATAGAATTTAATTAAAATCTTTGACAATAAGATTTCTTTGTGTTATCATAAGAGTATGAAAGGTTTTGTTTTAAATATATTTAAAAAGATAGATAAAAAATTAGCGCGAAAAGCGCTAAAGTTTTTTTTAGGCGGAATAACCCTTATTTTTCTAGTTTTTTTAGGCGTATTTATCGCTATGCAATTGAATCTTACCCAAGTGGAGGGAAGTGTGGATACTAAAAGTAATTTATATAATTCAATCCAAGATGTTTTTACTCGTAAAGAACAAGTTGCTAAGACACCAGATTGGGCCAAGACTGATGATTGGACTGTGATCAGAAGAGGTCTCACTAAAGATAAAGCATTAATAGAAAAAGCGAGCAATGTTTCTGGTGTGCCTGTCCGAACAATTCTTGCTCCTATCGTAGTAGAACAATTTCGTTATTTTGGATCAAATCGGGAACTTTTAAAAAAATTATTTTTACCACTTCAAGCTCTCGGGAACAGTGTTAAATTTTCTTATGGGATAGCTGGAGTCAAAATCGCAACCGCACAACAAATTGAAGCAAATTTAAAAGATTCTACCAGTCCATATTATTTAGGTAGTGAATATGAACATCTTTTAGATTTCAAAACTAAAAATAGAGATAGTGAAAGAATGGCTCGTTTGACGGATGATAAAAATCATTATTATTCATATCTTTACACAGCTCTATTTATAAAAGAGATACAGACACAATGGGAAAATGCTGGTTACCCAATATCAAATCGTCCAGAAATATCGGCCACTATTTTTAATTTAGGTTTTAAACATTCAGAGCCCAAAGAAAATCCAGAGGTTGGTGGATCAGATATTATAGTAAACGGTAAGACTTATACCTTCGGTGGTTTAGCTTATCAATTTTTCTATTCAAATGAACTCGGAAAAACATTTCCAATTAATTAAATATTTTTTGTGTATTAACTATTTTCTTAGTATAATTCATTTATGCAATATCTGAGAAATACTTCTCATAAAAGAGGCTTCACCCTCCTCGAAATCCTCCTCGTCGTCGCTGCCATTGCCATACTTGCCACTGTCATCATACTAGCTCTCAACCCTAATAAACAATTAGGAGACACTAGAAATGCTAAAAGGAAAGTGGATCAAAGTAGTATCACCGATGCTATCGCTCAATATCAAATAGACCATGGTAAACTACCTGGACCAGACTTAATCCCAGTAGGTACTGAAATGGATGCTAAAGAAATCTGTAAAACTAATATCACAGATTCTTCTTGTCTTAACCTCTCTGATTTAACTGATAACAATATTTACTTAAGTTCCATTCCTATTGATCCTTCGATCATCTCTGGTCCTGGCTCAGGCTATACTATTTATCAGAGTACGGCGAATAACAAAATTGTAGTGTTAGCACCGAATATAGAAATTAGTGGAGGAGAAAGAGGCAACAATACTAATACTGTTTCAACCCCTACTGTAGATATTCCAGCTGACATTTACACTTCTCCTCAAGATATAACACTCGCCACTACAACTTCAGGCGCCACTATTTATTACACCACTGATGGCTCTGATCCAACTTCTAGTAGTACTCCATATTCTTCTCCCATTAATATCTTTACCACAACTACACTCAAAGCAATTGCTATTAAATCTGGGATGACGGATAGTGGAATATTTAATAGAGATTATATTTTTATTTCAGAACCATTTGCCGGCGGTTCAGGTACAGTTGATGATCCATATCAAGTCGCTACTTCAAATCAACTAAATAACATTAGATATTTATTAAATAAACATTTTATACAAGTAAATGATATTGATTTAAATATTGCACCGTATAATACAGGTACTGGATTTATTCCTATCGGAGATTCACTTAGTATTTTTTCTGGAACTTTTTCAGGGGGTGGATATACAATTTCAAACTTATATATTAATGCAAGTGGTGTAACTTATGTAGGCCTTTTTGGAATTATAGGTGGTGCTTATGATACTACAATACAAAATTTAAAATTAATAAATGTAAATATATATTCAGTAAATGATCATGTTGGGGCATTAGTCGGTGCTTCTATAGGTGCTAATATTACAAATTGTTCTTCTACTGGTTCTGTAACCGGTAATGATTATGTTGGTGGGTTGGTTGGTAATGATCAAGGATATGTAAGTAATAGTTGGTCTTCTGCTTCTGTTTTTGGACATGATTATGTTGGTGGTTTGATAGGTATAGGTAATTCATCTTCAGAAAATAATTCTTATGCACGTGGAAACGTAACCGGTAATGATTATGTTGGTGGTTTTGCTGGTAATAAACAAGGTGCTACTTGGAATGATAATTATTCAACTGGTTTAGTAACTGGAGTTGGAAGTAATGTCGGAGGATTTGTAGGAAATAATAATTATATTATAAATGATTCATATTATGATTCTATAACTTCAGGAAGAGGTGACGCTGGTAATGGAGATCCTGAAACTACAACTTGGCTCAAAACTCAATCAAATTATCCGTTATCTTGGAATTTTACAACAATTTGGAATATGGATGGTATTACTAATGACGGTTACCCATTTTTAAGATAATTTTATGAGATGGTATCTAAGGTCAAAAATTCATAAAGCGACAGTGACCGAAGCTAATTTAAAATATATTGGTAGTATTACGATTGATAAAAAATTAATAAAAAAATCTGGCCTGGATGTTGGAGAAAAAGTTCTAGTGGTGAGTAATACTTCAGGTTCTCGTTTAGAGACGTATATTATAGCAGGGGAAGCTGACTCAGGAACTATCTGTATGAACGGGGCGGCGGCGCATCTGATTAAAAAAGGAGAAGAAATAATTGTGATGGGTTTTGAATTATCTGCTAAAAGAATTACCCCAACAAATATTTTAGTAGATAAAAATAATAAATTTCTAAAATATTTAAAAGATAAACCAAATAAAAAAGGGTAATAAATTACCCTTAAATTTTTATTTAAACACATTTATTTGGTAAATGTTTCAAACACTTGAATCAAAGAACCTGAATCATCACTTAAATATATTTTAAATTTACCCATCGTTTTTTGTCGTCTTTTTTTTGATGGATCAGTTGGATTTTTATCAGTGGTTAATTCAATGACCACTACATCTTTTATCTCGTCTTCCGAATAAAGATTAAAAAATAATTCAATTACGTCTGCCAGATACGGAGAGTTTCCACTAAGCAGAAATTTGCAGTCAGAAAAATTGATTTTTCCAATAGAATTATTTTTTTGTTTTAAATCTATATTCAGTCGAAACTCACTATCATATAAGTCTTTACTGAATAGAATTAATCCAAAAGAAGATTTTTCGGGCATTTTATTATTTGGCCCGTAAGTTAGACTTTCAAAAGCTTCGCTACTTCTAAAGTAGCCTTCAATTATTAAAGCAGGTTTTTCCTTTAATAAATTGAAAATTACAGATAAAAATTTACCAGTTTCTTGCATAATGTAGAATATTTAAGATTAAACAATTTTTTATTTACAAGGGTTAATTTAATTAAACAATATAACTAAATTTTTAAGTTGTCAATTTATTAAAAATTTATGAAAAATAGATTTTTTAACTTTTTTTATTAAAATATGTCATAATTAAAAAATGAAAAGAAGTATTTTAGAAAAGATATTTAGTGCCCCAGCTGAAATATTGGAAAAAGGAGTTGAGATAGGGAAGGATATCGGACATGATATAGAAAATGAGAAACCAATTCAAGAAGCGGAAGAGTATTGGAGGACCTTAGGTCCAGGTCTTACGACTGGAGCAGCAGATGATGACCCTTCTGGGATAGCTACTTATTCACAAGCAGGTGCTTCAAGAGGTTTTGGTCTTATTTGGCTTTCACTTTTTACTTTTCCTTTTATGGCGGCAGTACAAGAGATGTGCGCGCGGATTGGACTCGCAACTGGAGTGGGGCTCGCAGCGAATATTAAAAGACATTTTTCTAAAAAAGTTTTATTTATTTGTACCTTACTTTTACTCTTTGCTAATGTTTTTAACATTGGGGCAGATTTAGGAGCAATGGCTAAATCAACCCAATTAATTTGGCCTTCTATCTCATTTACATTTTTGGTTATAGGTTTTGCTGTTCTCAGTTTGATTTTACAAATTTTTATTCCTTATAAACAATATTCTAAATATTTAAAATATCTCGCTTTAATTTTATTTGCTTATGTTTTTTCTGCTTTTGCGGTAAAAATAAATTGGTTGGATGTATTTCAACATACTGTTATTCCAGTATTACATTTTAATAAAGAAGAAGTGATTTTAATTTGTGCTATTTTAGGAACTACTATTTCACCCTACCTTTTTTTCTGGCAGACTTCTCAGGAAGTGGAAGAACAAATTTTAAAAGGAGAAAAAACAGAGGAAGAACGTAAAATAAAAACTACTCCGGCTGATATTCATAAAATGCGAATTGATGTTTGGTCTGGAATGTTTTTTTCCAATATGATTATGTTTTTTATTATTGCTGCTTGTGCTGGAGCACTTTATACTAATGGTATTATTAATATTGATTCAGCTTCAGATGCGGCTTTAGCCTTACGTCCCTTTGCTGGAGATTTTACTTTTTTCTTATTTGCTGTGGGTGTGGTTGGGGTAGGACTTTTAGCAATACCGGTTTTGGCTGGTTCGGCATCTTATGCGCTTTCTGAATCTTTTGGTTGGAAATCTGGCCTTTATCGAAAATTAAAACAAGCCACAGCTTTTTACGGAGTGATTATTTTAGCCTTGGTTTTAGGTATAGTTTTAAATTTTGTGGGACTCGATCCGATCAAGGCCCTAGTTTATGCGGCAGTCTTGAATGGTTTGATTTCACCAATTGTATTATTTTTGATAGTAAAAATTGGTTCTAGTGAAGAGATAATGGGTCAATATAAAAATAAAAAAATTGGTAGAATTGTCGGCTGGTTTACGGTAATTCTTTTATCTATAGTTAGTTTGGTTACGATATTTTTCTTATTTAAATAAACAAAAGGTATGAATCTGAGATACATACCTTTTATCATGTGAAAAATATTCGGCTTATTTTCTATACAGAATTAATGCTTAAAAAGGTTATAAGTAAAAAAGATACTATCCATAATCTTAATACTGAAATAAGCTTTTCTAGACGCGGTATAGATATACCAAAATATTTTTTTAACACTTTTGCTAATAATCTTGCTAGATAGAATACTATCACGATTAAAAGCATTGCTAAAAATAATTCTATAATTATCATACAACAAATTTTTAATTCAACTTAATTATATCAAAGATAGATTTATTGTTAATAGCAAGTCTGTTGCTAGGAAGTATTTATTGCTGTATATTTTATAGATGGAGATCGTTAAAGACTATGATTTAAGCGAATTGAACACTTTTGGTATAAAAGCCAAAGCAAGGTTTTTTGTTGAAATTAAAAACGAGCTTGATTTTAATGAACTTCTTAAAACTAGAGAATATAAAGATAATCAGAAATTATTTTTAGGAGGAGGCAGTAATGTGCTGTTCACGAAAGATTTTGAAGGTATAGTAATCTTAAATAAATTAAAAGGTATTGAAATTATAAGAGAAGATTCTAATAATGTTTTAGTTAAAGCGCAAAGCGGAGAAAAATGGCATGATTTAGTATTGTTTGCTGTAAAAAAAGAATATTGGGGAATTGAAAATTTATCACTTGTGCCTGGTACTGTAGGAGCTGCACCAGTACAAAATATTGGAGCGTATGGGGTAGAGCTCAAAGATACGATCGAGAGTGTAGAATTTTTTGACTTAGAAAGTGGAGAAAAAAAAAATCTTTCAAGGGATGAATGTAAATTTGGTTATCGAGATAGTATTTTTAAAAATGAGTTAAAAGGTAAAGTTTTTATTTTAGCTGTAACTTTTAAATTAAGTAAAATTCCAAACTTGAATGTTACTTATAAAGTCTTGAAAGATTATTTAGAAAAGAACAAGATTGAGATTCAAAAAGTAAAAGATATTAGTGATGTAGTGATAGCTATAAGACAGAGTAAATTACCAGATCCGAAGATATTAGGTAATGCCGGAAGTTTTTTTAAAAACGTGTATGTGAGCAAAAAAAATTTAGAAAAAATAAAAGAAAAATATCCTAATGTTTCTTTTTTTGAAGAAGCTGGGGTAATTAAAATACCCGCAGGCTGGTTGATCGAAGAGTGTGGCTGGAAAGGAAAGAGGTTGGGAAATGTCGGTGTACATGACAAACAAGCTCTAGTATTAATAAATTATGGTGGTGCTACAGGAGAAGAAATAAAAGATTTAGCTCTACAAATAATCGCTTCGGTTTTTGATAAATTTGGCTTAAAACTCACCCCTGAAGTCAATTTGATTTAAAGATTTATGGGTGTATAATTAAAGTATTAAAAGTTAATTTAATTATTTTTTAAACTTATGAAAAAAGAAAAGCTTAATATGGTTTTTTATGTTTTAATTGTCTTAGTCGTACTTTTAGTTTTAGTGCTTATTACTATTAATGGTAAAAGGGAAATGAATAATAATATACAACAACCAAATGATGTTAGTGCTACAATTCCAGCCGGTTTAAAAATTACTACTTTAGTCGAAGGTACAGGTAATGCAGTAAAAGCAGGTGATACTGTGGCGATGAATTATACTGGGACTCTAGCAGATGGTACAGTTTTTGATTCAAATATTGATCCAAAATTCAACCATGTGCAACCTTTTGTGTTTACAGTTGGAGATGGAAAAGTCATAAAAGGTTGGGATTTGGGAATCGCGGGTATGAAAGTTGGAGAAAAAAGAACCCTTGAAATTGCTCCAGATTTAGCTTATGGTGCTGCTGGTTATCCTCCGGTTATTCCACAAAATGCCACACTTAGTTTTGAAGTCGAACTATTAGCTATTAAATAAAAAAAATTTATGGAAATCTCACCAGAAAAAAAAGTAAAATTATATCAAGGCTTAAGAATTGCCTTAATTGTTTTTTTAGCGGTTATTGTTGCGAGTAGTTTTACAAATATGAATTATGACAAGTATGATAATAAGCCGGTAAATACAATTTCTTTATCTGGACATGGGGAAGTTCAAGCAGTACCGGATATTGCTAACGTTGATTTTACAATTCGTAAAGAAGCTAAAACAGTAAAGGATGCTCAAGATGCTGTAAGTCAAGTTGAAAAAAAAGTTTTAGATTTATTAAAAACAGATAATATTGCAGATAAAGATATAAAAGCACAAAGTGTTTCTTTTAACCCTAAATATGAATATCAATATACTGGAACACTAGTTCCATGTAATCAATTTGGTTGCCCACCTCGACCAGGTCAGAATGTTATTACTGGTTATGAAGCTTACGAAAGTATTAGTCTAAAAATTAGAAATACAGATGATACTGGTAAAGTTATTCAAGGCCTTGGAACACTTGGAGTAACTGAATTAAATGGTCCAAATTTTACAGTGGACAATGAAGATGCTTTGAAAGCTACTGCTCGAAAGAGTGCTATAGTTGACGCTCAAACCAAAGCTAAAGCATTAGCCAACGATCTAGGTATTCGTTTAGGAAAAATTACCTCTTTTTCTGAATCTGGTAATTATCCAGTACCGATGTATGCAAAAGCAATGATGGGCGCTACACTCGATACTGCTTCTTCTGCTCCAGCTGTGGTTCCAGCAGGAGAGAATACGATTAGCTCAGATGTGACTATTACTTACGAAATAAAATAAAAAATAATAAGTATATAAAAACCCCTTTTGGGGTTTTTATATTTAGGTTTGACTATTTTACTCAAAAAGAGTAATATAAGATTAGCCCTTGAAAGGGGGCTTTTTTAAAAGATAAAGAAAATTAATCAAAATTATGTCTAAAATTACTGAATATATTAAAGAAACCAAAGGAGAATTAAAACATGTAAATTGGCCAACTCGTAAACAGACCCTTTATTATACTTTAATTGTAGTTGTATTGTCCGTAATTGTGGCTTATTTTTTAGGCTTATTCGATTATCTTTTCTCTCAAGGTTTAGTAAAAATAATTTCTTTTTAAATAAATTTTATGTCAAAACAAGAAACAGAAGGAGCTAGAAATTGGTACGCCATTCATACTTATGCCGGATATGAAAATGCGGTTCTTCGTAATTTACGCCAGAGAATAGATTCACTTGGTATGAATGATAAGATTTTTAATGTCATTGTGCCGGTGGAAAAGAAAATAAAAATTAAAGCTGGTAAAAGAGTTGAAATAGAAGAAAAAATTTATCCAGGTTATGTGTTAGTCGATATGATTGTGACAGATGATTCTTGGTATGTGGTACGCAATACTCCTCGAGTGACTGGATTCGTCGGAGCCGGAGTGAATCCTGTTCCATTAAAAAAAGAAGAAGTAGATTTCTTATTTAAGAAAATGGATAATGCTACCGCTAAACATAATATTGATTTAGCTCTCGGAGAGATGGTGCGCATTGTAGATGGCCCATTTAAAGACTTAGAAGGTAAAGTAAATTCAATTGATCAAGAACGTGGTAAAGTAAAAGTATTAGTCTCAATGTTTGGTCGTGAGACCCCAGTCGAGTTGGACTTCTTGCAAGTCAAGAAAATTTAAGGAGCAAAGCGACTATAAATTTCTTGTGCCGACCGGTTGGCGGCGGCGAAGAAAATTGCATTAAAAGTAATATTATAGTAATCTAAAAATATATGGCAAAAAAAATAACCAAAAAAATAAAACTACAAATTCAAGCCGCTAAAGCAACACCTGCACCACCGTTAGGACCTGCTTTAGGTCAAGCTGGTATTAATATAGGTGATTTCGTCAGTAAATTCAACGCTGCCACTGCTAAGATGGCTGGAGATAAGGTTTCTGTCGTGGTTTCAGTTTACGAGGATCGCAGTTATGATTTTGTTGTAAAAACTCCTCCAGTTTCTGGTCTTATTTTTAAAGCAGCTGGGGTTGAAAAAGGTTCAGGCAAAAATACTGTTACTAAAGCTGGAAAAATAACCAAAGCACAAGCTAAAGAAATAGCTCTTAAAAAGATGACTGATTTAAATGCAAAAGACATAGAAGGGGCAATTCGGATTGTGGCTGGTTCTGCTCGGTCCGCTGGTATAGAAGTTAAAGACTAAATTTAATTAAATTTAATGCAACAATTCACAGAAAAAGATTATAAAAAAATTCTGATCTGTTTAACTCTTTATTTAAGTTCACTTTTTGCAGCAAATACCTTAGGCTTAAAACTTATGCCTTTTCTTTTTGGCACACATCTTTCGGTGGCAGTTTTTTGTTTTCCAATTGTTTTTATTATGACCGATGTAATTGGAGAAGTTTATGGAAAAAAAATGGCTAAGAATTTCGTTTATGCTGGAATCTTAAGTATTTTTTTATTTTTGCTTTATTCTTTTATTTCAATGATTATGCCTTGGGCACAAGTGAGTCTTTGGGCTAAAGATGGATATAATTTAGTTTTTGGTATTTCTGTTCGTTTTTCTATAGCATCGATCATTGCTTATGCGATAGGTGAATATCAGGATGTTATTTCTTTTTTCTTTTTTAAAAAATATACCGGTGGAAAAATGTTTTGGTTACGTTCGAATTTATCTAATCTCTGGTCGCAATTGATCGACTCCACTATTTTTATGTTTATTGCTTATTTAGGGCTAATGCCAGTAAAAACCATATTATTGATTATAATTCCATGGTGGCTCTATAAAGTGTTTATGGGATTTTTATATACCCCACTTTCTTATGTTGGAATACATCTTTTAAGAGATAAAAATGTTCAAAACTAATAAGATAAAATATACTGCCTATGTAGCAGCAAGTATTGATGGACGTATTGCTAAAGATAGTCATAGCTTAAATACTTGGACAAGTGAAGAAGATTGGAATTTTTTTCAGCATGCTATTTCTAAGGTAGATGTTGTTGTAGTTGGAATGAATACTTATAAGGTTGTTGAAAAAAGATTAAAAAAACGTAAAACAATTGTTTTTTCTTCTAAATACAATTCGATAAAAACTATCGGTTCAGTCACTTTTTTAAATCCAGCGAAAATAAATTTTCAAAAATTTATAAAACAAAATGATTTTAGAAATGTTGCTATTCTAGGTGGTCCAATGGTATATACTTATTTTCTTCAAAATAAAATACTAAATGAACTTTTTGTGACTATCGAACCATGTGTTTTCACCACAGGAACCCCTATGTTTTCAGGTATAAAATTTAAAAAACATAAATTTATTTTACAATCAGTAAAAAAACTTAATCAAAATGGAACCCTTTTGTTAAAATATAAAAACAATGCAAATTAAAGCAATCAAAACTGAGATTTTTAAAGAGAATGAAGATTTAATAAAATTCATCTCTAAACACATAAAAAATATTAAAGAAGGTTCTATTTTAGTAATATCTTCAAAAATAGTTGCTTTATCTGAAGGTAGAGTAGTTTCTAATTTAAATATTAAAGCTAAAGAAAAGTTAATTAAAATAGAAAGTGATTTAGCGATTAAAACCAAACTAGTCTGGTTTACCATTAAAGACGATATGGTTATGGCTTCAGCGGGTATTGATGAGTCAAATGGAAATGGTAGACTCATCCTTTTACCTAAAAATAGTTTTGATTCGGCAGAGTTAATTCTTAAAAAAATTAAAAAAATATTTAAAGTTAAAAAATTAGGCATTTTAATAAGCGATAGTGGGATACTTCCTTTACGAGCAGGAGTGATCGGTGTGGCAATAGGTTATGCTGGTTTTCAAGGAGTTAGGGATTATCAAGGGATGCTAGATATTTTTCGTAGGAATTTGGAATTTTCGAGAACTGATGTTGCAGACAGCCTAGCGACTGGAGCGACCTTTTGCATGGGTGAAGGGAATGAAAGACAACCACTTGCTATAATTACAGATGCACCAGTTATTTTTAAACAAAAAACAGATAGAAAAGAATTGATCATGAATAAAAAACAAGATATATATGCCCCACTTTTTAAAAATTTAAAAGTAAAAAAACACAAAAATAATGATAAAAAAAAGTAAAAAATTTCAAACACCGTATTTAACTAATCTTATTTTAAAGCTAGCTCCTAAAATCGGAGCGAAAGTTTTAGTTGAATCAGAATGGAAAATTGCTGGGCAAATAATTTATCCTAATGGTGTAGTCCGTTCACTTCGTATGTATTCCTTAGATTTAAATCATATTGCTTCGGCTGATATTGCCCGCGACAAGGATTTTGCTAAATTTTTTATGAAAAAAAAGGGCTATCCTATAGCAGAAGGAAAAACATTTTTTGAAAAAAATTGGGCCAAAATAGTGAAAAGTGATAGAACGATTATTTCTGCAGATAAATATGCCAAAATGCTTGGTTATCCTGTTGTGGTGAAACCTAATAGTAAAAGCCAAGGCTCAGGGGTGTGTGTTGCTTTTAATAAAAAAGAATTAAATAGCGCAATACTAGAAGTTTTTAAAGGTGATAAAGTAGCTATCGTTGAGCGATATTTACCAGGACATGATTATAGAGTTGTCGTTTTAGATGGGGAAATAATTTCTGCTTATGAAAGAATCCCATTATCTATAAAAGGAGATGGAAAAAGCTCAATCTTATCACTATTGAAACAAAAACAGAAATATTTTATTTTAAGTAAAAGAGATACCAGATTGAATTTTAATGATCGAAGAATTCAACTGAAATTAAAAAAAGCTGGTCTTACTCTTAAAAGTATTTTACCAAAAAACCTTGAGCTATTTTTATTAGACAATGCAAATTTATCTACAGGTGGGGATTCAATAGATGTTACAAAAACCATACATAATAACTTTAAAAAAATCGCAGTAAGACTTACTAAAGATATGGGGCTGCGCATAGCTGGAGTAGATATAATGGTAACTGAAGGAGATATCACTAAAAATCCCGAAAATTGTAAATATTATATTATTGAAATAAATGCAGCCCCCGGACTAGATCACTATGTGACGACAGGGGAGGTGCAGAAGAAAAAAGTTGAAGCAATGTATTTGAAGGTTTTAAAAGCACTCGGGAAAAAAGATTAAGATTAGTCAGTTGGTTTTTTTATTTTTTAGTAGTATATTTAAAGTATGATAGATTTAAATAAAATACAAAAAGAGATAATGCGCAATAAAATAGAAAAAGGTTTTAATACCACTGATGTGGCTCTTGAATTTTGCCGGGCTCATGAAGAACTTTCTGAAGCTTTTTCAAAATTTAATAAAAATCAAGATGGTGTAGCTGAAGAATTTGCTGATGTGGCTATTTTTTTATTTGGTATGGCTGAAATTTTAGGTTTCGATTTAG
The DNA here is from genome assembly GCA_903825255.1 of uncultured bacterium. Lineage (GTDB taxonomy): Bacteria > Patescibacteriota > Minisyncoccia > Phycocordibacterales > UBA9973 > UBA9973. The sequence goes on from CAIJZZ010000070.1 coordinate 27,251, forward strand.
AAAAAGAATTGGTTCGAAAAGTTAAAATTAATAAAAATCGCAAATATAAAAAATTAAAATCTCCAGACGGAAAAGATATTTTTATTAGAATTAAAACAAAAATAGATCCTTAAAATAAAATCCCCAGCTGGGGATTTTATTTTTTGATATATTCAGCAAATTCTATATCATAAATATTTAAATCATCTTTAGAATGTTTTTCACTTCTTATTTTTTGCCATTTCGTCTCTTCAATAATAGGGAAGTATACTTCGGCGTCAGAGAAAGAAGCATCTACGTGAGTAATGTAGAGTTTATCCACTCTGTCAATGAACAATTTATAAATCATTCCGCCACCAATCACAAAATTTTCTTCGTTCTGGTTTTCAGTTTTTAGTTTGTTTTCTAATTCTTCTATTGAATGAAAAATCTCTATGCCTTCACGGTAAAAAGTTGGGTCTTGAGTAAGTACAATATTTCGACGATTTGGTAATGTTTTTCCTAGTTTGCCATCAGGGCCAATACCTAAGGATTCAAAAGTTTTTTGACCCATAATAATAGTGTGTCCACGAGTAGTATCCCGAAAGTGTTTCATGTCCGCAGGTAAATTCCAAAGAAGGTCATTCTTCTTGCCGATTTCATTATTTTTACCAATAGCTACAATAATTGAAAGCATATTATTTTATAATCTCTAAGCCTGTAATTGGTTCACCTGGATTAAAATAAGGGGCAAATGCTTGATATATTTCATCCACTAAATTTTCATCTCTTTTTTCTGCTCTATCAAAAATATTTTCTGGTAAAATTGGAAAAATATTTTCATGTGTATTCTTTCTTTGAATTAATTCCAGGGCTCCTTCATAATGAGTGTCATATATATGAGCATTGGAAATAGTATGTGTATATATTCCAGGGCGTACTTCTAATTTTTGGGCTAGTGTATACATCAATAAACTAAAACCAAAAGTATCAAAAGGACATCCCAGCATCATATCATTAGAACGAATAATGTTGTGTAAATGTAATCGTCCACCAACAATATTTACTGTGAAAGCAAAAGGGCACGGAGCATTTTTTTTATAAGTTGCTTTCAAATTTGTTCCATATAAACCATCATCTGCTGGATCCCAGGTTATTACCACCCCCTGTCTCGAATGTGGTTCTTCTTTTAAATGTTTGATTAATTGACCGAGTTGGTCTCTTCCGAAATGATGTCTCCAGCGATAACCATAGGCTGAGGTTATCGTACCATCTTCTTCAATAAATTGGTCCCACATTTTAGTATATTTTCTTAAAAATTCTGTATTTTTATCACCAGTGATAAACCAAACCTGTTCAGCGATAGGTGATTTTATTGGATTTTTTCGTAGAGTTAAGATTGGGAAACCCTCTTTTTCAACATCAATTTGAAAAGTAAGACCAGGTAATATTTTTATTTTATGTCCAGTACGTTCATTTAATTCCTCAATACCTTCTTCCATTATTTTTTTTATCAAATTTTGATAGATTGTGTCAAAAGTAGTCATATGTTAAAGTATACAAAAATAAAGATTTTATGCCAAGCAATAATAAAAATATTAAATATCCATATTTACCAGAAGGAAAAGATATATTATATGTTCCGATTTCTGATAAATATATGGCTCGAGCTAAAGAAGTCGCTCGTGGTTCAAATGACCAAAGTATTCCTACTGGGGCTGTGATTGTTTCTGACGGAAAAATTATAGCTGAAGCTTCAAATAAAACACCATTATCAAATCCATTTTTAAAAAAATTACATGCAAAGTATTGCATAAGAAGAATGTTTAAAATACCTTCAGGTCAAAAATATTGGATTTGTCCTGGTTGTGCTTCGCATGAAAATCATGGAGAATATAGGGCAGTAGTTATGTTTCAAAAAAAGATAAAGGAAGTTAATTCTCCTTGTGATTTATATTTATGGGGACATTGGTGGTGTTGTAAGCCTTGTTGGGATAAGATGTTGGAACTTCCAGTACGAAATGTTTATTTATTAGAAGGAAGCGAAATATTATTTAATTCTAATAATCCTGATAATTTAATCGGAAAACAATTTAAGTAATATGAAAAAGAAACTTTATATTGGTTGCAGTCTTACTCTTCTTCCAAATAACAAGAAAGAAGAATTTTTGAAAATGATTTCTAAAATAAAAAAAGAGTTGGATAAAAATTTTGAAATTTTAGAATTTTTAGGAATAAATGATCTTGAAACTACTCATCCATATACTCCGAAGGAGATTTACGATTATGATATTAGAAAATGTGTTATGAAAGCTGATTGTATGCTCGCATTTTGTGATTATCCTTCTATTGGTCTCGGTTATGAGATGGCGACTGCCGTTGAAAAATTAGGTATTCCTGTATTAGCAGTGGCACACAAAGATCAAATAGTTGGTAGGATTATCAGAGGTATCGATCAGAAAAATTTTGAATTTAGGTATTATGATTCAATCGAAGAAATTATAGATAAAACAATAGAAAAATTTGACAAAATTATGTGAAAATGCTATGCTAAAGCATCATTCTCACTATTATTTAACGAGAACTGACGATTGTGGATATCAATATATGACTTTTTGTCGTTTAGCCCAGCCTGGGTAGCATTGATGACCATGACAAAAAGAAAATATATGATAAATAAGCAACGCAGTTTCGCGCCCGCCCGCAACGGTGAGCGTAGCGATTCGGGCAGGCGTGGAGCTTCTGCTCCATCTCGCGGTAAATTTAATAGTAGTCATTCTAGTCACTCTAAACCTAGTTTCCATTCAAAAAGTGGAGGCAGTTTTGGTAGTAAAAAAAGAAGTAGTGGTGGTAAAAAAAGATTTGGTGGAGAACGAATTGATTTTTCACGTTTTGTGAAGAAAGCTCAGATGATAAAGGAAATTCCATATGTTTCTAAACATACGTTTTCTGATTTTCCATTTAATTCACAACTTTATAAAAATATAGCTAAAGCTGGTTTTATAAATCCACGACCAATTCAAGATCAAGCTATTCCTTCAGTACTTGCCGGGAAAGATGTTTTCGGTATGGCTAATACCGGGACAGGGAAGACAGCCGCTTTTCTTTTGCCACTTATTGAAAAAATTGCGAAAACAAAAGGTCAATCAAAAAGAGAAACAGTACTAATTATGGCTCCGACTCGCGAACTGGCTTTACAAATAGAATCAGATTTTAAAAATCTCGCTTTTGGGTTTGGAATGTTTTCTGTTTGTTGTGTCGGTGGACTTCCAATAATGAAACAAATTTCTGAATTAAAAATGGGTGTCTCTTTTGTAATCGGCACCCCAGGTCGCTTACGAGACCTTATTGCTCGAAAAGTGTTAGATTTATCACAATGTCACTCTGTGGTACTCGATGAGGCAGATCGAATGCTTGATATGGGCTTCCGTGATGATATGGTTTTTATTTTAGCTAAGTGCCCAAAAGAGGATAGACAAACTCTTTTCTTTTCTGCCACACTCTCACCTGAAATTAAAAAACTCACGACTGAATTTCTAAAAGATCCAGTTTTCATTTCTGTTATCTCTGGGGAGACTGCCAAAAATATTGATCAGGATATCGTGCGAGTTCGCACAAAAGAAGAAAAATTAGAAAAGCTTCATGAAATTTTAAAAAAAGATGGATCAGATAAAGTTTTAATTTTTCGAGAAATGAAACACAGTGTAGACACTTTAACTAAGGAATTAAATCATTTAGGTTTTAAAGTCGGTTCGATTCATGGTGACAAAAGAAGCCGAGAACGTATTCGTACTCTAGACGCTTTTAAGCAAGATAAAATAAATATTTTAATTGCGACAGATGTCGCGGCTAGAGGCCTAGATATCCCTGATGTGACCCATGTGATCAATTATGATATTCCACAGAATTACGATACTTATGTGCATCGTATTGGACGTACTGGCCGTTCAGGTAAATCAGGCACTGCTCTCACTTTCGTGCCAGCCTAAATATATAAATCAAAAAAACCGCCTACTAGGCGGTTTTTTTATAGGTTTTATTTTGATTTAATTAAGCCAGCTTTTTTAAGTGTGGCATAAATTCCATTTTTATTCATTGTGCGCATACCGCGGGTTGAAACTTCTATAATAATAGATTTGTTAAGTTCCGGCACAAAAATCTTCTTCTTTTGAAGATTTGGGAATTTACGCTTTTTACCAGTTGGGTTGAATTTAGTGGCACGAGTCCTGTTAGAATACCCACCTCCGACAATTGAACCTTTTTTTGTGATTGCACATGTTTTCATAACGATTTTTCTATGTTATCATTAAATTCATATTTATGCAACCCATTGATGCAATTTTTTTTATAGCCATACTTATCATGTCCGTAGTAATTCACGAAATATCTCACGGTTTTATGGCAGAATATTTTGGGGATAAGACAGCTAGAATGGCTGGTCGCTTAACTTTAAATCCGATTAAACATCTAGATCCGATTGGTTCTATTTTATTACCAGCTCTTCTTGTCTTTAGTGGTTCTCATTTTTTAATCGGCTGGGCTAAACCGGTTCCATATAATCCGAATAATCTTACAAATAAAAAATGGGGAACTATTGCGGTAGCGGCAGCTGGAGTTTTGGCTAATTTATTAATTGCTCTTATTTTCGGTATTTTAATTCGACTAGCTCCATCTTTTAATTTACCGCTCTCTTTTTATAATATAACCATCGAAATTGTAATGGTTAATATTGGTTTAGCCATTTTCAATCTTGTGCCGATTCCACCCCTTGATGGTTCTAAGATACTTTTTAATCTCTTGCCAGATTCAATGTATTCTATTGTTCAATTACTTGAACAATATTCTTTGATCTTTTTGGTTATTTTTATTTTCTTTTTTTCCAATTATTTATATCCAGTTCTGTCTTTTTTATATCATATCTTTACTGGATTAGTAATTTAATTATTTTATTACTCGTTCATATGACTCGCTTTAGCGTGTCGAGCAAGCTTCTAAATAATTTTTCTCAATTACTTCCCAATTTAAATTAGCAAAGAAAGCTTCAACATACTTTTTCTTTTCTGAGGTTGGATAGTCATATACAAAAGCATGTTCCCACATATCAATTCCTATAATCCAATTGAGCCCATTTAGTTGCCCCATATGATGTTCGTCTATCCAAGCAGGAATGAGTTGGTTGGTTTGTTTGTCGAAATAAAGTGCTGCCCAACCGACGCCACGAGTCATCGTTAAGGTTTTAAAACCAGTGAGCCAGGCTTCAAACGAAGGAGTTATTTTTTCAATAGCCATTTTAAATTGAGAATTTACTGGTAAGGATTTTGCTCCACCTTCTAATGAGCCAAAAAAATATTCATGGTTGCGCATACCATTAAACTCAAAACCAAAACGTCTTTGTAATTCACCGATAACATAAGCATTTTTTTCATAATCAGACATATATTCTGATATTTTTTCTGAAATTAAATTGCTGTTTTTCACATAGCCAGCATATAACTTCAAATGTTCTTCGATGTTTTTCGACGAGATTCCTTTTAATTCTCCGATATTAAATTTTTTTTCTATAAATTTTTCCATAAATTTTATTCGTTGTGCTGTTTTTTCAGGTCCTCGGTCCTCCTCGCGAGTACGCTCGGCCAGACCATTCAAAAACAGCACAACTTCATTATATTAATATGGTAACATTATAACATGCAGACAGATGAAAATTGGATTAAGAAATTTAGGCTTCTAATTCTTGTTGTTTTCCTTTTAGTTTGTGTTACTTTTCTTTTTTACTTAGATTGGCAAGAATCCCATAAGGAGTTTACTTTTGCAGTGTTGGATATAGGTCAAGGAGATGCTCTTTTTATAGAGTCTCCGACTGGTGTGCAAATACTCGTCGATGCTGGACCGACAAAAAAAGTTTTGAATGAATTATCAAAAGTAATGTCACCATTTGATCGCAGCCTAGATGCAATTATTATGACGCACCCAGACCAAGATCATATTGGTGGATTTGCGGATGTTTTGAAATATTATAAAGTAGGGGAAGTTTTCGAACCAGGAATCTTAACTGATTCAAAAACTTATCAAAATTTAGAGGTAGAAATACAGAAGAAAAAAATCCCAGATATTTTAGCGCGCCGCGGAATGCGGTTAGATTTAGGTGGGGGAGCAGTGCTAGATATTTTATTTCCAGATCGAGATGTCTCTGCTTGGGAAACAAACGAAGGTTGTATTGTCGCACGTCTTTCATATGGTGATATCTCTGTGATGTTGACTGGGGATGCACCGATTAAAACAGAAAAAATAATTTTGAGTGAAAATAAAAGCGAACAACTCAAAAGTACTATTTTAAAAGCTGGACACCATGGTTCGCGTACTTCTACTTCACAAGAATTTTTACAAGCTGTAAATCCAGAATATGCTTTAATTTCTGTTGGAAAAGATAATAAATATGGTCATCCACACCAAGAAGTATTAGACCTTTTGAATAAATTTAAAGCTCAAATTTTACGAACGGATCTGCTCGGCACAATAATAATGAAATCTGACGGAGATATGTTAAAATGGAAATATGCAAGATAAAAAAGTAGAAAAACTTATTAAAAGTGAGGCAAAAAGACAAGCAGAGGGCTTGGAACTTATTCCTTCTGAAAACTATGTTTCAGAAGATGTATTAAAAGCGAATGGTTCTATTTTTACTAATAAATATTCAGAAGGTTATCCAGGTCGTAGGTATTATGGTGGACAGGAATTTACTGATCAAGTTGAGAGATTGGCGATAGAAAGAGTTTGTAAACTTTTTAATTGTAAATTTGCGAACGTTCAGCCTCATTCTGGTGCTCCAGCCAACTTAGCAGTTTATGCAGCGCTTTTACAGCCGGGGGACACGGTACTTGGTATGGATTTATCGCACGGTGGACATTTGACGCATGGACATCCGATGACCTTACCAGCGAAGATTTATAAATTTGTGACTTATAAAATGAAAGATCCTGATACAGGAGAGATTGATTATGAGGATCTTCGTCGGGTAGCACTTCTGACAAAACCAAAAATAATTTTAGCTGGTTTCTCAGCTTACCCTCGAACCCTAGACTATAAAAAATTCGTAGAAATTGCCCATGAAGTGGGGGCAGTCACGATGGCAGATATGGCGCATATCGCTGGACTTATCGCAGGCAAAGCACTGCGCAATCCATTCGATGATGGTTTTGATATTATCACTTCTACGACGCATAAAACTTTACGTGGTCCGCGTGGAGGCATAATACTCACTCGAGAAAACGAAGAGATCGCGAAGAAAATTGATAAAGCTATTTTCCCTGGTATTCAAGGTGGTCCGCATATGCATATCATTGCCGCCAAGGCTGTGGCTTTTGGTGAAGCTTCAACTCCGAAATTTAAAATATATGCAAAACAGATTCTTAAAAATGCTAAAGCCATGGAACAAGTTTTCAAGAAAAATAATATCCGAATGATTGGTGGTGGCACAGATAACCATTTAATATTAGCGGATGTTTTCGGCTCATTGGGTGTGACAGGCAAAGAAGCACAGACAGTTCTCGATGAAGTTGGAATCACGCTTAATATGAATTCAATTGCGGGGGACACTAGAAAACCACTTGATCCTTCTGGTATTAGATTTGGCACACCAGCTATAACGACTAGAAGATTTAAAGAGAAAGAATGTAAACGCGTAGCGGAGCTTATGATTCTGACCCTTAAGAACAAAAATGATAAGAAGGTTAAAGAAGCAGTGCATAAAGAAATTAAAAAATTAGCCAAAAAATTTCCAATACCAAAGAAATTTGTATAAAAATGGATAAAGAAAAATTAGATGAATCATCAGAAAATGAAACAGAGGTGGAAGTAAAGTTCCAACCTACTGAAGAACAATTAAAAAAACTTCTAGAAGGAGCAATATTTGTGCATGAAAAAGAAAATCATGATATTTATTATGATTTTAATGACTATAGGTTAACTAAACAAGATGTTCGGTTGCGATTTAGAAATGGATTTCCTCAATTAAAAGTGGGAAAGGAACGGGGTGTAGCTGATGAAATAAAAAATGAAGAAGATATAAAAAAATATTTTAAGACAGACTTGGATTTAAAAGATTATATTTATAAAAATATGACTGTTTTTATTGAATATAAAGTAAAAAGAAAAGAATATGAAAAGGAAGGATTTACGATTGATTTAGATGATTGCAATTTTGGTTATAAATTATGTGAAATCGAAAAGATAGTAAAAGACAAGAGTGAAATTAGTAAAATAAAAAAAGAGATATTAGATTTTGCTTTTAAAAATGGAATTGAATATAGGAAAATTTCTTCTAAGAGAGATGAGTATCTCAGGAAAATGAGACCGGAAGTTTATAAAGAGCTCAACGGGAAAAAGATGGAAGATGAAGAAAAATTTAAAGATCAATGGCCTGCTGGTATACATTAAAATTTTGAATTAATTATGGTAAAAAAAATAAAGCATAAAGGTAAGTTAATAGTAATTGATGGAATAGACGGAAGTGGGAAAACCACTCAAATAAATTTATTAACAAATAAATTAAAAGCTGATGGGTTTAAAGTTAAAATTGTTCATTTTCCTAATTATGATAATTTTTTTGGTGCTTTTATAGGGCACTGTTTAAGTGAACAATATTATAATTTTCTTAATGTCCATCCTAAAATAGTTTCAGTTCTTTATGCAGCCGATAGGTGGGAGTCTGGAGAACAAATAAAAAAAATGCTAAAAGAAGGATATATCGTTGTTCTTGATCGATACGTAAGTGCAAATCAAATTCATCAAGGGGGAAAAATAAAAAGTGCAAAAAAAAGAGCTAGTTTTATAAAGTGGCTTAATCAAATGGAATATGAGGTTTTTAAAATTCCAAAACCAGACTTAACTTTATATTTAAATTTACCGATTAATATTGTTTTAGAACTTTTGAAAAAACGTGAAAGTAGTAAGATAAAAAGAGAATATTTAAAGAAAGGTAAAAAGGATGTGCATGAGGCAGATGTGAATTTTTTAATTAATTCACGTAAAAGCGCCTTAAAACTCGTAAAGGAAATCCCAAATTTTATAAAAATTGAGTGCTCAAAAAAAGGCGAGATTCTATCACGAGAAAATATTCACGAAATGGTTTATGGAGAAGTTAAGAGGATTTTAAAATAAATGAAAATAAAAATTAAAAAATTAAAAGAGAATGCGAAGCTGCCGAAATATCATCATCCCGGGGATGTTGGGATGGATATGTATGCGATGGAGACAAAAACTATGCAACCAGGAGAGCATTATCGTTTCTGGCATGGTTTTGCGCTAGAATTTCCCGAAGGTTATGGAGCTTTTGTGATGGACAAAAGTAGTATTTCAAAAATTGGGCTACATCAAATAGGGGGAATTTTTGATGCTGGGTATCGGGGAGAATACAATACTTTATTGGTAAATTTATCAGATAAGCCGTATACTTTTGAAGAGGGAGATAAGGTTTCACAGCTTGTGATTATGCCTGTAGTTATTGGAGAATTAGAGGAAGTTGATGAGCTAAGTGAATCAGCCCGTGGAGAAGGAATGTTTGGGAGTACAGGAAAAAAGTAAAATGGAAATAAAAAAAGAACTAGAAAATTTAATAAAGAATGTTATATCTCAAATGTTTAATATTGATAAAGAATTTGTTGTCGATTTAGAACATCCAGCAGATTTAAAAAATGGAGATTACTCTTCTAATATTGCAATGATTTTCTTTTCATCTGTTAGGCAAGATACTAGAAAAAATATTGGTTCCGACAATATAAATATTTTTGGATCCTATAATTTAGGAAACTATGATTGGAAAAATCCAAGAGAATGTGCAGAATCCATAAAAAGTGAAATCTTGAAAGACAAACCAATTTTTTTAGAAAAAATCGAAGTGGCCGGAGCTGGTTTTATTAATTTTTATTTATCTAGAGAGTTTTTTACTGAAAGTATAAATGAAATTTTAAAAGAAAAAGAAAATTTTGGAAAAAATAAAATATTAGATGGTAAAAAAGTGATGGTAGAATATACTCAGCCGAACCCTTTTAAACCTTTTCATATTGGGCACCTGATGAGTAATGCGATAGGGGAATCAATATCTCGTATTGTAGAAGCAACGGGCGCAAAAACTGTCCGGGCGAATTATCAAGGTGATGTGGGCCCACATGTGGCGAAAGCTATTTATGAAATAATGAAAAATCCACTTTGTATTGAAAAGTTACACCGAGGAAATGATGGTAAAGAAAATCTTGCCTCAGCCCAAGCACATCATATTGGAGAGTGTTATGTAAAAGGCAACGATGCTTATGAGACCAACGAGACAGCTAAACGTGAAATTGATGAGATTAATAAAAAAATATATAACCGAAGTGATGAAAAAATAAATGAGATTTATGACATAGGTAGAAAGGTAACCTTAAAAGCTTTTGAAGAAATATATAAAATATTAGGTACAAAATTTGATGAGTATTTTTTTGAGAGTGAGATGGCAAAGATTGGACAGAAAATAGTAGAAGAAAATACCGACAAGGTTTTTGAAAAATCAGACGGTGCTATTGTTTTTCATGCCGAAAAATATGATCCGAAATTACATACTAGAGTTTTTATAAATTCTCAAGGCTTACCGACCTATGAAGCCAAGGAGCTTGGGTTAAATGAGACAAAATTTACTAAAGAAAATCCTGACCTTTCTATCGTGACTACTGCAATTGAGCAAGCGGAATATATGAAAGTAGTGCAAAAAGCATTGGAGATCATGAAGCCTGAAATGGCTAAAAGAATGAAACATGTGACTCATGGCATGATGCGCTTAGTAACAGGCAAAATGTCTTCCAGAAAAGGCAATGTGGTGACAGGTGAATCACTACTTCACGATTCGATGGAAATTATAAGAGAAAAAATAAAAGAGCGAGAATTCACAGATGAAGAGAAAGAAAATATTGCTCGATTAGTCGGAGTGGCAGCTTTGAAGTATTCTATTTTAAAGTCCTCACTTGGTGGTGACATTATTTATGATTTTGAAAAGTCTATTTCTTTTGAAGGGGATTCTGGTCCATATCTGCAATACACAGCCGTGCGAGCTAATTCAATTTTAATAAAAGCGAAAGAGTTTAAAATAGAAGCTGGTAAAGAAATTCCAACAGAAATTACTGAATTAGAAAAAATAATCTATCAGTTTCCGGAAGTGGTGGAACGTGCTTATTATTCTCTTGAGCCACACCATATTGCTACCTATCTAACAGAACTTACGAGTGCTTTCAATACTTTTTATGGCAACACTAAAATTCTTAATGTTGAAAATAAATATATTTCCTACCACCTAAATCTCGTAAAAGCATATTACCAAACTATGCAAAATGGTCTCTGGCTTTTAGGTATTCAAATTCCAGAGAAAATGTAAATAAAAAAGCCCCACGGTGTTCTGTGAGGGCTTTTAAAAAATGGTATTAAAAAAATAAAATTGCATTTTTAGATATCATAGTGCTTCACAAGATCAAATAACCCTGAACTAAATTAATGCTACCAAAAGCAAGTTAATTTATTACACTAAACAATCCAATATGCCCGTAAGCAAAAAAGTGCAATTTAATTAGATATTACAACAATCTAGGAAAAAAGCAATTTTTTTGTTAAGCTTTTAATATGGAATTAAAAACACCCAAATTTGATAGTGCGATAGAAAAAGTTCTAGAAACACTTGTTCCACATACAAGGGAATGTAGGTGGCTGGGCGTGCATGAGCATTGTGAAGGAAAATTTAAAATCGAGGAGGAGGATATTAAATTTTTAAAGAAATTTAAAGTGCCACCGCCAAATTATTGTCCGACATGCAGAAGAATGCGTCGTCTTCCGCATATGAATATGTCTCGACTTTTTAAACGCAAATGTGATGTTCCAGGACATAATGAAATGATGATTTCAATTTTATCAGAAGAATGTCCATTTCCTGTTTATGATTATAAATATTTTATTGATGATGAATTTGATGCTTTTTCTTTTGGTATGGAATATAAGAATGGGAATAGTCCGATGGAAACACTTTTTTCTCTGCGTAATAAATTTCCAATGCCATCTTTCTTAAATCGTGACCCATCTTCAGTAAATAGTGACTATTCAAACGGTGGACGGAACGTTAAAAATGGTTATTATGTTTTTGGTTGTTACACAGCAGAGGATGTTTGGTATTCTAGCTTAATAAATAAAAGTCGTAATGTTATGGATTCTGTTGCCTTAAATCATTCAGAATTTGGGTATGAAAGTATTGCCTCAGATCATATATATAAATCTTCCTTTGTCTATTTTTCTACTAATTGTATAGATAGTATATTTTTATTTGATTGTCGTAATTGTCAGAACTGTTTTGGTTGTATAAATTTACGTAATGCAAATTATTATATTTTTAATGAAAAATTTTCAAAAGAAGGTTATGAAGAGTTTATTAATTCTATTTATCCACTTTCTTTAGAAAAACTTAACTCTTTTAAAGAAAGGTTTTGGAATCTTGTAAAAAGTTTACCAGCGAATGGGACTAGGAATGTTTTAGTTAATAATGTTTCTGGGGTAAATTTAAGAAATTCTAAAAATTTATTTGATACTGTAAACGCAGATAATTCAGAAAATATTAGACATGCTGATGGGGCTCTTTCTCATAATGATTCCATGGATTTTCTTTTTTCTGGTGGGCATTCAAGTTTACTTTATATGACCACTAATATCGGTTCACAGTCTAGTAGAGTAAAGTTTTCTGTGTCTTCAAAATTTTGTACTGATTCTGAATTTATCTTTAATTCAAAGAATTTGAACAATTGCTTTATGTGTTTTGGTTTACAAAATAAATCATATTGTATTTTAAATAAACAATATTCTGAAGAAGAATATTATAAAATTGTTGATGAAATAAAAACTGAAATGCTCAGGAGGGAAGAATACGGAGACGGACTAGGAATAGAATTTTCTGCTCAAGCCTACAATTTTTCTCTAGGACAAATTTCTTATCCTTTAAGTAGTGAAGAAATAATAAAACTTGGTGGATACGTTGCAAGAGAACCTGAAACAAATGTTGGAAATACTCCAACTCTTAATTATTCTGACTTACCTAAAACAATTAACGAAATATCTAATGATATTTTAAATGAAGCTATTTTTTGTGAAGAGAGTGGTAGACCGTTTAGAATAGTAATTTCTGAACTTGAATTTTATCGAAGAATGAATTTACCATTACCGAATATACATCCATCATTGCGTATGGAGAAAAGACTTAGTTTTATGAAGGATGGGAAAAAATATAAGGCTATCTGTGCTAAATGTAAAAAAGATATTGAAACCATTTATGATCCAGTTGAAAAATTTTTATTATATTGTGAAAAATGTTACCAGCAGGAAGTTGCTTAGTAACTCTTGCATTTTTTGATTTTTCTCGGTATTCTTAAGGTATGCGTTGAAGAGGCCCCGTCCGAATAATCCGGGCAGACATCACCTCGGAGCATTAGGAAGAAACCCCAAAAGGGAAGTAGAACCTATTAAATGAGAAGTAATCAAGGTGGTACCACGGGGAAACTCGTCCTTGTATAGTAATTATTGTAATTATTATACGTGGACGAGTTTTTTATTTATCAATTTAAAATTAAATTAAAAATATGGAGGATCAAAATAAAAAATCAGAAAGTGCCTTGCGCGAAGAAGCGGTTTTAAAATTCTGGAAAGAACAGAAAGTTTTTGAGAGTTCTTTAGCAAAAGAGTCGCCAAAGGGTGAGTATGTTTTTTATGAAGGTCCTCCGACCGCGAACGGTAAGCCTGGTATTCACCACTTGGAAGCTAGAGCTTTTAAAGATGCCATCCCACGTTACAAAACAATGTGCGGATATCATGTACGTCGAAAAGGAGGTTGGGACACACATGGTTTGCCAGTAGAGCTACAGGTAGAAAAAGAATTAGGGTTAAAATCTAAAAAAGAAATTGAAGAATACGGTATCGCAAAATTTAATCAAAAGTGTAAAGAGAGTGTTTGGACTTATGTAGACCTTTGGGAGAAATTTACAGAGAGAATAGGGTATTGGGTAGATCAAGAAAATCCATATGTAACATATCATAATGATTATATTGAATCTGTTTGGAATGTAATTAAAGAAACGAATAAACAAAATTTACTTTATAAAGATTATAAGGTGGTACCTTGGTGTCCACGTTGTGGTACGACACTTTCTTCTCACGAGCTTGCGCAAGGGTATGAAGTGGTGAAAGATTTGTCAGTTACTGCGAAGTTTAAAATTAAAGCCTCGTCCAGTACTTCTGCTCGGGTCCTCGGTCTGGGGCCAGACCACTCGCAGAAGCACATGGACTCGGCTAATGCCTATATACTTGCTTGGACAACGACACCTTGGACTTTGCCTGGTAATGTTGCACTTGCTGTCGGGGAAGATATTATTTATGTAAAAATAAAAAAAGATGATGAAATTTTAATTCTTGCAAAAGCAAGGCTTTCGCAAATAGAAGGTGAATATGAAATTCAAGAGGAATTAAAAGGTAAAGATTTGATCGGCTTAGAATATGAACCATTGTATCCATTTTTGAAAGATAATATTTCTGAAAAAGAAAAACCAAAATTAGAAAAAGCTTTTCAGGTGCATAAGGCTGGTTTTGTGACGACGGAAGATGGTACTGGGGTAGTGCATACAGCTGTGATGTATGGACAGGATGACTTTATTTTAGGTAATGAAGTTGGCTTACCGAAACATCATCTTGTGGGTCTCGATGGAAAGTTTTTAAAAGATACTGGCTTTTTAGAAGGCAGGTTTGTACGGGATGAAGAGGTAGCAGTAGATATTATTAAAGATTTAGCAAGTCGCGGGCTTTTATTTAAGAAAGAAAAATATGAGCACTCATATCCACATTGTTGGCGTTGTCACACAGCGCTCATTTATTATGCGCGAGATTCTTGGTATATAAAAATGACTGCACTGCGAGATAAAATGGTGGCAGAAAATGAAGGCATAAATTGGGAGCCAGAATATATCAAAGAAGGGCGTTTTGGCGAGTGGCTTCGAGAAATAAAGGACTGGGCGATTTCTCGAGAGCGATATTGGGGTACACCCTTACCTGTGTGGACTTGTGAAAAGTGTCACCAGAATGAAGTAGTTGGTAGTATTGCCGATCTAAAAGCAAAAATAAAAAAGTCTGGGAATAATTATTTTGCTATGCGCCACGGTGAGGCAGATAATAATTTAAGTGATTTATATTATAAAGATCCTCATCATACAGCTAAATTAACAGAAAAAGGAAAAGCTCAAGTTTTAGAGAGTGCTAAAAATTTTAAAGAAAAAATTGATATAGTTATCGCGTCTCCTTTTGAAAGAACTAAAGAAACTTCTAAGATTATTTGTGAACAAATAAATTTTCCTATAGAAAAAATAATTTACGATGAAAGAATTCAAGAATGGGAAATTAGTTCAAATTTTGAGGGGAAAGGAAGGGCAACTTTTAAACAGTATTATGAAAAAGATTATTTAGATAATCCGACCGAAGTATTACCAGACGGAGAAAGTTTTACCGAGCTTATAAAAAGAGTTGGTAGTTTTATTTATGATTTAGAAAATAAATATTCAGGTAAAAATATTTTAATTGTTGGGCATGCAGGAGTCGGTGATGCATTAGGCTTTGTAATAAATGGGCTAACCCCTGATTCTTTTTCGAGTAAAAATGACCCATTTAATCCACTTCAAAATGCTGAAATTAAAAATTTTGATTTCATTCCACTTCCACATAATGAAAATTATGAACTTGATTTACACAAACCATATATTGATGAAGTGGAGTTAGTTTGTGACTGCGGAGGGAAATTAGTCAGAGCGAAAGAAGTCATGGATGTGTGGCTCGATTCTGGTACGATGCCTTTTTCGCAAGATCATTATCCCTTCAATGGGGAGATTCAATATCCTGCTGATTTTATTTCTGAAGCGATAGATCAGACACGTGGTTGGTTTTATACTTTACACGCCGTTGGAGCTTTGATGGGACGGGGAAAAGCTTATAAAAATGTAATTTGCTTAGGACTTCTACTTGATGCGAAGGGTAAGAAGATGTCTAAATCTGTTGGAAATATCGTGGACCCTTGGGAGATGATTGAGAAGTACGGAGTAGATACTTTGCGCTTTTGGATGTATTCAGTGAATCAACCAGGGGAATCAAAACTTTTTGATGAAAAAACTGTTTTAGAATTACATCGTCAGATTTTTGGTTTGCTCTATAATGTGCTCGCATTTTATGAATTATACCGTGATCCACAATTAGAAGTTCTAGAATATAAAAAACCAGAAAATATTTTAGACCAATGGATAGTCGCTAAATTAGACGAACTTATTAAACTCTGCACTCTAAAAATAGAAGATTATAAATTATTGGAGCCAGCTCGAGCTATTAAAGATTTTATTGGGGATCTTTCGACTTGGTATTTACGTAGATCTCGAGAGAGAATAAAAGAAGGAGATATTGAAGCCAAACAAACTTTATATTTTATTCTAAAAACTTTAGCGAAAATTATGGCACCGTTTGCGCCTTTTTCGGCGGAAGATATTTGGCAGAAATTGAAGAATGAAAATGACATAGAAAGTGTGCATTTAGAAAGTTGGCCTACCTTCGCTCTCGCTACGGCGGGCGAGGCCCAAAATATTTTAGAGAATATGGATCAAGTTAGAAAGATTGTTTCTCTGGGACTAGAAGCTCGACAGAAAGCGGGGATAAAAGTACGTCAACCGCTACAGAAATTAGAAGTTGCAAACCTATCATTAAGAGCAGAATTTTTAGAAATTATTAAAGATGAATTGAATATAAAAGAAGTGACAGTAAATAAGAAATTAGAAGCAGAAGTATTTTTAGATACAGAAATTTCTGAAGAATTGAAGATAGAGGGGCAATATCGCGAGTTCGTGCGAGCTATTCAAGATATGCGTAAAAAAGCTGGGCTAACACCCTCTGATGTTATTATACTTTCTGTTGAAACTGGCGAGGAAGGTAGAAAAATAATTGAAAAATTTGAAACTGAAATTAAAAAAACAGTCCTTGCCTCAAAAATAGAATTTTCTCCTAATGATGGGGATACTGTAAAAGTTGATGAATTGATTTTCAAAATACTCATTCAAAAATAATTAAAAAAAATGTTAAAATAAAGATATGAAAAAAGTATTTATTGTGCATGGTTTTGGTGGTATACCGAATGCGGGCTGGATTCCATGGTTGATGGAAGAATTAGCTAAAAAGGGAGTATATACTTGTGCTTTACCGATGCCTCAATCTAAAAAGCCAGTGGTTTCAAAGTGGGTAGAAGAAATCGCTCACGCAATAAATAATGCACCAGAAGACGAAATATATTTAGTCGGACATAGTCTGGGTGTGGCGGCTATTTTCAGATATTTTGAAAATATCCATGAGGGTAAAAAGATTTCAGGAGCGGTTTTGATGTCTGGTTTTACGAGTCCACTAGATCCAGAAAATCCAAGTAGTGTTTACAGAGAAATAGATTCTTTTACTGTACCAGGAATCGATCTTGAAAAAATAAGAAACAAAGCCTTGAAATTTGTTGTTTTTCATAGTACTAATGATCCGGTTGTACCTTTTTCCCATGCTTTGAAAATTTCTAATGCACTAGATTGTAAACTTGTGCAAGTTGAAAAAGGCGGACATTTCTTTATTTTAGCAGAGCCGATTTGTTATGAAATTCCCGAGTTGCTTGAAATTTTAAATGAAGTTTTAAAATAAAGATATGAAAATTAAAAAATTAGGGCGTTGTTGTTTAATAATAGAAGAAAATGGTAAAAGGATTATGACGGATCCAGGGAAATATACGATTTCATTTCAAAATGAAGAAAAAAATATTGATTATATTTTTATAACACACGAACATACTGATCATGTTCATGTTGATTCTTTAAAAATTGTTTTAAAAAATAATCCTTATGCTGTAATTATTACCAATGTTTCTGTTGGTAAAATTTTAGAAAAAGAAAAAATAAGATTCTCTTTAATAAAAGATAGTCAAGAAATGGTTTTGGGTGAAAATATATTAATTGAAGGTGTCGGAAAATTACATAAACAAGTTTATCAGAGTATTCCTGCAGTAGAAAATGTTGGTTTTATTTTAAATAAAAGATTTTTTTATCCAGGAGATGCGTTGTCTAAAATTGAAAAAAAAGTAAATATTGTTGCTTTTCCAGTTTCTGCAAGCTGGTTAAAATTAAGCGAATCAGTTGATTGGCTAAAAGAATTGGCTCCTCAAATTGCATTTCCTGTTCATGATGGAATTTTAAATGATTATGGTAAAAAAGCCTTTTTTGGCAATTGTCAAAAACTTTTACCAGACATTAATATTGAATTTAAAGTCTTAGAAGAAAATATTGAGGTAGAATTTTAATGCACCATATTTACCATACAGAAGGTTTAATATTAGGAAGCAAAGACTCTGGGGAGACAGGAAAGTATTATGCTATTTTTACTCGGGACTTGGGGATGATCAATGCCTCTGCTCAAGGTGTGCGAAAAATGTCTTCAAAGCTTCGCTACGTGCTACAAGATTTTTCTTACATTAAACTTGACCTAGTACGAGGCAAAGATTTTTGGCGACTCACGAATGCCTCTAAAACAAATCAATTAGAAAATATTTTAAAAAGGTCAGAAGCTTTAACTGTTTTTGGAAATATTACTCGTCTTTTAAGACGCTTATTAGCTGGTGAATATCCCAATGAAGATTTATTTAAAGATGTTTTAAATGGTTTATCTATTTTAGAAAAAGCAGACTCTAAGGAAGAATTTCAAAATATTGAAGTGATAATGGTTTTAAGGATACTTTCAAATTTAGGTTATATAAGTGGAGACGAATTATATGAAAATCTAACCAAGTCTCCATTTGAAGGAAACTTAATATTTGAAATAAGTAAAAATAGATCAAAAATATTATCTGAAATAAATAAGGCTTTAAAAGAAACACATTTATAATTTGTGTTATAATTAAAGAATGTTGCCTGATGACAGAGAAAAATTAAATAAAGTAGAGGAATTAAAAACAAGACTTTATAGTAAAAATTTTAAACCTAAAATAGAAAGTCGTGATGTTTTCATTCACCAAACTCAAAAAGAAATTCCAGTATCCTGGACAGAAGAGGGGAATTCTGGTTCTAAATTAATACAAAAAATATTTATGCGCACATCTATTTTTAAAAAATTTTTTATTGGTTCAATGATTTTTTTTGTTTTAGCTTTAGGGTTTGCTTTATATCAATTTTTAGCTGGAGGGAATACAGTTTCTAATGATAATATTGATATTTCAGTTTTGGGAAATGCCTTTACTGCTGGTGGAGAAGAATTACCCCTACAGGTTGAAATAACTAATCGAAATAATTCTGCTTTAGAATTAGCAGACTTAGTGGTGGAATATTCAAAAAGTTCTTCTCAGGACGTAGCTTCAAATACTCTTCGTATTCGTGATTCTCTTGGAACTATTCCTGCCGGAGGAGTAAAAACTGATAGCGTAAAAATGGTTATTTATGGAGAACAAGGTAGTATTGTTCCTATTAAAATTTCTTTAGAATATAGAGTTGAAAATTCTAATGCTATTTTTGTAAAAGAAAAACCATATTCAGTGACTATAAATTCTGTGCCAATTAATCTTTCAGTCGATGCACCTGCTGAGATAAGTTCCAATCAAGAATTAACTTTAAATGTGAAAGCAATTCTCAACGCCGCACAACCAGCTACAAAGATGTTAATGCGAATTGATTATCCAATAGGTTTTCAATTTGAATCTGCTACACCAGCCCCAGCAATTGGTAATAATGTTTGGAATTTAGGAGATTTAGCTCCAGGGGTAGAACACAATATTTCTATTGTTGGTAAAATGGTTGATGTTTTTGATGGTGAACAAAAAATATTTCATATCTGGAGTGGCTCACAATCAGATGCTGATAATTCTCAAATTGGTTTAGTTTATAATTCTCTAGGTTATACTGTTTTAATTAAGAAATCTTCTATAGAAGCAAAATTATACATAAACGGTGTTTATCAAAATGAATATACTTCTGATTCTAGAACAGGTATTTCAGGACAAATTCAGTGGGTTAATAATTTAGATACAGAAATAAATAATTTACAAATTGTAGCAAAAATTACTGGCAATGCACTTGATCGTAAGACCATAAATGCCAATCAAGGTTTTTATAATTCTTCTATTAATTCAATTATTTGGGATAAAAGTTCTCAATCAAATTTTGCTACAGTCAGTCCTAATGAATCTGGTGCTCTTGGCTTTTCATTTTCACCACTTTCTATTTTTTCTAGTGCAAATGGAATGATTTCTAATCCCTCTATTAATATTGATGTTTCCATTACTGGTGAACAGCCAGGAGAAGGTAACGTAATTATGGAATTAAATAATACTGAATCAAAAGTAATAAAAATTATTTCTGATGTCGGATTAGCAACAAAAGCGTTGTATTATTCAGGACCATTTTCTAATACAGGTCCAATTCCTCCTAAAGCAGAAAAAGAAACTACTTATACTATTACTTGGTCTATTTCAAATACAGCTAATAATATTTCAAATGCACAAGTTAAAGCTACATTACCACCTTGGTCTAGATTTACAGGCTTAATTTCTCCCGATACAGAAAATTTAACTTACAATGATTCAACTAAAGAAATAATTTGGAAAATTGGTTCGATTTCACGTGGTACTGGTATAACAAATACAGGGAGAGAAGTTTCTTTTCAAATAGGCTTTAATCCTTCACTTTCTCAATTTGGTACTCAACCTATTATAATAAACGATGCTGTTTTGACTGGACATGATGATTTTGCTAATGTGGATGTGAGTGTCAATAAGACCTCTTTAGATACTGGGCTTTCTAGTGATTCAGGTTCTCTGTCAAATGGGGGTAGGGTAGTAGAATAAAAATGAATTACAAATTATGAATTTAAAATAAAATGAAAAAAGAAGAAAATACAACTGAAAATGATTTAATGGAAAAAATAGTTTCGCTTTGTAAGCGACGTGGTTTTATTTTTCCTGGATCAGAAATATATGGTGGACTCGCGGGTACATACGACTGGGGACATTTTGGAGTAGCCCTAAAAAATAATATTAAGCAATATTGGTGGAAAAAATTTGTTGACTCTAGGCGAGACATGTATGGCTTAGATGCTGCGATTTTAATGCGTCAAGAAGTTTGGCAAAAAGCTGGACATGTTGAGAACTTTGCGGATCCGATGGTGGAATGTGAAAAATGTCATAAGAGATTTAGAGCTGATCAAATTGAGAATAAAGAAAAATGCGCTGAGTGTGGGGGAAAGTTAGGAAAACCTATGCATTTTAATATGATGTTTAAAACCCAAGTCGGAGTCATTGAAGATTCTTCAGCGACTTCATACTTGCGTCCTGAAACTGCTCAAGGTATGTTTATTAATTTTAAAAATACAGTAGATGCTTTTCATCCGAAATTGCCTTTCGGTATGGCACAGATTGGTAAAGCTTTTCGGAATGAAATAACTCCACGCGATTTTATTTTTCGTCAGCGAGAATTTGAACAGATGGAGATAGAATATTTTGTGCGAGAAACAGATTGGGAAAAATATTTCGAATACTGGCGTGGGGAGATGCTCGATTGGATGGAAGAAGTTGGTATTGATATGAATAAAGTGCATGAGATAGAAGTTGACAAGGAAGACCGAGCGCATTATTCTTCACGTACGGTAGACTTTGAATTTGATTACCCTTTTGGACAGAAAGAACTTTTCGGTTTGGCTTATCGGACCAATTTTGATTTAAAAAATCATGGACTTGAATATGTGGATGAAGAAGCTAATCGCGCTTCAAAGGACATTGCGCGACATGATCCTGTAGGATCAAAAATGATTCCCCACGTTGTGGAGCCGACTTTTGGTGTTGACCGTGCAGTGCTTTCAATTTTACTTTCAGCCTATACTGAGGAAGATAAAGGAGAGGAGGTGAGACCATATCTAAAATTTAAACCGAATATTGCACCAGTAATTTGTGCGGTGTCGCCACTTTTGAAAAATAAACCTGAGCTTGTGGAATATGCGAATACAAAAGTTTTTGCTCCGCTTAAAGCAGAATTCGGCCGGGTGCTTTGGGATGACAATGGCAACATCGGTAAACGCTATCGTCGCCAAGATGAAATAGGCACTCCATTTTGTATTGTGGTGGATTTCGATACCCTCGCTGATAACACTGTGACTGTACGGGATAGGGACACTGCCTTACAAGTACGTGTAAAAGTTTCAGAACTAGCAAATTATATTAAAGAAAAAATTAGTTAGTTTGTAATGATAGAGAAAATACAAAATAAGAAAAATGAAATTGAAGAAGAAATAGAATTAGAGAAAAAATTCTATAAAATTAAATAATGATTTATATTAAACTGCATATCTACGCCATGGCGTAGATAGATTTTAATAATATGTTTAAAAAAATATGTTAAAATAGAATTTATGAAATACACAAAAAAAGTTTTAAAGAATGGTTTGAGGGTGATAACTGTGCCGATGAAGGATAATCCGACAGCGACAGTTTTGGTGTTAGTAGAAGCGGGTTCAAAATATGAAACAAAAAACATTAATGGCCTTTCTCATTTTTTGGAACATATGTGTTTTAAGGGAACCATAAAGCGCCCGAAGGCAATTGATATCTCAAAGGAATTAGACGCTATAGGGAGCCAATATAACGCTTTTACAGCCCAAGAATACACAGGTTACTATGCGAAATCAGATGCTAAACATTTCAAGCAGATATTCGATGTGGTTTCTGATATTTACTTAAATTCAACTTTTCCGGAAATAGAAATGCAGAAAGAAAAAGGAGTGATTATCGAAGAGATAAATATGTATGAAGATATGCCACAGCGACATGTGCAAGATTTAATGATGGAGCTTCTGTATGGTGACCAGCCAGCGGGTTGGAACATTGCCGGTGAGAAAAAAAATATTTTGGGAATGGTGCGAGATGATTTTGTTGCCTACAAAAAAGCGCATTATCTACCGGAAGCGACTCTTATCGTCGTGGCAGGGAAGGTAAAAGAAAAGGATGTTTTAAAAGAAATAAATAAAATTTTCAGTAAAGTTGCGAATGGAAAAAAAGCAAAAAAATTAAAAGTAATTGAAAAACAATCTACACCTCAAGCTTTAGTTAAATGGAAGGAAACAGACCAGACCCACTTTGTGCTTTCTGTTCGGACTTATGATTTATTTAATAAAAAAAATGCAGTGCTTTCAGTTCTAAGTGGAATTTTGGGTGGAGGGATGAGTTCAAGACTTTTTCAAAAATTACGAGAGGAAATGGGAGTGGGGTATTATGTTCGAGCTTATAATGATGCTTTTACAGATCATGGATTTTTTCAAATTTCAGCAGGAGTAGACAATAAAAGAATCAATGAAGTGATTGAGGCTTGCTTGGAGGAATGCAGAAAATTAATTAAGGAAAAAGTTTTAACAGAAGAATTAAATAAAGTAAAAGAATGTTTGATTGGGAACATGAAGCTCTCCCTAGAGTCCACTGATGATATTGCTACTTTTTATGGTAGTCAAGAACTTTTAAAGAAGGAAATAAAAAATGCTGAAGAAAAAGCTAAAGAATTAAGGAAAGTTACGGCTAAACAAGTACAAGATTTAGCTAAAGAAATATTTCAGAACAGTAAACTAAACCTTGCATTAATTGGACCTTTCAAAGAAAAAGAAGAATTCTTGAAAATTTTAAAATTTTAATATCTGTGTTATTATATTCTTATGTTTGAGAATAATAACTTTACCTCTGTTTCTATTACTACTGGTACGATGATTCGGGCAGTTTTAGTGATTTTAGCTTTTCTATTAATTTGGTTGTTGCGTGATCTTGTCTTAATTATTTTAACTTCTATTGTCATAGCTTCATTTGTTGAATCAGCTGTTTTAAGAATGAAAAAACATGGGATAGGTAGAGTTTTCGGAGTGGTTTTAATGTATGTAATTGGACTTTCTTTTTTGGCGACCATTTTTTATTTATTTGCTCCGCTTTTGATTACTGAAATATATAATTTTTCTACTTTCATTGCTGTTTATTTTCCTGATGTTGGTTTCCTTAATTTTTTCCAAAGTAGTGCTTTTTCTGGAGCTAAAGATATTGTGAATAATCTTTCTGGCCATTTGTCTTTAGGTGATTTACTGACTACCTCTAGAGCCTTTATGAGTAGTTTGGCTGGAGGTTTTTTCCAAACACTTTCTGTTATTTTCGGTAGTATCTTTAATGTTTTTATGATCATAATTATTTCTTTTTATCTTTCAATTCAAGAAAAAGGTATAGAAAATTTATTACGTATTATTATTCCGTCGAAGCGTGAAGAATATGCTGTTGATTTATGGGAACGTTCACGTCGAAAAATAGCACTTTGGATTAAAGGTCAATTACTTTTGGGGCTTTTAGTCGGCGTGTTAGTTTATTTAGTTTTGGCTTTGTTGGGAGTTCAATATGCTTTATTGATGGCTATTTTTACTGCTTTTTTAGAACTTATTCCATATGGATTTTTAGTGGCGATGGTTCCAGCTATCGCTATCGCTTATTTAACGGGGGGCTTAGAAAGTTCTTTGATGGTGGCTGGAGCCTTTTTTATAATTCATCAATTTGAGGTTTATTTATTAGCTCCGTTAATCGTCAGAAAAGTAGTGGGATTATCACCATTAGTAGTGATTATTGCTGTTTTAGCTGGTTTTAATCTAGCCGGAGCATGGGGATTAATTTTAGCGATTCCGGTAGCAGTCTTTTTTATGGAATTTTTGGGTGATATGGAAAAAAATAAAATTTTTAGTAAAACGAACCATGAAACAAAATAGTTTTTATTTAACTACAACTCTGCCGTATGTAAATGCAGATTTACATATGGGGCACGCGCTTGAATTTATTCGGGCAGATATTATTGCACGTTATAAAAAACTAGAGGGTTATGAAGTATTTTTTAATACTGGTACTGATGAACATGGTATGAAGATACAAGAAAAAGCGGATTCTTTAAAATTAAGTCCGCAAGAATTTGTGGATCAGAGTTTTTTACGTTTTAAAGATTCAGTAAAAATATTTGGTATGTCAGAAGACTTACATTTTATTCGTACTACAGATAAAGCTCATGAGAAAGCGGTAAAAGAATTTTGGCTAGTAATTTATAAGAATGGTTATATTTATAAAAAAAATTATGAAGCGAAATATTGTGTTGGTTGTGAAGAAATAAAAAATGATTCAGAAATCATAAACGGAGAATGCACGATTCACCCTGGAAGACCGCTTGAAATAATAAATGAAGAAAATTATTTTTTTAAGTATTCGGTATTTCAGGAAAAACTACAAGATCTTTATAAGCAAAATCCAAATTTTGTGGTACCAGATTTTCGTTTTAATGAAATTAAAGCTTTTGTGGAAAGAGGCTTACAAGATTTTTCTATTTCCCGTTTAAAATCAAAAATGCCTTGGGGAATAGAGGTACCAGGAGACTCTGAACATGTGATTTATGTGTGGTTTGATGCATTAGTGAATTATATTTCTACTTTGGGGTGGCCAGAAATAGGAGAAGGGACAGATTTTGATAAATATTGGGTGCACGGCACACCGACGCAATATTGTGGGAAAGATAATTTACGTTTTCAGTCTGCAATGTGGCAAGCGATGTTGATGGCAGCCGAGATTCCAAATTCGCACCAGATAATCATCAATGGCTTTATTACTGGGGACGGGGGAGTAAAAATGTCTAAAACCTTAGGTAATGTAGTTGATCCTAAAACAATTGTAGAAGAATACGGCACTGATGCACTTCGTTTTTTCTTAGCGCGAGAAATTTCTCCTTTTGAAGATTCACCATTTACTATTGAGCGCTTTAAAGATGCATATAATTCAGGGCTAGCGAATGGGTTAGGGAATTTAACTAGTCGTATCATGACTATGGCAGAAAATAATTTATCGGAGCCTGTTGTTTTAGGTGAATTTAATTTTGATGAAAATATTAAAAATGAAATAGAAAATTTTAATTTAAAAAATGTGATAGATTTAATTTGGGTAAAGATTAGTAAACTAGACGAAACAATCCAGAAAGAACAGCCATTCAAATTAGTTAAAACAGATTTAGAAAAAGGAAAGGAAATAATTAAAAATTTAGTTTTAGATTTATGGAACATTGCGAAGTCTCTAGAACCATTTTTACCTGAAACAGCTAAAAAAATAGAAGATTTAATTAAAGAAAATAAAAAACCAGAAACACCTTTATTTTTAAGAAAAGAATAAAATGCCGAAATATATTGATATCCATTGTCATGTAAATTTTAAAACCTTCAAAGAGGATGGAGATGAAGTTATAGGTCGTGCCTTAGATGCAGATACTTGGCTTTTTAATGTTGGTAGCCAATATAGTACCTCAAAGAGAGCAGTAGAGATAGCCCATAAATATAAAGAAGGGGTGTATGCAATCATTGGACTTCACCCAATACATCTCGAAGAAGCGTTTCATGATGAAGATGAGGTGGGAGGTGATGGTTTTATGTCGAGAGCAGAAGTTTTTGATAAAAATAAATATTTGGAATTAGCTAGAGATCCGAAGGTAGTAGCTATCGGTGAATGTGGATTAGATTATTATCATTTAGATTCTGATTCAATTCAAAAACAAAAAAAAGTTTTTATAGAACAAATTGAACTAGCCAATGAAGCAGAGAAGCCACTGATGCTACATATCAGGAATAACCCAGATGATAAGAGTCATAATGCGTATTTTGATACTTGGGAGATTTTAAAAGAGAATGCGAAAGTCAAAGGAGTGTCGCATTTTTTTGCTGGTAGTGTAGAGGATATGCAAAGGTTTGTGGACATAGGATTTTATATTTCTTTCGCGGGTCCAATTACTTATAAACCCAAGCCTGAAATTTGTGATTATATTTCTGTTATAAAAGCGACTCCACTAGATAAAATTTTAACGGATACTGATTCGCCTTATGTCGCTCCGGTGCCATATCGTGGAAAAAGAAACGAGCCATCTTATGTACGAGAAATTGTAAAAAAAATCGCCGAAGTCAAAGGTCTACCTGAAGAAACTGTCGCAGAGGCGATAGTGGAGAATGCTAAAAGACTTTTTGGAATATAAACGCAATAGTAATTTAAAAAAGAGGTGTTTATTTTTATAAACACCTCTTTTTGATATTAAGGATATTTTTATTTAAAAGTCTCCTTTATCTTTTTTTCACCCTTTTCGAATTCTCCCTCCTTTAACATTTTTTTAGCGTTTTTTAGAATTTGTAACGCTTCAGATAGCTCGGCAGTTGCCTGGTTGTTCCACATATTTTTATCGTGTGGTAGAAAGCGAATGATAAAATTCGGTTTTTTGCTTTTAATATTGGTATCATTAACGCAAGATGGGTTAACGGTGTAATTTATACTTTTTGTATTTTCGTCCATCTTTTCTATTTCTATTTTCAACCCACCGATTTCCTGAGCTTTATTTCCCGCTTCAAGAGTAAATTCAGATACTTTTAGTGCCATAATTTTTATTTTAAAGAGTTTATACTATTAAATCATATTTGATTTTAGCTTAATATAAAAAAATTATTTGTCAATATAAACCGGTGATGAATTTAAACATCACAGTTTTTTGACATTTAGAGATAAAATTGCTAATATAACCAAGTCTCATTTGAACTGGCTCTGAATCCAGTTCACAAGGTCCATAATGAGATTTTATAAAAATTAACAATAGTTCGCGTTTAAACGCGAAAAAATAATGACTAATGAAGAAGAAAGTAATATAGTAGATCCTCGCATTTACGAGGTTAGTTATCTTTTAGCACCTACTATTCCAGAAGAAAATGTAGCTGGTTTATATGGAGATTTAAAAGAACTCATCGCCTCACTAGGGGGTAGTGTGATTTCCGATGAAATGCCAAAATTAATTGAGCTTGCATATCCAATGTTAAAAGTAGTGCAAAATGTTCGAAACAAATTTAGCTCTGCTTATTTTGGCTGGGTGAAATTTAGTATGGAAGCAGAAAAAGTTTTAGAATTAAAAAAGAAAGTTGATTTAGATCCAAACATAGTTCGTTCTTTGATTATTAAAACCGTCAAAGAAAATACTCTCGCTTCAAAGAGATTTGTTAGTAAAGAAGGTGGTCATAGCAAGAGACCAATGTTTACTAAAAAGGAAAACAATCCTGAAGAAGCTGCTCCAATAAATAAAGAAGAAGTCGATAAAGAGATCGATGCGATGATCTCTGTTTAAGATTATTAATAATTTTAATTAAATAAAAATTATGTATCTAAATAAAGCAATCGTTATAGGAAATCTTACTCGCGATCCAGAATTAAGATCATTACCTTCAGGGATAAAAGTTTGTTCATTTTCTTTGGCTACAAATAGAGTGTGGAAAGATAAAAATGGAGCGAAACAAGAATCAGCTGATTATCACAACGTGGTAGTTTTCGGCCGACAAGCTGAAACTGTCGCTCAGTATATGAAAAAGGGGAGTTCAATGCTCGTAGAAGGTAGAATGCAGACTAGAAGTTGGGATGATAAAACTAGTGGAGAGAAAAAATATCGCACAGAAATAGTTGCAGACAGAACTCAATTTGGACCAAAAGGTGGTTCAACAGGTTCTAGTTCAGGCGGAGCAGTAAATACTCCTTCTAAAGCTCCAGAGAGTGGGGGAGAGATGGATACTATCGAATATCCAGAAGAAGATATCAATCCAGAAGATATTCCATTCTAAATAAATAAATTATTAATCAAGAATTATAAATAAAAAAAATGAAACAAGATTACTTTTCATCAAATAATATAAAATATATAGACTACAAGGATATTGAAATTCTAAAAAAATTTTTGAATCCAAATGGTAAAATTGTCAGTCATAAGCGTACTGGAGTGACTTCAAAAAATCAACGTCAGCTTGCCATGGCAGTGAAACGAGCTCGTTTTATGGGCTTATTGCCATTTGTCGCTAAATAAAAAATTTATTTGAAATTTAAAAAAGCCCTCCATTTGGAGGGTTTTTTTAAATTAAATTTATTTGCTAGCTCGTTCGACGTAATCTCCATTTTCAGTATTAATGATGACCGTGTCACCTTCATTGATAAACATTGGAGCGTTTATTGTAGTTCCGTTTTCGAGAGTAATCACTTTATTGCCACCCTTAGAAGTATCTCCGCGAACTGCTGGTGGAGCTTCTTTGACTTTGAATTCCATTTTGATAGGTAGAGTTAGCCCAATAGTTTTTTCTTCATCGTCATCTGTCGTCCAGACGAGAGCGGTGACATTTTCATTCGCTTTTAAAAATTTAGCAGTATTGCCAAGCAAGTCACCATTTAATTTAAATCTATTTTTAGGATCTTCTGGGTCACAGAACCAATATTCGCCTTTATTACTGTATAAAAATTTCACATCTCGTTTTTCGATTTCAGCTTCATCGGCTTTATCGGAAACGTGATAAGTAGCGGGGAAGACCTTTCCAGAAATTAAACTTTTTAATTTAACCTGGTTTTGAGGTTTGCGTTGTTGAGTTCGAGCGACATGAGACTCAATAACTTCACAAGGTTCGTCGTCATGAATAATTACTTTCTTTTCTCTTATTGCACTATATTCTAATGTTGCCATATTTTTATACTAGCAGAAAAAAATTTTAAATCAAACTTTTTATGTTTAATTTATTTTATTGTTTATTTACCAATAAAGACTAGTAAGTATTTTTACGGTAAATAGGCTTTTCCATTTGTGCTGACATTATGTACTAAAAGAGAATCTCGAAAAGCGGTAAGTGTTTCAATAATTTTCCCCTTATTAGTATTATTTGGTATTGTAATAAGATATTCAAGGTTAAGGTCAGTTACATTTGGCATATTTTTACGAGCTGATTCAAAAGATTTAGTTAAATCTTCTTCTGAAGTTGAATTAATAAGTCTTTGAACTACTAATCCATAAGTATCAATAATACTATTTATTTCAGTTGTATCAGCTCCGCAAAGACTTTTAAAATATTTTTCTCTTAATCTAATATCAGTGCCTGCCTTAAAGATAACCACAAACTGTGTCAGTGAATCATCATTTTTAAATTCAACCGGATAAAGATTTTTTGTTTTATATTGAGGAACAGAACAATTACCAAGGGGGTTAGATGAAATATATTTATTTTGGGGAATAGGCTTGTTTTTCAAAAATAAGAAAAAAGCTAAACCAATAATTGAGAGGATAAGTACTATTAATAAAACGTTGGTTAATTTATTGTTTTTTTGCATAAAATTATTTTATTCTTCTTCCTTAAACTTCTTTCTTATCTCCTTTAGAATATCTGTAGCGATTTTTTTATTTTCTTTGAGGAATGTGCGAGTGTTGTCATAACCGACTCCTAATTTTATTTTCTCGCCCTGTGAAGCCTTGGCGGAGGAGGGTTCTTTTTCGCCACCTGGTGTATAAAAATAAGAGTTACCAGTTTTTTCTATGATTTTAAATTTTTCACCAAGAGCCATTATTTCTCCTTCTTTAGAAATACCTTCGTTGTAAATGATATCAAATTCAGTTTGTTTGAATGGTGCCGCCACTTTATTTTTTACGACTTTTACGCGAGTGCGGGAACCGACGACGTCTTCGCCTTTTTTAATTTGAGCAATTTTACGAATATCTAATCGAATAGAAGTATAGAACTTCAAAGCTTTTCCACCAGTTGTTGTTTCTGGATTACCAAACATTACACCGATTTGCATACGGATTTGGTTGATAAAGATAACAACCGTTTTTGATTTAGCGACGATAGCCGTGAGTTTTCGAAGCGCTTGTGACATTAAACGAGCTTGTTTCCCGACGTGGTATGCGCCCATATCACCTTCGATTTCATCTTTTGGAGTAAGGGCAGCGACAGAGTCGATGACAATTACATCAATCTTACCAGTACGAACTAAACTTTCTACTATTTCTAAGGCTTGTTCACCTGTATCCGGTTGAGAAATAAGTAAGTCATTAATATTTACGCCAAGTTTTTTAGTGTATTCAGGATCCATAGCGTGCTCAGCATCAATGTAAGCACAAACACCACCTAGTTTTTGAGCTTCAGCCACGATATGCAAAGAAAGGGTAGTCTTACCCGAGGATTCTGGTCCAAAGATTTCAATAATTCTGCCACGTGGAATTCCTCCGACACCGAGCGCCATATCTAATCCAATAGAGCCTGTCGGAATGACATTGATATCTACTTTCGGTGTGTCACCCATTTTCATAATGGATCCTTCCCCGAATTTAGTCTGGATCGCCTTTAATGTATCTTCTAAGCCTGATTGATTTACTGTTTTGTCTTCTTTTTTCTCTTTTTTCTTTTGTTGCATAAACTTTTTAGTAATTTTGTAGGATTTGCTTTTTCGAGCTGGTCTGGCTTCAAACCGAGGACCCGAGAAAAAGTAAAGCCTATAAAATTACTTTAATATTAATTTATAATTTTTTTCATCACTATTTTTAAATTTATCTTCTGCTTTTATATCAATTATATTATACCCCAAGAGGAGTGCAATCGTTTCATCAAAGTTGCCTTGTTGGTCGATTGAGATTATTCTACCATTTATGCTTAAGTTTATTGCATTTTTTGCATTACCAGTGATTCGCATAATCTCACCAGGAGTAGTAGACCCGTCCATGATATTTATAATCTGTACATTTTTTATTTTTACACCGAAGATCAAGTCTCTTGAGCCGATAAAAACAAAAATTATTATTATCAGAAATAAAAGTGATACCGATCCTATTTTAACAATTTTTTTCGCGTCTTGGTTCATTTTGGTTAGACGGGTAATATTTTATTTTGCTCGGGTCCTCGGTTTGGGGGGAGCCCTGCTCGCAAAACAAAATATTACCCTTTCTAGATTACATTTCCTCCATCTTCTGTGTGTTCGATTTTTTCTAGTACCTCTCGAGGTTTTGCGCCATCTCCTGGTCCGATCACTCCACGGTCTTCGAGCATATCCATAAGTCTTGCAGCTCGAGCATAACCAAGTTTTAATTTTCTTTGTAAATATGAAGTTGAAGCTTTTCCGGCTTCAATGATACAAGCACGAGCTTCTTCATACATTTCATCTTCTTCGTCTGCATCATCTAAGGTGCTTTCAAAAATACTTTTATCAGCTGAAATTGAACCAGAAGTTAAAGAAATTTCATCATTTATTTCATCTTTATATGTTTCCACTAAATATTTAACTACTTTTTTTACTTCACCTTCAGAAATAAAGGCAGATTGTAGACGTTCTGGTTGAGCATCTCCTGAAGAATAAAGCATATCACCAGCCCCGAGTAGTTTTTCGGCTCCGCCAGCATCTAAGATAG
This sequence comes from uncultured bacterium, assembly GCA_903825255.1. Taxonomy (GTDB): domain Bacteria; phylum Patescibacteriota; class Minisyncoccia; order Phycocordibacterales; family UBA9973; genus UBA9973. The sequence continues at coordinate 59,560 of CAIJZZ010000070.1, forward strand.
TGCGTGAATCTATTTGTGAAGAAACTTTAAGAGCAATACGAGCAGGGATATTGGCTTTAATAAGTCCAGTAATGACATTTACTTCTGGGCGCTGAGTGGAAAGAATTAGGTGGATACCGACAGCGCGAGACATTTGAGCGAGACGAACGATAGCAGATTCAAGTTCTCTAGGGTATGTGGTCATTATATCGGCTAACTCGTCTATTATAATGACAATATATGGCATACGCTCAGCATTTACTTCTGTTTCTACTCCGGCGCTGTCTGTTTTAATTTTTTTATTATTTTTACCAAAAACATTTTCATGGTATGAACTTATGTCTCGCACAGATTCTGCTTCTAAAATATCATATCGACGGTCCATTTCCTTCGCGGCCCATTTGAGAGCCAGAATTGTTTTTTTAGCATCAGTGATGACGGGAGTGAGTAAGTGCGGAATTTTATTATAAAGAGTAAGTTCAACACGTTTTGGGTCAATTAAAATTAATTTCAAATCATCTGGTCCGTTTCGGTAGAGAAGAGAAGTAATCATCGAATGTATGGTGACTGATTTTCCAGAACCAGTAGTTCCAGCGACGAGACAGTGAGGCATTTTGGCTAAATTACCAAACATGGCTTTCCCAGAAATTCCACGACCGAGGGCGACCGTAATCGGCTTGTTTGAATTTTGGAATTTTTCATCTGAAAGGAGAGTAGCAAGGCCGACGATTGATTTTGATCTATTAGGAATTTCGATACCGACGAGAGACTTACCAGGGATCGGAGCTTCAATACGAATCGGGTGCGCAGCGAGAGCGAGAGATAAATCATTTTGTAATCCGACTATACGAGAAAGTTTCATGCCTTCAGCTGGTTTTAATGCATAGCGAGTGACTGTGGGTCCCACAGTGATCTCATCCATTTCAACTTCAATACCGAAGTTTGCGAGTGTGCGTTTAATAATATTCGCATTGGCTTTAATGTCGCCAGTGTTTGGCTTGCCTTTATCTTCTTCCAGTAATGAAAGTGGGGGAGGCACGTAAGAAGATAAAAGATTTTTTCTTTTTTTGATTGGGATCTCTTCCTCTTCATTTTCTTTCGGTAAAACTAATTCTTTTTCTTTTTTACTTATGCCTAAATTTTTGATGATTTTATCACCAAGATTTTCTTTTTCAGTTTCTTCCTCTTCCGCGTCCTCCTCAATAGGTTCTTCCTCGATTCTTTCTTTCTTTTTAAAAATATTAAAAATACTTTTTAAGATTGGCAGAAGCATTGGTTTAGTATCAAACATTATTAAAATAGAAATTATTAAAATAGCACCAAGTAAAACGATGCTAGCATAAACATCAAAAAGAGAAACGAACGGAGCAGATAAAATTCTACCCAAAAGTCCGCCAGTGTTACTTCCGGAAGTTATATCTATGATACCCAAACTAGAAAGTAAAAACATTAGAGAACTGAAAGTGCGATTCCAGCCAATGTTTGGTCGTTCGGATTTAACAAAAGAAGATCCTAATAAAATAAAAAGAATTGGTAGAAGTATATAACCAATTCCTAATAAATAATAAAAAATATCATAAACGAATTGTCCCGCTACTCCAGCCATATTGAAAGCGGACATAAAAAGAAAAAGTGCTAAAACAAAAAAAACAACTGCCCAAATACCATGTTTGGTTTCTGTTTTTAATTTAGAAATATTTTTTTTACTTTTGTCATTATTTGAATTTTTGTTGATAGTTTTTTGCTTGTCATTTTTTACCATATTTATCTATTTTAACATAAATTTAAAAATTTATTTTATAAAAAAACAAAATATGAAAGTTTTCTGGCGGACAAGACGCAGCCAGTGCCCGCAGGCGAAAACTTTCACATTTTGTTTTTTTTATTAATCCCTCTGACAAGGGGGAAATAAGGGGTTAAAAAACTTGCCTTTTTTATTGTCCTATATATAATGGACGTATGTTAGAGGAAAATAAAAATTTAAAGGACTCTGTTCAAAATACACCTAGTTCTTATAGGACAGATTCTAATATAATTGAGATGGACACTTATTTTTCTATCTCTTATATAAAGACTAAAAAACTTATTACAGCGCTTTATATGGTAACGGACATGATTGATAAAGATGAACCATTAAGGAATAAATTAAGGACATTAGGAGGGAATCTTATATCGGACATATATTCTTTTTCACAAATTGATTTATCTGAAAAGATGAATAATAAGATTTTAGAAATAGTGTCTTTTTTAGATATTCTTAGTGCAATCGGAATGATTTCTGAAATGAATTGTAATATTCTAAAAAAGGAGTTTTTTGAATTAAAGAAAGTCGTTAATGAGATTAAATCAGAATCAGATTTGTTAGGATTTTTTACAGAAGATTTAGAAAATAATCTTCAAGAAAATTTGGGAGTTAATAATTACCAAAATCAATTTTCATTAAAGACAAACGATAACCTAAAGAATGATTTTGTTAGACATAATCAAGTCCATAATATTAATGGACACGAACATAAAGGACACCAGACAAGGATAGGTGTCCAAAAAGGAAGTACTTTAATGAAGGCTCTTAATGAAGTTAAAATTCCAACCAATATCCTATCCTTAAATGTTAAAGATCATAAAACTGATTTTAACGAATTGAAAAAACAAAGGAGAGATGAAATTGTTAAAATAATAAAAGAAAAAAATGGAGCTACTATAACGGACATTAAAAATTCTGCAAAAGGGGTGCTACTTTCTTGTGGTGAAAAAACTTTACAAAGGGAACTGATTTCTATGGTACATAATGGTGTCCTTTATAAAATCGGAGAAAAAAGATGGTCTCGCTATTTTTTATCAAAATAGATTAAAAACTAAATTTTATTCAAACATTTTGCAACGTTTATTCGCTCTAATGCGTATATAAATACGTACTCTATGGTTTGCATTTTAGGTAAAAATATGCGATTATTAGAGTGTGGGTTTTGTTTCATTTAGTTTGTGTTGTAAAGCACAGATTATGAAGGAGTTTATCCACATAATATTTGCTGTATTTAATAGCAAATATTATAATGTTATTATGTTTATGGAACGCACATAAGTGTGCAGTTCTGTATTCATAAATTGTATTTATTTTTGTTCACAATTTCGTCGAAAAAATTTTGAATAAAAATAAGCCCTCCTTCGCGAAAGCTTCGGACGGGCAAGGAAAGGTCATTGAAAACTAAAGAGGAAAAATCTTGTGGAATTTTCTACAGGATAGATTCGTTTTGGTTTTCTTTTCAACCAAAGACTGATTTAGTCTTTGGAAGAAGTTTAAAGTAAATCTGTTCACTGTCAATTTTTTCTACCCAACTTATTAGTCTTATTATTATTATTTTTTGGTAGATAAAAACAGTGATAGAAAAATATGCTTTTAGTTTTGTCGAAACTAATTAATGGCATATTACTTCATCTAAATTTTATTTTAAAAAATAGAACTAGATAGAAGTATATTAGATAATTTTATGAGTAATTTATTCAAATCAAAATTCCTTATGGGATTTATGGTTGTCGCTCTTGCATTCTCATTTTCTTTTCTTGGTAACACATCAAAAGTAAATGCTGCAGATGGCACTATCACAAAAACTTTAAGGTTAAAAATGCGAGATGTTCAAGTTAAGTATCTACAACAGACACTTAACGAAACAGGCTACGCTGTCGATGGTAATGGTGCTGGATCTGCTGGTCAAGAGACCACTTATTTCGGTAATGCTACCTTGGCTTCTGTAAAAGCTTTTCAAAAAGCTAACGGCTTAACCGCTGATGGAATTTTTGGAGCTAAATCACGTGCAGCTCTTCTAGCTACACCTGGTACAGGAACAACGACAACTACGACAACAACTACAGGTACAACAACTGGTTGTCCAGCCGGAGCTATGTATAACTCAATCACGGGTGTACTTTGCTCTTCTTCAACTTCAACAACTACTACAACTACTACAACAACACAGTCTGGTCCTATATCAGCTATGTTGTCTACAGATAATCCAGCTGCTGGCACTATTGTTGCTGGTCAAGCAACTGCTGATTTGTTACACATTACCTTCACTGGTAACGGTACAGTTAATTCTGTAACCTTACAGAGAAGTGGTGTTTCCGATCAAAATACACTTTCCAATGTCTATCTATATGATGGCGTGACTCGTGTTACAGACGGATATTCTTTCAACACAACTGGTATGATTATGATGAATAATCTTAATCTCGTTGTAAATGGTTCAAAGACTATCGCTGTAAAGGCAGATGTCGCTACAACAAATTCTTATGACGTAAAAGTTGCTTTAGTTGGCTTTACTTCAGGTACTACTGCTAACACAGTCAGTATTATGGGTAATGACATGTATATTGCATCTGGTGGAAGTCTAGCTACTGTTGCTAAAGATTCTACTGGTGTCGCTACTGGTGCTACTGGTGGTAACACTGTGGCTAACGCAAGTGTGAATGCTGGTACAACTGGCTACACAGTATGGCGTCAAGTCATGCAAGTAAATACACGAAATGTTCAGCTTAAAGCTGCTAATTTCCGCATCACAGGATCAGCTCCTTCTGATGCACTTGCAAACGTAAATCTTTTTGTTGATGGACTTCAAGTTGGTACACAAGCAACTATGACCATGGCAAATGGTTCAAATTATCTTACATTTGATATGAGTGCTGCTCCAGTTACTCTTACGACAGGCGGACACACCTTTGAGGTGCGTGGCGATATCGTAAAAGGTTCAAGCTTCAGCTTCACAGTATCCTTACAGCAAGCTTCTGATTTGATGGTCACTGATCCTCAGATCGGCGTAAACATTGCTGTTTGTGGAACACTTGCATGTACTGGTTCATTCTCAGCAAGTACTGCTGGTACAATCTCAATCGGAGCTGGTTCAGCTACTGTTGTGATTGATCCTACCTTCAATACAATGACAAATGTTACTGGTGGCTCTTCAAACATTGCTATTGGTAAATTCAAAATTCATGGTTACGGCGAAGATGTAAAAGTTACATCATTACCTGTATCTGTGGCTTTGTCTTCTGCTGCAGGTGCAGCCAATGCTGGTATTCAGAACGTAACTTTGTACTTTAATGGTTCACAAGTTGGTTCTCAGATATCTTTAACTTCTAGTTCAGCTTTTGGAGCATCAAATTGTACAACTGGTGGAGCCAGCTTCAATTGTTACAGTAATACATTCTCTCTAGGCTCACAGATGATTATTCCTGCTGCCACAGATAGTATCCTTGAAGTTCGTGCCGATCTAAGAAAGACTGATGGTACAAGCTACACAGCTGGTACTGTTTCTGCAAACCTTGGAACTGGTACAGCTGAAGGATTCAATTCTAAGGCTGCTATCACAACCAATGCTCAGACAGGCAATACTCTTACCATCCAGACAGGTCTTCTAGCTGTTGCAAAGAATACTGGTTATTCTAACCAAACAGTTAGTCCAAATACTGCTGGTGTAAAACTTGGTTCATATGTTATTCAGAACCAAAGTTCTTCTGAATCAGTTCGTGTTACTAGTCTTGTTGTAAATCTATACGATAGTACAGCTACAACACCACTTGATAACACCACAACCACTCCAAAGTTAAATAATTTCTCTGGATTAAGAACTTCTGAAACTTCAGGTTCTGGCTCAACCCCAGTTCAACCTCAAGCTACAAATACTTTCTCTGTAGACTTTACTCTAGCTCCAGGAGCCACCAAGATCATCGACGTGTTTGCTGATACAAGTTCCACAACCGGTGGTGCTCAAGTTATCACCAAGCTTGCTGTTAATGCTCTTGGTTCATCAAGTAACACTTCAATCAGTATCGCAGCTCAACAAGGACAAACAGTCACTTTGAACTCTGGTACAGTTGGAGCTCCAGTACTTGTTTCTGCTTCTTCAACCGCTGCTCAATTCGTTCCAGCTGGTGATCCAACCAATACTGGCACAGGCGCAGCTGATGCTACACGAGCAGATTACACATTCGTATCAACCAATGGTGCTGCTACAATTTCCGAACTTAAATTCACTGTTAGTGGTTCAGCAACGAATCCTATCATGAGTGTTAAAGTCGGTTCAGCTACAGCTCCAGTCGTTTCTGGTGTTGCATGGTTACAAGGTTTGAATCTTGCTGTGCCAAACGGAGGCTCAGGTCTAACTGTTACTGCATATGCTACATATGCTCCAGTTGGTACTAATGCAGTTACTCCTAACACTACAGCAACGATTTCCTTGAGTTATGTTAAATACCAATCTGGTACTTCAGTCTCTACTGTAACCTTCCTTACCGCTGGTGGTAAGACTTACAATGATGTAGACGGAAGTGGCACAGTTACTGCTGGTGATATTCGTACAGTTGCCCAAGATAAAGTCGTAGCTACTGCTGGTGCCGTAACTGGTACTATTACTGCTAACGCTACTACTTTTGTCACAAGTCAATTTAGTTCTGCTCTTACCGAACCTGCAACTATTACCTTAGATAAATCTGCTGGTAATGTTTGGACAGTAAGTGCTGGTACTGGATGGACTACTGCAGTTGTCACAGGTGGTACTGCTACTGCCTTCCCAACTTCTGTAACTTCCGCTACTGGTGAAGTTATCACCTTTACTGGTGGTACAACTACTACTGGAGCTGGAACCGCTGTAGTTACTTTAACTAGAACAGCTGGATTCTATACTCTTGGTTCAACAGTAGCCGCTGGTGACTCTGATCTTGGTTTGACAGCTTCTGCTGGTGTCCCTGCTCCAACTATGACAATGGTTGGTTCACGACCTACAGTTACTGTTAACACCACTTCAAACTCTGGTCTACAGATCAGTACAGTTGAAAACAAAATTGGTGAATTAACAATCGCTGCTGATGCTAAGGGTGATATCAAACTTAATCAAGTTACCTTTAATGTAAGTAGTTCTAACTTCACAGCCGGTACTCTTACATACACCTTGCCTCGTATTGCAGACGGTACAACCACTATCTCAGGTAGTGCATGTACTCCTCCAACCACGACCGCTGCTTCCGTACAAGTTGTTTGTAACTTAGGTTCAGCTACCCTTACTGACTTTGATGGATACACCATCTCAGCTGGTACTTCAAAGACTTTGAGCTTGTTCATGACTATTGCTGGTACAGCCGCTGCAAGTAGTACACAAACCATTGCAAGTTCTGTATTAAATACAGGATTTAATTGGGATGATACTTCAACCAACGGTGTAACTGGTACTAATCTTTCTGGTTCAAATCTATACAACTTCCCAACTGGAAGTTACTCAGTGCATAACTAATTTAGTTATAGCTTAGCGTTTCTCGATACGGATAAATCGGGAGTCTAGCTGACTAAAATCGCTCCAAAAAACCCGATCGCCATTAAGGCGACGGGTTTTTTTGCGTTTATAGTTATGGTGATTTTATATGATATAATATGAATATATATGAAACATTTTTTCAAAATACTTTTAATTTTTCTAGGAATGATAGTTTTGGGCTTAATTGGAGTTTTTATACTTAGTTTTTTCAATGATACAGCCAGACAAGACAATTCAAACACTGGAGTTCCAATAAATCTTCAGAAATAAGATAACTCAATCTAAGATTGCAAAATAGTATGTTTATGCTATAGTATATTTACCGCAAAGAAAACAGGCAAACAGCCCTCCTTCGCATAAAGCTACGGACGGGCGCAGTAAGTCCTGTTTAGTGGGTCGATATTCTGACGTTAAGTCGGAAAAACCTTGCGGCTATTAAGCCGTTTTTTTTATTAGAAAATAAGGAGCGTTGCGACTATATTTTCTTGTACTCCGACTTTAGTCGGAGAAGTTAATCAAAAAAAATTATGTTATTAAAATCAAAAAAAGAAGAAATAATTAAAGATCTTGAAAAATCAATTGATAGCTCTAAATCAGTAGTCTTTGTAAATTTCCATGGAATTCATACTCCAGAGGAAACAGTATTACGTAGAGATTTAAGAAATCAAAATGTTTTTTATAAAGTCGCCCGAAAAACATTTTTCAAGCGCGCGTTAAACGGAAAAGCTAAAGGTGAATTACCAGAATTACCTGGTGAAGTAGCGATGGTTTATGGGGCGGATCAAATCGCTCCAGCTCGTGAAATTTACAATTTTCAAAAAATTCATAAAAATGTTTTAAATATTTTAGGTGGAATTTTTGAAGGTAAATTTGTAAATAGTGCCGAGATGACTGAAATTGCAATGATTCCAAGTCGTGAAGTATTATATGCTAAGTTTGTGAATGTTATTAATTCTCCAATTCAAAAGTTCGCTGTTGTTTTGGATCAAATTGCTAATTCAAAAAGTTAGTATTTGTTTTATTATAAAAATTAATTAAAAAATATTATGTCAGATAAATTTAAAGATATTATAGAAAAAATTGAAACTATGTCCGTGCTTGATTTGCACGAATTAGTCAAAGCTTTAGAAGAGAAGTTTGGAGTTTCGGCTGCGGCTGTTGCTGTTGCTGGTCCTGCCGCTGGTCCTGCCGCTGAGGAAAAAGATGCCTTTACTGTGGTCTTGGCTTCCGCCGGTGAACAAAAGATTGCCGTGATGAAGATCGTAAAAGAAGTATTAGGTCTAGGACTTAAAGAAGCTAAAGATCTAGTCGATGGCGCTCCAGCAACTTTGAAAGATGGAATGAAAAAAGCTGAAGCTGAAGAAGTGAAGAAAAAGATAGAGGAAGTAGGTGGAAAAGTAGAGCTTAAATAAATAAAAAAAACACAAATAACTAAATTTTTTCAGGTCCTCGGTTCTCCTCGCGAGTACGCTCGGCCAGACCATTCAAAAATTTTTTATTTGTGTTTTTTTAATTTTTATCCCTATATATTGTTTTCTAGGGTACGGATTTTTCAAAGATACATAAGTCTTAAAAAATCCTGAAGTTTTCGCGCCGTCGCGCTCAAAACCCCCTAAAAATAATATATGGGGATTTTTGTATTTCAGTTTTTTAAAGAGAAATGATATAGTAAATAAATGGAAAAAATCGCTTTTATTTCTGTTTATAATAAAGAAGGAATTGATAAATTTGCCAAGGATTTAATTGATTTGGGCTGGAAAATAATGTCTTCAGCTGGTACGGCTAAATATCTAAAAGATAAAGGAATCGAAGCTATGGATTTGACTGATTTTGTCGGAGCACCGATTTTCGGACACAGAGTGGTTTCTTTATCGCGAGAATTTTATGCGATGCTTTTAGCTAGGAGGGAGGTTAAAGAAGATATGGCAGAGCTTCAAAAATTAAAATTACCTCTTATTTCACTTGTTTGTTGTGATATGTACCCACTGATAGAAGAAATAAATAAAGAGGGTTCGACCCTTGAAGGAGTGATTGAAAAGACAGATATTGGTGGGCCGACGATGTTACGAGCAGCAGCGAAGGGAGGTCGTATCGTAGTTTGCGATCATGATGATCGCGAAAAAGTAATTGAATATTTAAAAAATGACAAAAAAGACGAACAGCAAGATAAAAATTTTATAAAAATGCTTGCCGCTAAAGCAGAGTTCACAGTAGCGAAATATTGTATGGCTTCAGCAGAGTATTTAAGTGAGAAATCTTATAAAGGAATTTTAGGTGAATTGTCGGATAATTGTTGTTATGGCGAGAATGCTTACCAAAACCCTTCAGCTTTATATGAAATTAATGATAGTCCCTCGGCCATAGACCTACGGGCGAGGCCATTTAGTCCGACTAAATTTAAGCTTTTGACTGAGACCCCACTTTCTTATAATAATTTTTGTGATCGAGATAAAATAATTCAAACTTTAACCCATATGGCAGCTGGCTGGGAATTAAATTTTAAAAAGCCAATTCCTTTTATGGCCGTGGCCGTAAAACATGGTAATGCCTGTGGTTTTGGTGTAAGTCACGATAAAATGGATGCGCTTAAAAAAATGATTGAAGGAGATGTAAAAGCAATTCACGGTGGCTCTATTTTTACTAATTTTAAAATAACAGAAGAAGAAGCTGAAGAATTGATTCATTATAAAATGCCTGAAGGGGGGAGGAGACTTTTAGATACAGTTACGGCTCCTTTTTTTAATCATGAAGCAATAGAGATTTTGGCTCGTAAAAAAGGGAAATGTAGAATTGTGGTTAATAAAAATCTCGATAATCTTAAAGGAGAATCTCTTGACCGAGAAAATCGTTTTCGTTATGTGCGAGATGGATTTTTAGTTCAGCCGAATTATACTTTTGTGCCAAATTTTAAAGAAGCTGTAATTGAAGGTGATAGCTCAATAATTGAAAAAGAAAAAGTTTGTTTAGATTTGATTTTAGCTTGGGCGATCGGTTGTACGAGTAATAGTAATACTATCACAATAGTGCGGGATGGTAGATTACTAGGTAATGGAGTTGGTCAGCAGGATAGAGTGGGAGCAGCAAAGCTTGCAATCGCGCGAGCGGATGATGCATATATCGCTTTAACTGGAGAGGATTCTAAGGCCAATCTAGAGAATGCTATTGTTTATAGTGATAGTTTTTTTCCTTTTTCAGATGGACCGAAAGTGCTGATCGATCGAGGTATTAAAATTATTTTTGCCACATCTGGTTCGGTACATGATAAAGAAGTGATAAAAGACTGTCTAGCGGAAGGAGCTACCTTAGTAATGTTTCCGGACAAAACAAGTCGTGGTTTTGCTTGGCATTAATCCCGTAGTAGAAAATGGCATTAAAAGAATTTTAGATTAAATATTTTTTATGAAAAAAGAAGAATTATTAAAATTAATTAAAAAAGTGGGAATGCTCTTTTAGAGCAATGCCATTTTTCACTACAGGATGAAAAATAATACAATGTTTTCAATTTCTCCATTAGATGGAAGATATCAAGATAAAATTTTAGACTTAGGACCGATTTTTAGCGAATTTGGTTTAATGAAATATCGGACAATTATTGAGATAAAATTTTTTCAGGCTTTAGATAAAGTAAAAGTTTTGCCTCGTAAAATTTCTAAAAATGAAAATGATTTTTTAAATTCCTTAATTAATAATTTTTCTATAACAGATTTTGAACGGATTAAATTTTTTGAAAAGACGACCAATCACGATGTTAAAGCCGTAGAATATTTTTTAAAAGAAAAAATGAAGGTCGGGAGTTTATTTGACTGTATGGGATATATACATTTAGGTAGAACCTCGGAAGATATAAATAATCTTTCTCATGCTTTAGCTCTCCGTGATGGAATTAAAATAATTCTAGAAAATTATCAAAGAGTTGAAAAGTTATTATTAAACTTAGCTAAGGAAAATAAAAAAGTTCAAATGTTGGCACTTACTCATGGTCAACCAGCGAGTCCGACTACTTTCGGTTGGGAAATGAATGTATTTGTAGCACGTTTAAGACATGGTATTAAACAATTAAAAGATTTTAAATTAAAAGTTAAATTAAATGGGGCCACAGGTGGAGATAGCGCCCTATATTTTGCTTATCCAAAAATTAATTGGCGAAAATTTTCGAATGATTTTATTTTAAGTTTAAATGAAAAAAATTCTGAAATAAAATTCATCAATAATCCATTTACTACTCAAATCGAACCACATGATACTTATCGAGAACTCTTTGATCTTTTACGTGGGCCTAATTTAGTTTTGATTGATTTTAATCGGGATATGTGGAGCTATATTTCAAGAGGTGTGGTCGTGCAGATTCCTAAGGCAGGAGAGGTTGGTTCTTCAGCAATGCCTCAAAAAGTAAATCCGATTAATTTTGAAAATGCTGAAGGTAATTTAGGATTAGCTAATGCATTATGTGAATTTTTTGGTAGTAAATTAACTATTTCTCGCTTACAAAGAGATCTTTCTGATTCGACTGTAGAGAGGAATTTCGGTTTAGTTTTCGGTCACATTAAAATTTCTTTATTATTTATTGCAAAAGGATTGAGCGTAATAAAAGTTGATCAAAAAGCGATGGAAATGGAACTTGAAAAACATTGGGAGGTTGTTTCAGAAGCCTATCAAGTTATCTTACGTAGTTTGGGAGTCGAGGATGGCTATGAATTATTGAAAGATTTTACTCGAGGTAAAGTCGTTACAAAAGAAATGATGTATTCGTTTATCGAAGAAGTAGCAAAAAAACATAAACTTTCAAAAGAAATTGTCCAAAAAATGAAAAAAATTACTCCGCAAAATTATGTCGGTAATCGAAATTTCTGATTGTTTTTTATTAAAAAAGCTATATAATACAAGGATATGGAAATTCTAAGTAAATTATTAGGAACCCCCGCGAGAGTCAAATTAATGAGGCTTTTTCTCTTGAATCAAGGAAAAGGTTTTAATAATAAAGAGATTATTAAAAGAAGTCGAGTTAGCCCAAGTATTGTACGTAAAGAAATAAGTTTATTAGCTTCGGTTGGTTTTATAAAAAAAAGAGCCGAAGAATGGCATTTTAATGGAGCTTTTAAATATACAAAAGAATTTGAAAGACTTTTAATAACTTCTGACACCTTAGATAAAGAATTAATTTTAAATGATTTTAAAAAAGTTGGTAAATTGAAGTTGTTACTTGTTTCTGGACTTTTTATAAAAAAAGATGATAGCCGAGTAGATATGCTGATAGTCGGGGATAAATTGAATAAAGGTAAAATAGAAAAGGAAATTAAAAAACTTGAAGCCGAAATTGGCAAAGAATTAGTCTATGCTCTTTTTGATTCAAAAGAATTTAACTATCGATTGAGTATGTATGATAAGCTCGTGCGGGACATCCTTGACTTTCCCCACGAAATCATTTTTCAAACTAAAGAGTTATCCACACAAGCTTTAAAAAAAGACTAGAAATTGGTATAATTATATTACTTAGCTTTTTAAGGTCGAACCCCGTCGCTCGCGAGCGATAGGGGAACTTAAAAAAATTATTATTAGTTAAATTAAGTTATTAATTATATTTATGAGTAATATTTGGCTTACTTGGGGTGACGTCTTTAATGCTTCACTTCAGAGTGTGTGGTGGGGTTTTATTCAATTTGTTCCGAAGTTAATTATCGCAATTATCCTCTTTATTATCGGATGGGTCTTAGGTGCTTTGATTGCGAAAGCTTTCCAGCAAGTTGTGAGTGCTCTTAAAGTAGACAAACTTTTTCAGTCAATTGGGGTGGAACAGTTTTTTATGAGAGCTGGTATCAAACTTAATTCAGGTTATTTTATTGGTGAAATTGTAAAATGGTTTATAATCATTATTTTCCTTTTGCCTTCACTTAGTCTGCTTGGTTTAGATTATATTTCATCCTTCTTAAAGGATGATGTTTTGACTTTCTTACCGAGAGTTTTTGTCGCTGCTTTTATTTTAATTATCGCTACTATTGTCTCGGAAGCTCTTTCTAAAACGATAGTTGCAAGTGCTAAAGCGATGAATGTTCAGTCAGCTAATATGCTTGGTACAATTGCTAAATATGCTGTTTGGGTATTTTCTTTGATTGTAGCTTTTGGAGAATTAGGTATTGCTCCAGCTTATATGCAAATTCTCTTTACCGGAATCATTGGAATGTTTGCTATTGCCGGTGCTTTAGCATTCGGTTTGGGTGGCAAAGATGCTGCAGCTAGAGTTCTCTCTAAATTGGGGGATGAAATGTCTCACAAATAATAATTTTTTTAAATTTAAATTATTTTTAAATAAAAAAGTGTCCAGTAGGACACTTTTTTATTTATTTGTTTTCTTTTTTAATAGGTTTATAATAAGGACATTAAAAATAAAGTGTTTACATACTAATCTTATGAAAAAAGATAAAAGTTTTGGATCGGTTCTAGCGCTTCTCATTATTGCTGTTTTAGTTGTTGGTGGTTTTTCTTATTATATTGGAAAATTAAATGTTTCTAAAAATCAATTGACTGCTCAGTTGATAAATTTTGGACGCCCTGATTTAACTCCTACTCAACAAGCCCCTTCTCCTACCACTCTTTGTTTAGCCGGTGGTGATCCTTCGATTACAGTTATTGCACCAAATGGGGGAGAAACATATTTTACTGATAAACCTTTTCAAATTAAATGGGCAAGTTGTAATATTCCTTTGACGAGTATGTTGACTGTTTCAGTGGTTTATAATGGTTCAACACCTGTACCTTTTGTTAATCCTACTTCTCAGAATAGTGGTCTTTATAATAATTATATTATATCTAGTTCAAGAATTAATACTGAGAGTTGGAAGTATGGACTTAATTATAAAATAAAAGTATCACTACTTAACAATCCAGCGGTTAGTGATACTTCCGATAAATTTTTTGCGATAAATAATCCTAATTCTGATATAGTTTATGTAACTAGTAATGGGGTAGGTGGTGTTTCAGGAGCTATTATAAAATCTACAGATAGTGGTAATACGTGGCAGGTTATATCTAAAGATAGCCTATTAGATATACCTGTTGGGATAACTATTAGTCGTTCTGGTGACATATATCTTATTAATAAAAGTATGGATGCACCTAATTATTTTGATTCTATTTTTAAATCATCTGATAATGGTGTCACATGGAAAGTGCTTAATAGTATCGGGAGTAATAGTTTTTTCATGAACAGTATTGCTACTAGTCCTGTTGGTGACATATATGTACCTAGTAATGGGAATATTTCTGGGCATATTTTGAAATCAACTGATAAAGGTGTCACATGGCAATCTTATGATAAAAGTTCATATTTCATGGGAGGCCAAAGTATAGCTATTGATTCTTCTGGTATTATTTATATGACTGAGAATCTAGGTACTTCTGCTAATCCTTCAGGTAGAATTTTGAAATCTACAGACAGTGGTAGTACATGGAAAAATCCTACTAACAGTGGAGTTTTTAAAATGCCATATGGTATTGCTATTAGTCCCTCTGGTGTTATGTATGTAGTTAATTATCAAAATAATACTATTTTGAAATCCACAGACAATGGTGTCACATGGAAAGATACTACTAATGGTGGAGCATTTAAGTGGCCAAAAGCTATTGCTATCAGTCCTACAGGTGTTATATACGTGGTTAATGGAGGAGATTACACTATCCTTAAATCATACGATAATGGTGCTACATGGCAAAAAACTTCTTATAATTCAGACTTTGGTCAAGCTAATGGTATTGCTATAAAATAGTTAGAATTCAATTTTATTTTGAAAAAAGATGTCCACATAATGTCCACAAGGCATAAAGTTGACATCTTTTTTCATTTCATATATACTCTCTTAATCAGTATGAATATCAACAAAAACAAGTTAAAACGGCGGATTTAGTAGACGTTTTCTTTTGTCTATTAAGCCGCTTACAAAGCGGTTTTTTGTTTGAAAACCCCGTCGCTCGAGAGTGACAAGGGTTCCTGAAAGAATGAATATTGAAAACTTAATTCCTGTTCCAGCATTAGAGGGGTCTTTTACGTTGGAGACAGGAGAAAATTCTTTTTATTTAATTACCAGAGCGGTCTGGAAAAAATAATTAAATGTAAAGGATTTGTTTTAGCTCTGATGTTACTTTTGGTAATGTCAGAGTTTGTGATTTCTAAATTTCTTAACAGGAAATTTAAGAGCGTATGGTGGATGCCTTGACTTTAA
>CAIJZZ010000071.1 GCA_903825255.1 uncultured bacterium
GATCAACAATTGAATCTTCTTCTGGAGTAAGGCCACCTAGCATTAAACGGAAAAGTCCAACTAAATTAATAATATTTGAGCGTAATACATCTTCTGATGTTTCGTCTTCTCGTGGTATTGGCAAATCAAATGGATTAATGTGGTGGTCAGACGAAAGAGAAATATTAAAATAACGTCCACCGACTGTTTCGGCTAAGTATTCATATTCCCTTTCTGGGTCGATTACGATGACATCTGTATCAAACATCAAAGATCGGAGAATTTCTAATTTAGTAAAATATGATTTTCCAGACCCGGCTTTGGCAAAAGTGACAGAGTTATAGTTTTCTAAAGAAAATCTATCAAAAATAACTAAGCTAGAATTTTGTCTATTTACTCCATATAGAATTCCTTTATCAGAAGTTAAATCAGAAGAAATAAAAGGAAAAATACTCGAAAGTGGTTCAGAATTTAATTTTTGATGAATATTTAATAAATCCGTGCCGGTTGGAATAACACTCTTGAAGCCTTCTTCTTGTTGGAAAAGAGCTGGTTTTATATAAATTAATTTTGATTCGAGAACTGATTTAATCTCATTTTCTACTTTGAAAAGATCCATATTATTATCTGCATAAACAGTAATATATACACCAACATCAAACATTTTTTCTTGAGCTTGAAGTAAGGTATCTCGTAGATTTTCTAGATCTTGGAAAGCGGTATCAAGCATCGGATCTCGTACCATTCCTTTCGACTCACGAACATTTATTTGACTTTGCACTTCAGCTACTTTTTTTTGAAATTGTCTTAAAACTAAAGAAGTATCTATCGGATGTATAAAAATAGACACATCGAATATTTTATCTAGGTTGATAATCGGTGAAAACCAATTATCAGTCAAAAATCGAGGATAAGAAATAATAAAAAAAGTACGGGCGATTTTATCACCTAGATTTAAAGATTTTGGCTCGATTTTTAAAGCAGAGGGAGCAATAATATCTTGCAATTCTAGATTTGCCGACTCATAAATTTTCTCTGGCATCGTAGCCAAAACAGAAACATTTGTTTCTGTTTCATTATTTTTATTTCTTTTTAATAATTTATCTAAAAATGACATAATTTATAATTGAAAATAATTATTCTAATTTTATCTTTCCCTCCACTTCCCCTGGATTGAAAACTTTATAATAAACTTCTACGATTTCTTCTGTGCCTAATTGAATAGTTTTAATGCCACAACTATTTAAACCTTGTTCAATGACAGAAACTCTTTCACTGATTTGCAACCTCTTTTCTTCGAAATCCGCTTCCTTTTCAGTCATTTTTTGTGCTTTATTTTTTTTAGAAAAAATTCTCTTAAAAATTCCAGTGTCTACCGTCAAATTTTCATGAAAATATGGCACAACAATAAAAAAACTTTTAGTCATAATACTCACAGTGTCCGTAAAATTTTTAATAAATTCTATATACTCTTTTGTTTGTAGTTTAAGTAATGGTTCACTTTGGACTTTCATTCTATTTTCTAAAAGTAAAAGATAAGGTCGAATATCTAATTTTCTAGACTGGACTGAAATTTGGATTGGAAAGTCGAGTGTATTTAAAAAGTTTTGAAATTGTAAGATCGTAGCTTTTTGCTCTTCATCTGATTTCAAAGAGAGATTTACAGAATTGGCTAAGACTAGTGCTCGCAATTCACCATTTTTAAGTACCACGATACCATCACGGATCTCTTTTATTTCTACAAAATCTTGAGTTGCTTTTGCTTTTAAGGCCATATAATTATTTTCCTCCTTTTTTTAAATCTAAAACGTCTAAACTCCAGGCTAAATCTCGGAGCTTACTTGCTCCCAATCTTGCTCCACTTTCAACTGGATAAACTTTTTTATTTGCCAGCTCATCTATTTGTTTAGTGGTCGGTAGCTTCTTTTGTTTTTTCCAAATATAAAGTTTATTTTGAGTAACATATTTTACTCCAGCTTGGACCATATCCAGAAAAGGTTTATTGTTTGGGTGATAAAAAGTTAACAGTAAAGCAAAACCGGCGACTAAAAGGATTGGTATCAAACCTACCAGAAAACCAAGCAATTTAAAAAGCATATAACAAATTCCTGCTCCGCCAGCCAAATATATAAACTCCTTAAAAGTAAAGGGCCCAAAAATTTTATCTTCTATTTCTAAAAATTGCGGTACCTTAAACTGCATAAATCAATTATAACCTTTTTTTCTTGATAACTAAAATTTATTCTGGGAGTTCGCGGTATGGGTCTACTTTATATTGGCCTGCTATGGTTGGTGGTGTTATTGTTGAATTATCTACAGGCTTTGAAATGTTTCCGATAGTGTATTCTGTTTTTTTAGCTGGTATATTGAAAGAACCGGATAATTTTTGGGATGGAATAATCGAAGGAGTCATTATTCGGTCTGGATTTTCTACATCTTTCAACATTGTGTCCCTTTGTTCCAAAACTCCACTCCTCCCCCCTTCTTTATTTAGAGATTGATTTTGGGTAGTAATTTCTTCTGGCATTATTTCAATTCCCGCTCTATTTAAAGTCTGAGTTTCTTTTTGTTCCAATTGATCAGAATTTTTTTCATTTGTATTTTCCATTAGCTTTTCCCGGATTTTTTTGAAAACTAATTCATTCATTTCATTTACTAAATCATTCACTTCTTCTCTGGAGATTTGCATTCGAGTTCCGATTGATTTTGGAAAGTCTTGAGGGTTGGTCAAACCACAAAGCAATAATTCTGTTTCAGTCTCTAAATCATCTAATTGTTCTAGATTATAACCCTTTTTATCTCTGATTTTTAAGAGAGCATCTTTCCAGTCGACTGAATCGATCGCTTGCTTGGTTTCCTGTGATAATTCAGCTCTAGCACTATCTATTTTTTGTTGTAATTCATCTTTTTCCATGTTAACTATTTTTTAAAAAATTAACTAATAAATTTTCTTTTGATTCTGTGTTTGTGGTGTTATCAGTCGGGCCTTTTTCTGTTTCTAAAAAAACAGAATAATTTCCTCCCGAGAGAACAAAATCTAAGTTTTGTTGCCAGGTAATCGTTTTGTTTTTTAAATCCTTTTTAATATTTGCTTCTAAAGAAGCATTAATAAGGTCAAAAATCTTTTCATTTAATTCATTTGATATTTTTTGTGCTTCATCACTGCTCATTCCGATTTCTTCCTCAATACTATCTGTTAGTAATTCAACATTACTAATACCAACGACGGCTAGTCCAGTTATAATCTGCAAAACACTTGTTTCTTCTTTATCCAATAAATATTTTACCCCGACTTCTTCAGAGATCTTCTCCCACGCGATAGAATTAATTGCTTCCTGCAATTCTTTAGGAAAAATATTCATCTGATCCTTAATTATTTTTTTTGTCTTTTCGGTCATATATTTTTATTTTATACTATTTTCCTCCACCATCTAATTTATCTTCCATAATTATTTTATGTTGAGCCTCTCTATTTGCTGGCCCACTATACCAAGTTCGTTGATTGTTGGCGTAATTCGTTGTTCGTTCCCTACTCAATGTTTCTAGTGTAGCCTTAAGTTCAGGAATGACATCATTATTAAAATCTCTAATACTTGTGTCTACTCCATTTCTTTTTACTATTGCATCTTGCGTAACATTGTCTCTTGTTGTGGTTCCACTATCCACAATTTCGAATTTGCCATTTGCGTTTGTTGTTCCAACAAAGACCTTTGCTTCGTTTTCGCCTTTCTTTATTGCTGCTTTCTTTGCATTAAGATTTTTTAATTCTAATACGGCGTTATTATAATCGTTTGAATCTACCGCCGCGTCATTTTTTATTGCTCTTTGATTTTCTATTTGTTTATCTAAATAAGCAAAATCTTTAGCAACTTTATTTAATAATCCTTGTAATTGCATTTCTGCTTCATTTAGATCCTGTTTTTCTTTTTCGTCTTCATGAACTTTGAGCTCATCTGCTCTCTTTTGTTTCTTTTGTACTTTATCCTTACGATCTTTTTCGTATCCACCTTCTTTTGCTTTACCTACCTTGAGACCAGTATCAGCTAAGCTCTTGCCACCAATTGATATTCCACGAAAATCAAAGCTTCCTTTACCACCAGCTTGCCCAACATTCTTAATTTTATTTCCAATAAAACTTTTAAATTTACTTTTACTTCCTGCCATATTATTAACCCAACCCGATTTTTCCATACGACTTAATCCATAACCAATTGTTGATCTTCCTAGCATTGCAGCTCCGCCAGTCGCTACGCCAAGAGCTAATCCTCCTACCATCTTTCCTGCGGACATTAAAGCCTTCCCCATTTCACCGGCATAAGTGACGGCTAGCTCTTTTGCTTTCATTAATAAAACAAATATAATCATAAAAGGAATAACTGTTTTCATTACTGAATCTGTCCAACTTCCCGAAGAAGCAACATCATTTGGTATTAATTTCATTGCGTCTCCAAACATAATTATTAAATAAAGAAAGAAAATAAATATTGGAGCTAAAAATGCATTTTTTAATAATTCACTCCACCATTCTTCATGACCAAAACCAGGAATTTTAAATGGTACAGTATAAGAAATAAAAGCAATTGGTGAAAAAATCATACACAGCCACAGTGCGATAACTCTACCGACGAATAAAAGAGCCACAGATAAAAAAATATAAATCATAAAAACCATTAAGGCTATACATAAAAGAGTGATAAAAACAAAATTCCCTATATCATCCTTAACGTCCTGCTTTCCTATTATAGTAAAAGGATTAAATTGTTTAACTAACCCGACTGATATAGATTTTTGTCCACCAACATTGTTATCTTTTAAACCCGTACCATTTTGATCTATTGGGGTTATATTATTATAAAAAACCTTTGCCAGAATATTCGAAGCATCAATAATAACTTCTGTAAAAAATAAACTAAAGTTTATAAGCAAGGCTATGATTACAATATATGTGATTAATTTTTTATTATCAGATGTATTTAAACTAAGAATTGTTTTAATTGCCACATAAAGAAGAGCAATAATAAAAAATATATTAGCTATATCTCGCACTGCTCCCCATCCTTTTGATACAAAACCAGAAGAATATGAAGTACTATTAGTTGAATAATAAACAAAAAAATCTAAAATAATAGCAGCTAAGTGGGTAAAATATGAAATTGGTTTAAAAATAATATAATAGAATGTGCTAGCCAGACAATTTGTAAACCAAGTACCAGGCCAGTAACCACAACCAAAATTAATATTGCTATCATCTTGAGTAGGCGTAGTAGGAGTAGGGGTAGAAGTTGCGCTAACTGTTACTGTTGAAGAAGCAGAAAATGTACCACTAGTAACTGAGATAGTAGTTGCTCCTGCACTAACAGCCGTGAAAAGTCCGGTTGAACTAATTGTACCGATTGTATTATCAGAGCTAGTCCAAGAAACTGCTGCAGTGACAGGAGATCCATTTTGGTCAAGAGTAGCTGCAGTAAATTGTTGAGTGGCACCTATTGTTACAGAAGGATTTGAAGGAGTAATTCTAATTTCATATAAGGGTAAATTTACTGGTGCTGTAATCGTAAAAGATACAGAAGATAATACAACGGATAAATTTTTTGCATTAACAATAGAAGCTGTATGTGTTCCTGGGGTGGAATTTAATTTAAAATCAGTAAAAGAAGTTGAGAGAGTGGTGTCAGTAGCCCCTAGTCCTGTGGATATCTGGTCATAATATTTAGTACCATCGTCAACTTCAAATATATAACTATTATTAGGGGTTAACCCAATGGCGTTTAAATAAAGATCATTAGAAGTAAATGAATAAGCTAAACCAATAGCCGCTTCTACTTTATTTATTTTAGTATCTACTGCCAAATGCCCGCTTTGGGATTGCAAAGCGGGCGTTATTGGCGCGAGGAAAATAACGAGCGCGAGAAAAGAAACAATAATTTTTGACAGATGTTTATTCACTTTATAAACTTTCTATTTTTATTTTCTAACTACTCTATATTCTACCATTATTTTTCTTTTTTTTATACACAAGTAGTGAATTTCTTTTTCTTTACGGTATTTTTCTATTTTTTCTTATTGAAATAATATTCGTAGTCGTAAGAATTTCGAAGCACGTTTGAGATAGTCTGAATGTTTACCACTTTATTATTATAGTATTCGTAAATAGTTAGAACTTTATCAACGAGACGGAGTTCATAAGCCGCTTTGTCGGGTGGACTGACTCGGATTTCTTTTCCAGTCTTACTGACATAGCCGAAGGTTCTTGCTAGATAGTCTGCTAAGTTTTGAGCAAAATATTTCAAAGTATTTTTACTCTTGACGGTATAGCCATAAATCGAAGCTAAGGTTTTGTTTTGTGTTATCTGTCTGATGAAGACTGTCTCGACTCCTTCATGAGAGCGGACGATAGAATTTGAAGGCGGTATAGCGTATTGCCCTAAGACAAGACTTCCCTCTGTTCCATTGGCATTGCCATCTGTTTGTCCATTATTATTACCATTGTCAGTATTATTATTACCTACTGTGCCAGTGCCACTACTGCCGACTACGGCTGTGACGGATCTTTCAACTATTGTGCCGTCATTCCCGACACCAGTCAGAATGAAAGTCGTATCCTGATTTAAGGTAGTCGTGAATGCACCACTCAAGTTTTTCAAACCTGTCCAGTTACCATTACCACCAGAACCAGTTAGGCTTGCAATATTTTCAGTAGACCAAGTGACTGTGGCTGTCCCTGTACCATTTACTGTCGTTGGTTTATTAATGACTACTCCAATACTCAAAGTAGGAGTAGTGTTTCCATTGTTTTCATTACTATTATTGTTGCCAGTATTTCCAGTATTATTTCCAGAATTATTTGGATTGAAGATGGCCGTGACTGAACGAGAAACTACATTACCTAATGCATCAGTACCAGAAAGTGTGAAGGTTGTATCAGTCGCAAGTGGTAGAGTCACAGTGCCAGAACTTCCTTTTGGATTACTACTTGACC
>CAIJZZ010000072.1 GCA_903825255.1 uncultured bacterium
AAAATAATCTGCTCCACCCCAAGTGCATCCGCCGTACGGAATATAGACCCCACATTAAAGGTACTGCGGATATTATCCAGAACAACGATAGTTTTCATATTTTTATACTACATACTATGTCTGACTTATGCAAATATTATTTTAGTGGACATTTAAAGGATTTTTTGTTATATTTTTCCTATTCCGCCCGTAGCTCAGTCGGTAGAGCAGCTCCCTTTTAAGGAGAAGGTCCTCGGTTCGATCCCGAGCGGGCGGACCAGTTATCAAAACTTATAACATTGGCAGAAACACAGGACTTCTCGGGGTTTTGTGTTTTTTGGCTTTTCTGAAAAGCTTTCTCAAGTTGTATTAATTGAGCAAAAAGAACAGATGGAATGGAATTTATTATAAGTCCTTCAGCTACTTCAAATCTATCCCAAAAGAAACCTAAAAATAATCTTTTTAGTTCAGGTGAAGCTTTTTGATATGTTTCAAAAATATTTTTAGTAAGTCCTATTATTTCTTTTGTCATATCAACATTTATCTCCTTGCCTTTCTGTACTTCATTTATTCTATTATCTATAAGCTCAATTTCACCTTTAATTTCTTCTCTTATTCTTTTGAAATCGCTATCCTTTAGGGTGTCAGACAGTAGTTTGGTTTCTGCTACCTTTAACCTAGCTTCAAAGGCACTTTTTTGATTAATCAAACCTTGCCTCTTGCTTTCATACACCTCCCTCCGTTCATAAAAGATGTTTTTTGCCTTACTGATTACCAACTCAATAAAATCGGGGCTAAATTCAAGATCCTTAAATTTTTCAGCCACAGCATTTTCCATTTTTACCTGTTCGGAGAATTTGCCGCAACCATTTACGGTGCAGTGGTAATAAGCAATCTTTCTTTTTAAGTGCCATTCAGCCGTGTACCTTTTATTTTCATGCTTATAGCACCTAAGGAATCCACTAAGCAACCATTTGTACTTTCGCCGCCGACAAGAATGCTTATTATGAGACGCTAATATTTTTTGCACTCTATCAAAGACTCCCTTATCAATTAATGGCTCATGTTTAGCACCAACAAGGTTTATTTCTCCCCAGTGAATCTCTCCAATATAAAAACGATTTTTTAGTATTATATATATTGTCGAATCTGGCAGTTTC
Organism: uncultured bacterium; assembly: GCA_903825255.1. Taxonomy (GTDB): domain Bacteria; phylum Patescibacteriota; class Minisyncoccia; order Phycocordibacterales; family UBA9973; genus UBA9973. The sequence continues at coordinate 1,140 of CAIJZZ010000072.1, forward strand.
TTCCCATTTCTACTTCTAAAGCCTTTTTCATAAACGATATCGCTTACATCTACTGCATTATGTTCACCAGTGGCATATAATCTAAAGATCTCTCTGATATAGAAAGCATTTTTTTCATCAATAACAATTGTTTTTCTTGCAAACCTTTCTGCTTTATTTGGATCCTGGATATTTTTATAACCAAGAGGAGCTAGGCTAGGATAATACCCAGCCTTAGCTTTTTCATACATAGTGGACTTAACCTTTTCAGCAGTATTCAACCTTTGAAATTGGTTCATTGTCGCCATCATTAAGTCCATAGTTATTGAAGTGGCGGAACTATCTAGCGTTGGTTGGTTTATTGATCTAAGGAGCACATTATTCTTCCTAAAATAGCCAGTTAGGTAAATATGATCAGCTACATTTCTTGATAACCTGTCAGTATTTACCAGATAAATAGCGTCTATCTTTTTTTCTTCTACCAGTCTCAATACCTGTCTCATTCCGTCTCTTTTAATATCCTTTCCACTCTTTCCCTCATCCTTAATTACCTCAAGAACTGAATAACCCTCCTCTTCCGCCTTTCTTCTACAAGTATTTTCTTGCGATTCAATAGACAAACCTTCCTTGGCTTGTTCATCAGTGCTAACTCTACAATACACAATTGCTATTTTTTTCTCCATATATTTATTTCATCATCTATTTTTAATAAAGGTACATCAACAGGGTTATGCTCACTCTTTGTTTCTACATCCAACGATTCTGGTTTTAGATTTAAACTAAATAAGTATTCACCATGTGCTACCACTTTTTTAATAATCTCTTTTGACTGTTCAAGTTCTTTTAATGAAGCGTTAACTGTGATCGGTTTGTATTGGTCCTCAAATTCCTTAATTATGTCTTGTCGTGACATCTCATTTTTATCTTTAAGTAATATAAGAATAAGGCCCCTTACTTCATTAGTTTCTTTGTTTTTGTACCCACTTTTACCCCCATAAATAAATTTTATATGGTTTTCGCTTCGGTTTATTTGGACACTAAAGGGATCTACTTCTTCACCCAGTCTTAATTTAGACTGAGTAATATGAAGAGATTCTTTTGACAACTTGGTTACTTGTAAGAGACAATCAATACCAGCAAGAATATCTGAAGATCCACGTATACTATTGGTGGTGCTTTGTGTATTTAGGTTTTCCTTCCTGTTATGGTGAATAAAAATAATGGTAGTTCCTAGGTTAGTTAACCTCCTAAAAGACTTCATTACTTTATTAACATACTTTGATTCGTTCTCATCACCCGAGTGGATTCTCACAAAAGAATCAAAAATCACTAACTTAATATTTTCCTTGGTAATTATTTCTGATAACTCAATAAAATCCATCTCCTTATCAATAAGAAAGTCATCATTTCCTACATAGTATTGAATTGACTCATTTCCAAATTTTAATAGGTTTAGTCTTTTTTGAATATGACGTAAGTGATTTTCCTTATCAATAATTAACACTTTGCCTTGACTGGCTTTATATTCTCCTAAAAAATCTAACCCTTTAGAAACACACCTAGCAATATCTAACGTTAGCCATGTTTTAAAGGATGCCGGCGCTCCAGTGATAGCTGTTATTGAGTCTTGCGGTATTAGTTTGTCTACTGTCCATAATTCAGGTCCAAAGTCGTGTTTAAGAATTTCTTCCACACTCATTGTTGATTTTTGCCCTTTTTCTAACTTTTCCAACATTCTTAATGTAATATCGCCATATTCTATGTCTTTCATATATTTGTTTTATTAGCTTTTAGATTTTTAAACACGGTGTTCTTAAATCTAAAAGCTGAATTTTGTTATTAAACCTTTGTTTCATCTTTGATCCTATAAATGAACCCAAAATCTCCATTATCATCTTCATGAATAGGAAGGAAATTCGACTCGTCAAGAACACCGGACCTATTAAGTGAGAGTACCTTTAATATTTTTCTAGCCTTCTCTTTTAACAAGTCATAATTTTCTACCTTGCATAATTTTTTTTGTTTTTTATTATTTTTTTGCATATATTTATGTATTTAATTAGATTTTAGCTTTTCAAAACATGTGTTTCAAAAAGCTAAAATCTAAAATTAACTATTAAACCTCTCTGCTATCCTTACCTCTAAGTGTGTAAATAAACATAAATTCTCCATTAGTTGTTGCGTAATTAATTGAAAAATCTGATTCCTCGAAACCCTCTTTTGAATCAATCGATCTTTCTCTCAATATTTCTCTCGCTATTCCATCCAAAGAGACTAAACTATCTACCTCACTTAATCCCTGCCTTTCTTTTTTATTTATTGGCATGTTATTTTTTTATTAACTTTTAATAATCACTTCTTTTTCTACCTCTTCTTTTCTTGTGTTATCAAGTAATGAAATAAGAATCTCAGCAAACGCCTGAGCGGTGTCATCGATATTTATTGTTTTTTCTTTTATATCTTTGTTCATTTGTTTGCTTTCTCTTAAATATTTCGACCTTTACTCTCTAGCTACTTAAGTTTTTCACACCAAGAAACATGGGGGTGGGGTGTAAAAGTTTGCACTTATTAATAGGAGATAGAAGGCTAAAAATATAGGTAAAAAAATAACCCCATTAAATTGGGGCTATTTTTCTCACCTATTTCGTTCTTTTATTTTTCGCTAATTATGAGTTGAACACCATTTTTTCTTTCCACACGAAAAGGGAAACCTTTACTCTTAGAAAATTTATTAATACTTTTAATTAGATTAGTAAACTCTTCTTTTTTACTTGGCATCCGTTCAAGATCTTTAGCATAAGGAACTAGGCCAAGAGTACAAGCTAAAAACTCTGATGTTTTTGATTCTCCTTTTATTATTTCGACTCCACTTTTAATATATTTTCTATTTTCCCATAATTTTCTGAATAGATTTAATTTCATTTTATCCCCATCCTTGCCTCTTTGAAAACCATGAGAAACATCCCCGAACCTCAAAACACCTGTTTGTGAATTAAAATCTATTTTTCCCTTAATGCTGTTATCAGCATTTTGTATCTTTGGGTTAAAAACAACTTCAAATGCATACCAATAGAACTCATTTTTAATATCTTCTTCAGATAAACCTTTTAAGATTAAAGATAAAGTTGGATTAGAAACCTTAAATCTACCACCACTATCAGACTCTATTTCATAAAGTAACTTAAGAATATAGTCTTCTTCTACATTTAAAAAGCCGTCTTCATCATTAAAGATACTCATATCAAATGGCTTTTCTGGATCGTGCATTAAAAATTTAGGAGAAAGGTAAAAATAAAATAAATCATGTCCTTTTGGGGGATTAGACTTTTCTACTCTTTTTTCTAAAATATAGAGTAAACGTTTTTTATCAAGTTCTATTTTATCCATAATTGATATTATTTCACTAATTCTCATACAACTCAATACCGTCTGAATATTTATTGCAGAAATCGTGCTAAATGCTAGTATTAATACACAACTGAATAAGTAGTAGCCTAAACCTCTAGCGATAGGGGCATGGTGAAAATCCCCGTAAAAGATAAAGAACTCCTAGTCAGAGTTTGCCTTTTACGGGG
>CAIJZZ010000073.1 GCA_903825255.1 uncultured bacterium
GTCTTTGTTTTTATTTTCTTTCCAATTTTTATCTATTAATTTTACTGGGTTTAGGTGTATATATGAATAAATATATTTTAAATAATTGTCAGTATTTATGTGTGTTGATTTAAAAACTCCCTCATATAGTTTGCCTGTTCTTTTATATTTTTTATTAAAATACATCGAGTAACTTGTCATTAATTTATGCATATATATAGAAATTCCGCTGTCTATTTTTTCGTAAGCAAGAATATGAAAATGATTAGGCATTAAACAATAAGCTCCTATGTCCACTAGAGTTTCTTCTCTGTTAAAATTTTCAGTAATATTTCTTATTTCTATGTTTTTTCTAGTATTACAAATATATATTAAAAATAAAAAATGTTCATAATCTTTCTGATCTAGAAAAATTATTCTTTTATCTGTTCCTCGATTATATAAATGATAATATTCATCTGGAGCGAAAGTTTGTTTTCTTAGAGACATATTTTAATTATATTAAAAAATTTATACGGAGGCAACGCCTCCGTACCTGCCTCCATACCTATGCATATAGTTTTGTACAAAAATTTTAGCTCTACGGAGGCGTTTCCTCCGTAGGTAATTTTAACTTTGTTTTAGTTTCTGTGCTATAATATATCTATATTTTATGATTCCTGAATTTCCACAATTTAAATCAATTGAACTTTCGGATAAGGAAGAAGTAGAAAAAATAACTCACAAATACCCGCCTTACTCTGACTTTAATTTTGTCAGTATGTGGTCTTGGGATATAAAAGGAGAAATGCTTATATCAATGCTCCATGGTAATTTGGTGGTAGGTTTTACAGATTATTTAACCGGTGAACCATTTTATTCCTTTTTAGGAAATAATGAGGTAAATGATACAGTAGAAAAATTATTAGAACTTTCTAAAAAAGAGGGTAGTATTAATCCCACGCTCAAACTCGTGCCAGAAGATTCTATTAAAGGATTGGATGAAAAAAAATTTAAAATAATCGAAGATAGAAATCATTTTGATTATGTTTATGATCTAAAAAAATTATCTGAATATAAAGGTAGTGAATATCATATAAAACGCAATTCAATATCTAGTTTATTAAGAAAAACTCAAAATATTTATACTAAAAAAATTGATCATCAAGACGAAAAAAATAAATATCATATTTTTTCATTAAATAATGAATGGTTAGCTCATAAAAAAAGTAAAGATCCATTTTTTAATATACCCAACGAATTAATTGCAATAAATAAATTTTTAAGTGCAAATTTTAAAAATGCTTATGCTGTTGGAGTTTTTGAAGGAGAAAAGATGATAGCATATTTTATTGGTGAAATTCTTTCCAATGATCATGCTGTGGGTCATTTTTGTAAAGCTACTAAATATAATGGTTTATTTGAATTAATAATGAAAGAAAGTTCTGTTATTTCACTAGATTTACATGTTAGATTTTTGAATTTTGAACAAGATTTGGGAGTTGATGGATTAAGAACCTCAAAAATGTCTTATAGACCAGTTAATTTTTTAAAAAAATATTTGATTACTAAAGTCGAGTAATTAGGTTTGCATGATTAAAAGATTATTGTTAAAATATATGTATGAGTAATAATTCTATGGTGTTAACATTTAAAAATAAATTTTTATATATTCCATTTTTCATTTTAGTGGTTTTGTCCATTTGGTGGATTTATATATATAGTCTTGGAACTAGTTCAACTGAATATATAAGACAAATTTGGGCAGCTATTTATCAAGTTATGGCTATTTATGGAGGCATAGTAGGACTTATTATTTCAAGACGTTGGGGAGGATATAAAAGTGTCATAGGTAAATCAATAATATTTTTTTCAATTGGTCTTTTTTTTCAATCTTTTGGTCAAAGCGTTTATAGTTACTTTATATTTAAAGGAATTCCCACTCCTTATCCATCTATAGGTGATATTGGTTTTTTTGGTAGTGTTATTTGCTATATAATTGCTGTATATTATTTGGCAAAAATAAGTGGGCTAAAATACAATTTTAAATCATTAGGAGGAAAGTTAATAACATTATTAATTCCTATTGGAATGTTAGTCTTTTCTTATTTCTTCTTTTTAAATGGTTATGAGTTTGATTGGTCAAATAAATTAAAAATATTTTTGGATTTTGGTTATCCTTTTGGGCAAGCATTATATGTTTCTTTAGCAATTATTGCTTTACTTATGTGTCAAAAATCTCTAGGCGGAATTATGAAAAAACCCATTTTATTTCTTGTTTTTGCTTTAATTTTTCAATATTTTTCTGATTTTATGTTTTTATGTCAAGCGAATCGTGGAACATGGTATGTTGGAGGAATAAATGATTATATGTATTTTGTATCATATTTTATTATGACCTTAGGTTTAATTTATATAGGTGGTATTTTTACTAAAATACAAAACACACAAAATAGTTAATATTATGGATACAACAAATTCAATTACAAATATCTTTAGTCAAATGTCTCTAAGGATTATAAAAGAGCAGGAAATGGTCATTGGACCGTTAGCTTGGGATGAAGCTAAAAAGGTTGTAGGATTTAATGTGATTGATCAAAAAAAAGGAGAAGTTTCTTTTGATGGAGAACCTAAAAATGTTTTAGATTTATTGGTATCTCAATACGAAAAGTTGTTTGGTAAAATTTCTCATGAAATTTGTCGTGAAGCCGTACAGGATCTGATTGCCGAATTACCAGCTGATCAAGTGCCAGCTAGCTTAAAATAATATGTCAGATACAGATGAGACACAAAAAATAAATGAGGCGCTCTATCAACACAATCTAGAATTGGCGGTCAAAAATAAAACCCTTTCTCTCCTTGAGAAGCTCTACGAAACAAGTGTTTTAGCTTTAGCTCCAGAAGAAATGGCTCAGGCAATCACGGATACGATTCGAATAGATTTAAATTTGGAGTTTGCTGGAATTTTAATTTTTAAAAAAGAGAATGATTTACTTGCACCATTGGCTTTTTCAAAGTCTGAAAGATTATTGGGTATTTTAGATAAATTAGGATTTTTATTTAAAAACATTACGATTGATGATATATCTAATCGTCCATTATTTAAACAAGTAGTATATGATCACATAGCTAATACGACGAATGACCCTACAGAAGTTTGGCATGAACTTATTAAAATCGAGGACTTAACCAAAATAAAAGAAGAATCAAATATTAAAACAATTTTAATACACCCATTGATGAAAGGGGCTGAAGTTTTTGGAGTATTAATATTAGGAATGAATCGTGATTATAATACACTAAATGCTTTTGAAAAAGATTCTATAAAAAGTTTCATAAATATTATTGCTGTATCACTCGATAAAGCTTATCTCTATAAAAATTTACAAGATGCGAATGTACAATTAAAATCCCTTGATAAATTAAAAACAGAATTTTTATCATTAGCTTCACATCAATTAAGGAGCCCTTTGACTGCTATAATTGGTTATTCTTCAATGTTACTAGATGGTGATTTTGGAGAAATTACTGTGGAAAAACAAAAAGAAGCACTAGACAGAGTTTTCACTTCAAGTCGACATTTAGCGACAGTCGTAGATGACTTTTTAAATGTGGCAAAAATAGAACAAGGTGGAATGAAATACGCGATGGCTCCTTTTGATTTTGAAAAAGCAACTCGAGACTTAGAAAGTGATATGGCTTTAATGGCGAAGAAAAAAGGATTAGAGCTTACTTTTGAAACTGACAATAAAGCACCTTATACAGTCAATGGTGATATGGAAAAATTACGTCAAGTTATTTTAAATTTAACCGACAACTCTATTAAGTATACAAAAGAAGGAAGTATAAAAGTATTACTTACTAAAGATGAAATAAATAAACGAATTCGCTTATCGATTACTGATACAGGGATGGGTATGACTCCAGAGATTAAAGCAACTCTTTTTAAAAAATTTGCTCGAGGTGAAGGAGCGAAGATGAACACTGGCGGATCTGGGCTTGGTTTATATTTAGCGAAAGAAATTATTGAAGCGCATAAAGGAATTGTGGATGTGACCTCTCCCGGCCCTGGGCAGGGCTCCACTTTCTTCATAGAGCTCGATGCTGTTTAAGAGTTTTTTAAAAGTTTTAAAAGTGCTATAATTCTTTTATGACTTGGGCTTTTAAAAGAAAATTTCTATATTTGACGATCGTTTTAATATTTTTTATAGGGCTGGGATATTTGATAATTTCGCCTTATTTTAATCAAGCTCCGACCTGTTTTGATAACCAAAAAAATGGTACTGAAACTGGCATAGATTGCGGAGGTTCTTGTGCAAAAGTCTGCACGATAACTGTTGATCAAATTTCGCTTCTTTGGTCTCGAGCTTTTGAGATTGTTCCAGGTCGCTATAACGCTGTAGCTTATTTAGAAAATTCTAATAAAAATGCAGCAATCATTAAAATAAAATATCGTTTTCGTTTTGCTGATAAAAATAATATTTATATAGGCAAAAGGGAAGGAGAAACTTACGTACCACCTTCTAGTAAATTTGCTGTATTTGAACCAGCGATTGATGTAGGAAATTCTGTTCCTGTTTATACTACTTTTGAATTTACCGAAACACCTAATTGGGTAACAGTTGATCAAAATAGGATTAATCAGTTTAAAGTATTGACTTCAGATTTAAAATTAGAAAATGAAGATACTCTTCCAAGATTTTCTGCTACTATAAAAAATAGTTCACTTTTTCAAATTCCAGGTATAAATGTGGTTGTAATTTTATATGATCAGGCTGGCAACGCTGTTTCGGCTAGTAGTACTTATGTAGATGTTTTGAATGGAGAAGAAAGTAGACAAATAACCTTTACTTGGCGAGAAGGTTTTCCACAAAAAATATTTACTGAAGAGGTGATACCTATGTTTAATATTTTTGATGTTAAGTTAAGATAATAATGGCAGAGAAGGCATTAAAAAGAATAGATTGGTTACTCGTTTTTTTTATTCTTCCGATAATCTTGGCTGGTCTTTTTACGATGAAGTCTTTTGCCGTGTCTGAAGGTGGAGATAATTTTTTTAATAAACAAATAATTTTAATTTTAATATCTTTTACTGTTTTTATATTCTTTTCTTTTATAGACTTTCGTTTTTTAAAACGCACTGATATTTTAGTTTATTTATTTTTGATTTTTTCTGGAATGCTGTTGGTTCTTTTTATTTTAGGGCATGTTTCACATGGAGCTAGAAGTTGGTTTAGTTTTGGAGGCTTTTCTTTTGAACCAGCAGATATGATGAAATTAGTTTTAATTCTTATTTTAGCAAAATATTTTTCTCGTCGACATGTCGAAATTAAGGATATTAAACATATTTTTATTTCTGGCTTTTATGCAATAATTCCTTTTTTATTAGTATTATTACAACCAGATTTTGGTCAAGCAATGATTATTTTTCTAATTTGGTTTGGGATGACGCTTGTTTCCGGTATTTCTAAAATGCATTTATTATTGGTTTTTACTACGGGTGTCCTGATGTTTGGTGCTTTATGGTTTTTAGTATTTGCTCCATATCAAAAAGATAGAATTATTAATTTTATAAATCCTACTTCCAATATACAAACTTCTGGTTATAATTCAATTCAATCCACTATTGCTGTCGGTTCAGGTCAAATTATGGGCAAAGGTTTAGGTTTTGGTACGCAGTCTCGTTTAAAATTTTTGCCTGAATATCAAACGGACTTCGTGTTTTCTGCTTTTGCTGAAGAGTGGGGGTTTATTGGTTCTATTCTAATTTTTTTACTTTATGGTTTGGTTATTTGGCGGATCCTTCAATTTTCTTTATTGGGGATTTCTAACTTTGAAATGCTTTTTGGTATAGGACTCGCTATTTTCCTAATGAGTCACATTCTTATTAATATTGGGATGAATATAGGTATTTTTCCGATTACTGGAATTACCTTGCCATTTATGAGCTACGGTGGTTCACACTTATTAACTGAGTTCATGGGGTTAGGAATTTTAATGAGCATGCGCAGATATTCTAGATCTGTACATCGAGATGATGTTAAAAATGAATTTTTAGGTATATAACCCCGTAGTGAATTTTGGTAATGTGCAAAGCACGCCTGAAAAGCTTTACCAAAATCTACTACAAGGTATAATAAAATAGTATGAATAATCAAATTTTTTTTAAACTTTATAATTTAGCCCACTGGTCAATTTTTTTTGATAAATTGATTGTTTTTACAGCGCAGTATTTGCCATATTTAGTTATTTTAGGGGCAGGAATATTCTTACTTTGGCATCATGAAGTTTTTTTTCTAAAAAAAGAAGAAGGAGGTTTAATAAAAAAAACATACAATCAAATGATTTTATCTATTCAATCAAAGTGGCAGGAGATTGTATTAGTATTTTTTTCCGGAATCTCGGCTTGGTGTCTTTCACAAATTTTAAAAATTATTATTCACACTCCTAGACCTTTTATATCTTTTTTAAACGTGAGTCCTTTAGTACATGAAACGAGTTATTCTTTTCCGTCAGGGCATGCGACATTTTTTATGGCTCTGGCAATGGCCCTTTATTTCAGTCACAAAAAAGTAGGTTATATTTTTATGTTTTTGGCTTTTTTAATTGGTTTGGCTCGAATAATAGCTGGAGTGCATTTTCCGATAGATATTTTAGGTGGATTTATTTTAGGAATTTTAACAGCGTATTTAGTGAAGTTTTTGTATCAAAAAATATTTAAAAAATAAAAAGCATAGTTTTTATATTTTATATTTATTTTATCTCAAAGCTAGCTTTGACGGTGACCATAATGTCTTTATTGATTGAAGAAGTATCATAGACTCCGTAGTCGGAGACTTCAGCGGAATTTGGTGCCATGACTTGGACGACACCACTCGAAGCAGATTTCAAGTTGCCGATCTTTTTACCCCCGGCGAGTGAAAGTTGTTCGGCTCGAGCCTGTGCATCTTTGACTGCGTCAGCTAAGAGTTCAACTCGTACTTCTGGAAGCTTAGAATAATAATATTCTAAAGAATTGGTCGAAAAAATCACACCATTATTTATAATTAAAGAATTTGTATTTTTGGCGAGATCAGCAATTTTTTGAACATCGGTAGATTGTACCTCAATATTTTGAACTAGATTATAATTTTTTTCTATTCCAGGATTTTGTTCATAAATTTCATTCATAAAAACAGGGGAGATATTGATTGATTCTTCAGGAATTCCATTCGAAGCTAAAAAACCTTTTACTATTTTCAAATCTGCGTCTAGTTTAGAATAGCCGTCTTTAATAGTAGAAGTTTTTACTGGGCGAGTAATATTGGAAGTCCACTTCACTTTATCTGACACGACAGATTTTTTTGTTGAGCCAGTGGTCGTAATATAATCCATAGAACGAAGTTTATAAAAAGTATAAGCTCCAAGTGCTGTGCTTAGAATAATCGAGAGACCTAAAATCAAACCAAACATCATATAATTTTTATTTTCCATAATATATATTATATCAAATATATTTTTTACTAGCATTACTTTAATAAGATGTCCAATATAGTTTACTTGCATTTTTTAAGGAAAATGTATAGAATATCTTTATAATTATGTGGAAAAAACGAATTTTAGCCTTAATAGTCCTTATTTTAGGGGTTGCCGTAGCTTTTTTTGTTTTTAAATCTGAACCTAAATTAAATAAGAATTATGCGAATGCCAATTCTTTTTTTAAGAATCATCCTTTTCGCTTAGGCTTAGATCTTTCTGGGGGGAGTCATTTGATTTACAAAGCAGATGTTTCCGCTATTCCCAATGGTCAAGTCTCTGATTCAATGAATGCACTTCGAGATGTCATTGAACGCCGGGTAAATCTTTTTGGAGTTTCTGAGCCAGTTGTCCAAGTACAAGAAGGTGGTTTTGCTTCTGCTGGTGATGAAAAATTAATTGTTGACTTACCTGGAGTAACTGACGTTGAGAAGGCTACAGCGATGATCGGACAAACTCCTCTTCTAGAATTTAAAACTGAAGCCCCTAAAGGTACTCCTCAAACTGCCACTGTTAAAGATGGAAAAGTAGTTGTGGACGTAAATTCACAATTTGTTTCCACTGAACTCACTGGTAGATATTTAAAGAAAGCAACTTTGGAATTTGATCCTAATACTCGAGAACCAAAAGTTAGTTTACAATTTGATGACACGGGTACAAAACTTTTTGCTGATATAACTAAAAGTAATGTAGGGAAAACCGTAGCTATATTTTTAGATGGTTCTCCGATTTCAACTCCAGTCGTACGAGAAGAAATTCCAGATGGACAGGCAGTTATTTCCGGTAGTTTTACTCCCACAGAAGCGAAACAGTTAGTCGGCAGATTAAACTCTGGTGCATTACCTGTACCGATTACCTTGCTTTCTAGACAAACGATTGGTGCTTCTTTGGGTGGTAATGCTGTAAATGCTGGAGTTAAAGCTGCAATCATCGGCTTTTTAATTGTCGCTCTTTTCTTAATTCTTTGGTATCGTTTACCTGGACTTATTGCTGTTATTTCACTTTGTATTTACATATCTATTATTTTAGCTTTATTTAAATTATTACCAGTTACACTGACCGCTGCAGGCATTGCTGGTTTCATTATTTCTATTGGTATTGCCGTTGACGCAAATATTCTTATTTTTGAACGTGTGAAAGAAGAATTGCGTTCTGGTAGGACTATTTCTGATGCAATAGCGACAGGTTTTTCTAGAGCTTGGTTTTCAATTCGTGATTCCAATACTTCTAGTATTATTACTGCAATTATTCTTTTTTGGTTTGGTACTTCGCTTATTAAAGGATTTGCCTTAACGCTGGGTATGGGAGTTTTGGTCTCAATGTTGTCCGCGATCACGATTACTAAAATTTTTCTTTCCGCAGTCAACTTTTTTGGTGAAAGTAAGGTTGCTAGATTTTTATTCTCTAGCGGAATCAGTAAATAAATTAATTTTAAAAACTTATGTTTATCATTAAAAACAAAAAAATATTTATCGGAATCTCAGTCGGCTTAGTCGTTCTTTCTTTTATTTTTCTTTTTGTCTTTGGACTAAAGGTAGGTATTGATTTTAAAGGGGGAGCCTTAACTGAAGTCTCTTATACTGGAGTTCGACCTGTTCAGGCCGATTTAAATACAGCATTAGATTCTTTAAATTTAGGTTCTATTTTACTTCAGCCTACAGGAGATACGGGTTACCTCATAAAATCTAGAGATTTGACTGAGACTGAACATGCGACACTTTTAAATACATTATCTCAAAATAATATTAGTCCCTTAGAAGAAAAAAGTTTTAATTCTATTGGTCCATCAGTCGGTAAGGAACTTACCCAAAAAGCCATCGTAGCAATTATTTTAGTATCGCTCGCTATAATTTGTTTTATTGCTTATGCTTTTCGTAAAGTTTCCAAACCAGTTTCATCTTGGAAATATGGAATAATCGCTGTTATTACACTCTTACACGACGTGGCTATACCAATTGGTATTTTTACTTTATTTTCACATTACAAAGGTATAGAAATAGATACTCTTTTTGTGGTGGCAGCACTTACTATTTTGGGTCTTTCCGTTTCGGATACTATTGTAGTTTTCGATAGAATTAGAGAAAATTTGCGAAATAGAGTTGAAACTAGTTTTCCTGAAACTGTTGGTAAAAGTTTGAAACAATCTTATGTTCGATCTATCTGCACTTCTTTAACGGTTATTTTAGTTTTGATTTCTTTAGCTATTTTCGGGCCAGCTTCAACTAAATATTTTGCTTTGATGCTTTGCGCGGGAATGTTCTTTGGAACTTACTCTTCGATTTTCCTCGCTTCACCACTTCTAGTGTTAGTAGAAGAAATGCAAGCTAAAAATAAAACTAAAAAGAAAAAATAATTTTATTGTTTTTTATTAATAATTTAATATAGAAAATATATGTTATATATAATTGGAGCGATAGTGTTTGTCGTAATTGTTTCTGGGCTTCGAGTAGTGAAACAATATGAAAGAAGTGTTATTTTTTTCTTGGGTAAATGCACTGGGATAAGAGGTCCAGGACTAATTTTTATAATTCCAGTTTTTGAGCAAATGACACGAGTCACTATGCGCACTGTGACGATGGCTATTCCTTCTCAAAAAATAATTACAAAAGATAATGTTTCGATTGATATTGCCGCTGTAGCATACTACCATGTAGTGGATCCAGAGAAATCTGTGATTGCGATTGAAAATGTTTTTGATGCAGTCAATCAAATTAGTCAGACAACAGTAAGAAATGTAGTTGGTCAGTTTATGCTCGATCAGCTTCTTTCTCAAACAGTTGATATTAATACTCAAATAAAAAATGTAATTGATTCACATACAGAGCCTTGGGGGGCAGAAGTAACTGCTGTTGAAATCAAAGACATTACCTTGCCGGATAATATGCAACGAGCGATGGCTAAAGAAGCAGAAGCAGAAAGAGAGCGTCGAGCCAAGATCGTCGCCGCTGAAGGAGAATTTCAAGCAGCTCAAAAACTAGGAGAGGCGGCAGATTTGATTTCCAAACACCCTGTAGCCTTACAGCTTCGAACCTTACAAACTATGGCCGAAATCAGTGTAGAGAAAAATTCAACCATTATTTTTCCAGCCCAATTTATGACTACAGTAGGGGAGGCGATAAAGATGATCAAAGGCGATATGTAAGTATTTTGAAATATTATTATATAGAAAAAAATCGCCTGATTAGGCTGTTTTTTTCTTGTTGTTTTTTATCATATTTTTAGTATAATTAAGCTATTAATTATTAATTTAATATAAAAAATATGATGTACCTTGGAATAATTTTAGGAATAGTAATTGTTTGGATAATTTTTGCTTTTAACGGTTTAGTTTCATTACGTAATCGTTCAAAAGAAGCTTGGGCAGATATAGAAGTTCAATTAAAACGACGATATGATTTAATACCGAATTTAGTCAATACTGTAAAAGGATATGCGACTCATGAGTCTAGTGCTTTTGAGAATGTGACGAAAGCTCGTAGTGCAGCAATGGGAGCCGGGACTCTTGCAGATAAAGCAGGAGCTGAAAATACTTTAGCTGGGGCTTTAAAATCAGTCTTTGCGATTGCTGAAGCTTATCCCGATTTAAAAGCCAATCAAAATTTTTTAGCTTTACAATCTGAACTCTCTGATACAGAAAATAAAATTCAATCTGCCCGCCGATTCTATAATGCGAACGTTCGAGACTTAAATATAAAAATAGAAGTTTTTCCTTCTAATGTTATTGCTAAGTCTTTTGGTTTTAGTAAGATGGACTTCTTTGATTTAGCTGACAATGATGCTGCTCAAAATCCAGTGGAAGTAAAGTTTTAAATTTTAGTAAAAAAATATGAAAAAAATAAAAGTAACTCATATCTTGTTAGTGATTATAATCCTACTCTTCATTATTGGCGTCTATGTATTTGCTAGAAAGGCTAATGCACCTGTGCCTATTAATCAAAATCAAAATATTAATCCTCCTCTAGTTATAGATAACACGATGCCTCTCTTGGAAGATAAGACTCAAATTTTAGGTCAGAAAGATGATTTAATTTCATTTTCAATTTTGCCTTTTACAAAAGTTCACGGAATTTTATCTTACCGAGGAGTAATAAAAGGAGGGTATTTTTTCGAAGGCAACATTATTATTAAAATTTTAGATGTGAATAAAAAAGTATTAAAAACATCAAATGCTGTGGCAAAGGAAGATTGGATGACAGCCGGACCAGTAAATTTCGAAGGAAATATTGATTTTACTGGGCTTGAGATGGGTCCAGCTTATTTCGAAATTCACAATGACAATGCTTCAGGACTACCTAAAAATGATAAATCGATCTTAATTCCGATTATAATAGATTAAAAATGGCAACGTTATATACACAACAATCAAAGAATGTTTCTAAAACTTGGCTTTTGATGAGTTTGTTTTTTGTGATTGTAATTGTGATTGGATTTTTCTTTGCGCAATATTATAACAACTCAAATATTTTATATTTCTTTGTTATTTTTGCTATAGTTATGAATTTTGTGAGTTATTGGTATTCAGATAAAATTGCGCTTTCGGTGAGTAAAGCACGACAAATACAAAAAGTTGAGAATCCTGATCTTTGGAATATTGTAGAAAATCTTTCAATTACAGCAGGATTACCAATGCCTAAATTATATATTATCGTTGATCCTGCGCCGAATGCTTTCGCGACTGGAAGAAATAAAGAGCACGCTGTTGTAGCAGTGACGACGGGACTTATGCAAATCTTAAATAAGACAGAGTTAGAAGGAGTGATTGCACACGAGCTTTCGCATATAGGGAATAGAGATATTTTACTTTCGACGGTTGTGGTTGTCTTAGCTGGTTTTATTTCTTTGATTGCAAATATGTTTTTGCGTTCTATGTTTTGGGGTGGAGGTAGAAGAGATAATGATCGAGAAGGTGGGGGGATTATGATGCTTGTAGGTATAGTACTTTCAATTTTAGCTCCGATTGTGGCGACCTTGATTCAATTAGCTATTTCTCGTAAACGTGAATTTTTGGCGGATGCTTCTGGGGCACTTCTGACTCGTTACCCAGAAGGTCTAGCCTCTGCTCTAGAAAAAATTTCAAAATACAGTCAACCAATGGCTACAGCCAATAATGCTACAGCGCATCTTTTTATTGCCAATCCTTTTGGATCAGGTAAAAAAATATCTAACTTATTTTCAACTCACCCGCCTGTTGAAGAGCGCATAAAAGCTCTTTTAGGTAAATAAAATACCCAGATTTTAATTTCTGGGTATATGTAATTTAGGTTTTAGAATAAAGTTTTTTTGCTTTTTCAATACCTATTTCAATTCCTTTTAATAATGCAGAATTAAGACCAGCATGTTGCATTTCAACTAAAGCGTAAATTGTGCATCCACCTGGAGTTGTGACATCTTTTATCTCTAATGCTGGATCATTTTTAGTTTTCTGAATAATTTCAGCAGCTCCTTTTGTCACTTGCGATGCGATTTGCATCGCTTGTTCTTTATTAAATCCATGTTGGATACAAGCTAATATGTATCCATTTAAAAATTCAAATACAAAAGCTGGACCTGAACCACATAAAACTGTGGCTTCAGGGAATTGTGCTTCTTCAATTAAAAGTGTTTGTCCAACTGAATTAAAAATTGTTTGAACTAAACTTTTAAAGTTTTCTCCTAATTTATTAAAAGCAAGGCAAGTCATTGATTGACCGACTTTTATAGCAGTATTTGGCATTGTTCTAATTACTGCAATATTTTTTCCAACTAAAGATTCAATATCAGAGATATTTACGCCTGAAACAATGGAAATAAGAATATGCTTGTCGGTTAATTCGTTTCTTATTTCTTTAATTAGATCATTAAATTGTTTAGGCTGGACAGCAACAATAATTATATCTGACTCCTTTACAGCTAAATTATTATCATGATAACAAATAAATTGCTCTTTCTCTTTTTCTGAAAAAGAACTATTTTTTCTTGTGATAATGACTTTATTTTCTGTAATTTCAGAATTTGTAATACCTTCTGCTATTGGAAGACCAATACCTCTGCTTCCTAATATTGCAATTCGTTGATTTAACTTCGGCATATATTTATTCCAGACCTGCTAATGCAGATTTTCCAGTCCATAGGCTGGGATCTTAAAACTGGTTTTTATAAAGAACAATTAAATAAAGAACAAAAAAACCACCTCCTGGTGGCTCGTCTTTTTGTTCAATTTAGTTTAGAAAAATTAAATACAAAAACCAACCACCTTATGGAAGATTCTGGGTACGGGGGAAATGTTGGTTTTTTGACTTATGAACATTTTTTAATTATACCCAGAATTAACAACAAAAGCAAATTCAGGTTAATTTTGAATTAAATTAACGTTGAGGTATACTTTTAAGATGGAAATTAAGGATGTTGAAAAGCTAGCGGAACTAGCAAAAATCGAATTAAATCAAGTAGAAAAAGAACAATTACTTTCTGATATGGAAAGCATTTTAGGGTATGTCAAACAGATTGAATCTGTTGAAGTTCCTGAAGTAGAATTGGAATATAAAAATAGGAATATTTGGCGGGAAGATTTACCAATTTCTAGGGATTTTTCACGTGAACAGATTATTGGGCAGTTTCCCGATTCAAAAGATGGTTTTGTAAAAGTGAAGAAAATATTATAAAAATGATTGATATTAAAAACCTAACAATTGAAAAAGCAGGAGAGATGCTACAAAATGGAGAAGTAACTTCGGTTGATTTAGTTTCGGTGTGTCTTTCAAATATAGAAGAAAAAAATAAAGATTTAAATATTTTTTTAGAAGTTTTTAGTGATGCTCTTGAGCAAGCAAAAAAAGCGGATGAAATTATTAAAACTGGGAAGGGTGGACCGCTTACTGGTATACCTATCGCTATTAAGGATAATATTTTAATTTCTGGTAGAAAAGTCTCAGCCGCTTCTAAAATGCTTGAGGATTATACTGCGAGTTATGATGCTTTTGTCATTAAAAAATTAAAAGAAGCTGGGGCAGTTCTAATTGGTCGCACAAATATGGATGAATTTGCCATGGGAAGTTCTACTCAAACTTCCGCTTTTGGAGTGACTAAGAACCCGATTGACCCCTCTAGAGTGCCGGGTGGTTCATCTGGTGGTTCAGCAGCTGCCTTAAGTGCTGGAATGGCCTTATCCGCTATTGGAACCGAGACTTGTGGCTCTGTGCGAGAACCAGCTGCCTTTTGTGGATTAGTGGGTTTAAAACCTACTTATGGAGCAGTATCTAGAAGTGGAATTATTGCTATGGGTAGCTCACTGGACCAAATAGCTCCTTTTGGTAAAAATGTTAGAGATGCAGAAATTGTTTTTGAAATAATTTCTGGAAAAGACGAAATGGATTCAACTTCCGTTAATTCAATTCCTGAAAATTTTTCTTCAAGTAAAAAGACCATTGGTATCCCTTACCATTTATTTGAAGAAGGAGTAGATAAAGAAGTAATGCAAAATTTTAAAGAATCAGTTGAAAAATTAAAAAATAATGGTTATAAAATTGTTGATATAAATTTACCTTATTGTAAATATTCTTTGGCTGTTTATTATATTATTATGCCGGCAGAAGTTTCGACAAATTTATCTAGATTAGATGGAGTAAGATATGGATTACAAAAAGATGGAGGAAATGTTTCGGAAGTATATAAAAATAGTCGATCAGCTGGATTTGGGCCAGAAACTAAAAGAAGAATAATGTTAGGTACTTATGTTCTTTCACATGGGTATTATGATGCTTATTATAATAAAGCCTGGAAAGTAAGACACGCTATAGAAATGGAATTAAAAAATGTTTTTAAAGAAGTTGATTTTATCTTGACCCCGACTGTTCCTATTCCAGCTTTTAAATTGGGAGAAAAGTTAGATGATCCAGTAGCTATGTATTTATGTGATATTTTTTCAGCGCCTGCTAATATCGGGGGGGTTCCTGCAATTGCCTTACCTTCAGGAGTAAATTCTCTAAAGCTCCCTCTTTCTATTCAGTTTATGGCTCCGCCTTTTCACGAAAAAGATCTTTTTGAAATAGGTAAAAAATTTGAGGAAATAAAGTAATAGCCTCGAATTAGATATCTTTTATTAAAAGCTTGTAAAAGTTTCACTTCAGGATATAATATAAACATGCCAGATCAATCTATCGGATATTATCTTACTAAATTTTTTGAATTTTTACAGCAAGCTTTTATATTTGTAGTTTCTTCTACTACAGGTTTTTATATATTTTTATCGATAGTCTCTATTTTCTTTCTTTTTATTATGGCTTATTGTGGAGTTAGGCTTATAGAAATTAGAAAAAAAGAACATGAACATTTACATCATGAAATAATAGAATATGCACATCATCATGCTGAGCAGGAAAAAGCAACAGCCCAAAAAAATAATATGTCTGACAATGAACAATGGGGAAATGTTTTGCAGTACGTTTTTTCAGGGAATCCAAGTGATTGGAAATTAGCAATTATTGAAGCTGATAATATGCTCGATAAATTAATGGACCATTTAGGGATTAAAGGAGAAAATTTAGGTGAAAAATTAAAAAATGCGGATAAAGATAAATTTCGCAACATTTCTGCAGCTTGGGAAGTGCATATCATCCGAAATAAAATAGCACATGAGTCAGGGGAGTTTGAACTTTCACAACACGAAGCCAAGAGAGTTATCGCCCTTTATGAACAAATCTTTCGTGAATTTGGTTATATTTAGTTTACTTTTTTTAGAATTTCAGATATAATGAATTAATGCCGTATAGGCATTTTTATTTGATATAGCGGGGTAGAGAAGAGGTCTCTCCAAAAGGGACTAATAGCGCGAATAACCTTACGGTTATGAGCCTAGAATATTTATTAGGTTAGTAAATTTAAAGGATAAAAAATAGCGGGGTAGAGAAGAGGTATCTCGTAAGGCTCATAACCTTAAGACTCACGTTCGATTCGTGACCCCGCAACAATTCGGCAAGTGACATGCCAACAATGTCTATTGCTGAAGTAGGAGCAAATGTTTAAAACGGTGGCTCGACCTTTGGTCTCGCAACGCCGTCGTGCTTTACTCGGTGGTAACGCCATCGACAAAAAGCAAATAAATTTGCTTTTTGTCGGCATAGCTCAGGTAGTTAGAGCGTGGCACTCATAAAGCCAAGGTCCCAGGTGCAACTCCTGGTGCCGACACCATGGAAAAAATACAATATTACACTTTAAGAATTTTTTTAACTTGCATGTCGATTTGTGCCCTTTTGGTGTTATTTATTGTATGGACAGGTCCGAAGGATTTTGGCATAGTGAATCGTTTAGCCATGAGTTTTTTTATTATTGGGTTGGCATCCTTTCTTTTTTGGATAGTTACAATAATTCTAGAAATTCGAAATAAGGTTGAAAAAAGGTAGGTTTTAGTTTAGTATTTAAATTACTGCGATCGTAGCTCAACTGGTTAGAGCACCCGCCTGTCACGCGGGAGGTTGCCGGTTCAAATCCGGTCGGTCGCGCATAGGAAAATTTTACTAAAATGTCCTTACTATGTAAGGGCTTTTTAGTTCCCACCGAAAGTGTTTTTCATGCTGGCTTATTGGACGGTAGAACTGGTATAATAAAAAATATGGAAGGAACTATTCCACAACCAAATCAAGAAAGAAATCTTGCACTTGAAAGGCAAGAAGCAGTTAAGCGTCAGGATGAACTTCAAAAAGAATATGATGTTATTCCTGAAGAAGATAAAGAATATAAAGACAGGGGTGATGTGGATAAATATGGATACCGCTTTGCTGATAATTTTAGTGCCAATCTTCAAGAAAGTGGAAAGGTTGATGATAAGATAGAGACAATTGACGAATACCGAAAACTTGCAACTTCAAAAGAAAATCTTAATTTGCCTGAGATTAGTAGTATTTCTGATACTGAGAAAATAAAAATAGAAAAAGAGAAAATTGAAAGTGAAATTAAAAAAACAAAAAAAGACATTGAGGTTACTACTAACAAGCTAAATGAATTACGTTCAAAGCTGGGGATGCCTCCTTCGGAGGATATTCCGTCTCTTGTTGATAAAAAAGAAAATCTAGGGAATCTTTTAGTAATTCAAAAAGATTTAGAAAATAAATTAAATTTTGAAAGCAAAAAAGCTGGAGTACAAAAAGAAGAAAATTTTGAAAATAAACAAAGAGAAAGTAAAAATTTTAATGAGAATATTGAATCTATTAGTTATGGTATTGGTAATTTTTCAAAGTCATTAGAAGAAAGACAATCTAATGGATATAATCAAATTTATCAAAATCAAGAAGTTTTTAGAACATTAGCATCTAACACTCCTGATATTTCTAATTTTGAGGAAATTAAAAATTATTTTACAAGTATTAAAAATGCAACTGGAATTGAAAATGTAATGGACATGAATGAAAGAGAAGATAATCCTGAAAATATGTATAATGCTTCTCGTTTGTTAAAACAACTATCTTTAAATATTCAAGAATTTGCATCAAAAATACAAGATGAAAATCAAAAAAAAGAAATTAGTGGGACCGTTTCTTCTATTATTGAAAACTTAGATAGAGCCTCATCTTTTGTAAGTCGCAAAGCTCAAGCATTAGAGATGATGAAAAATGTTAAATTACCATAAAAGACTTTATTAAATTAACTTTATAATCTAGATTTTTAAGTCTGGTATAAAAATAATCCCATTATACTCTCGTATTCTGGTTCCCACTTCGTTCACTAAGTCGCGCAAACGTATTACGAATGTATTACATTTTAAACTATGGTATTATTTTTATATGCAAAAAACAATTTATGAAAGAACAACAGAAGTATATAACAAACTTGGTAAAAAATATTTAGAGAAAAGTAAAAAAGTTACTCCGCCAGAACGATTACCATTTTCAAAGTTATTTGCAAAAGGTAGTTATGTCCTAGATGTTGGCTGTGGTGGTGGCAGAGATTCAAGTTTTTTTATTAAAAAAGGGCTTAATGTTTTAGGTATTGATACTTCCTCCGTTTTCATAAATTTAGCTAAAAAAGAAGTTCCAAAAGCAACTTTTAAGTGTGCTGACTTACTAAAGCTTAACTTTCCTAAAAATACTTTTGATGGAATTTGGGCACAAGCGGTGTTACTTCATTTAAAAAGAAAAGATGTTCCAAGAGCTCTAAAAATATTCTACAAAATTTTAAAACCCAATGGAGTGCTGCATATTACATTAAGAGAGGGGAAAGGAGAAGCTTATGTAAAAGATAAACTTTCAGAAGGGAATGAAAGATTTTATACATATTTTTCTAGAAGTGAAATAAAAAAATTATTACAAAAACAAGGATTTAAAATAATTTACTTTATAGTTTTACCTGACGAACTTAAAAGACCAGATATTTCTTGGATGAGAATCTGGGCTAGAAAGTAGGTATATAAATATAACCCTTATAATCTCGTATAGCAGTTCTCCTTCGACTAGCTCAGGATAAACCACTTATTTCGTCCACCCCAGAAGTAGAGCAAAGCTCACTACGGGGCAGGCTAAGTCACGTAAGTTTGTGTTTATATTGTTCGTGTGATACTATATCAATATATGTTGATATAGTATTTTGCGATGAACAAAAAATTAAACATAAAAGAATATCTTAATGTTCTTGCCGAACCCAATAGGTTAGCAATTTTGTCTTTTTTAAAAGATGGTGAAAAATGTGCTTGTGAAATACACCCAAAGCTAAAATTACCCCAGAATTTAAGTTCTCATCATTTGAAGATATTAAAAGATTTAGGTTTACTAAAGAGTAGGCGGGAAGGAAACAAAATTCTTTACTCACGAAACGAAAAAATTATCAAAAATTATCAATTAGAATTAACAAAAATAATAATATGAAAATCCAAGTATTAGGTTCTGGTTGTAAAACCTGTAAAAAACTACATGAAATAACAGAGCAAGCTGTGGCTGAATTAGGTTTAAGCGATAAGGTTGAATACATTACTGATGTTCAAAAGATAATTGCTATGGGTTTAATGCAAAGTCCAGTTCTAGCGATAAATGAAAAACCAGTATTGGTTGGTTTTACTTCCGATATAGAAAAAATTAAAAAATTAATAGAAGACAACAAATAATTATGAGTATTTTTTATCCTGTGCAGTTATTGGCAGATTGGCTTACTTATTCTGTTTTTTTCATTACTCTCAAAACCTTATTGGCTGATGCAGTAAATTTTTTCATATATGACACCATAAAAATATTTATTTTACTCTCAGTTATTATATTTGTCGTCTCGATAATCAGATCATATCTTCCACCAGAAAAGATAAGGGCTATTCTTTCTCATAAAAATAAATATGTAGGTAATGTCACTGCTTCATTATTAGGCATAATTACTCCATTTTGTTCCTGTTCTGCTATTCCATTATTTTTAGGTTTTATACAAGCGGGTGTTCCACTTGGGACGACATTCTCTTTTTTAGTAGCTTCACCGATGATAAATGAAGTTGCCTTAATTTTACTTTTAGGAATGTTTGGTTGGAAGATTGCCCTTATGTATATAGTAAGCGGACTTATTATTTCTATTCTTTCGGGAATAATTATTGGTAAAATGAAAGTTGAAAAATTAGTTGAGCCATTTGTTTATCAAAACACAATAAATGGAAATATGGATTTGCCGACAATGACTCGAAAAGAAAGAATTACTTATGCAAAAAATTACACTTGGGATATTTTAAAAAAAGTTTGGATTTATATTTTAATTGGTATCGGAATTGGGGCTTGGATACATGGCTATGTTCCTGCTGATTTTTTAGCACAATATGCAGGAAGTGGTAAATGGTATGCTGTGCCGTTAGCTGTGCTTATAGGCATTCCTCTTTATTCAAATGCCGCGGGAGTTATCCCTTTAGTGTCTGCTTTGACTGAGAAAGGTGTCTCTATGGGCACTACATTAGCATTTATGATGTCTGTCACGGCTTTGTCATTGCCAGAGTTTATGATTTTAAAAAAGGTAATGAAAATTAAATTGATTTTCATTTTTGCTGGAATAGTGGCAATTGGCATTATCTTTACTGGTTATTTATTTAATTTAGTGCTTTAGTATTTAAATCTGGTATATAAATATAACCATTATGCTGTCGTATAGCAGTTCCAACTTTGTCCACTAAAATACTTGCATTTCTTAACATCGGATAGTATACTAAATGAAGTTATCCGATATTAAGAATAATTTAAGATATTATGAAAAATACGCTTATTTTAAAAAGAATTGAAGACAAATTAGTTGTGTTAAAAAAAGCACGACCTTTTCCATTGTATTTAGTCAAGAAACTACGTGAGCAATTTTCTATTGAGATGAATTACAATTCAAATGCAATAGAAGGCAATACTCTTACATTACGAGAGACAATGCTTGTCTTACAGCAAGGTATCACAGTTAAAGGTAAATCACTTAAAGACCACTTGGAAGTAAAAAACCAAGCGAAAGCAATTGAATATTTGTACGACGTAGTAGATAGTAAAAAAGACATTCCACTTTCCGAAATGCTTATTAGAAACTTGCATAGTTTAATTGTACAGAACATTGATGGCGTAGATGCTGGTGCATATCGTACTTATGATGTGCGGATAACTGGGAGCAAACATACTC
The DNA here is from genome assembly GCA_903825255.1 of uncultured bacterium. Classification (GTDB taxonomy): domain Bacteria; phylum Patescibacteriota; class Minisyncoccia; order Phycocordibacterales; family UBA9973; genus UBA9973. The sequence continues at coordinate 21,058 of CAIJZZ010000073.1, forward strand.
CACCGCCTGCATTTGAAGTCCTTCATAGAATGAAAGATTTACTAGATTGGTATAAAAATAATAAAAATAAATTAGATATTATTACTTTAGCAACAGAATTTAAACATCGTTTTGTATATATACATCCTTTTGGTGATGGCAACGGCAGAGTGAGTAGATTGATTCTGAATATTATCTTAATGAAACAAGGGTATCCAATTGTGATGATTCTTAAGAACGATAGAGCAAAATATTATAAAGCCCTACAGAAAGCTGATAAAGGTAAAACGGAAGATTTAGTTTTATTTATTTCTCAGGCAGTAGAGCGTTCCTTGGACTTATATATCAAAGCAATAAAAAATTCTACCAAAGAAAATACTTTGATTTCTTTATCAAAAATTGCTCCTCAAACAAAGTATGATGCAGAATATTTAGGACTTCTTGTTCGTATTGGTAAGGTTGCTGGGGTAAAAGAAGGCAGGAATTGGAAAACTTCACTTGATGCTATTCAAAGGTATGAAATGAATCTAGTTAGAAAAAGTAAGAAAAAGCATAAATAATTTATAATATCCTCATATTTTCCTGTAAATTGGGTATGAAAACATATCCATAATGCTTCCGTATAGCAGTTCCCACTTCGTCCACTAAGTCGTGCCAACAATTTTAAGCTTAATTTACAGGGGCTATTTTCTGCATACTGATTGGACGGAGAACTGTGAATAACTTTATCAAGAAATTTGCTATAATAAATAAATTATGGAAAGTACTATAGATAAGGCTTTAATCACCACAAATTTTTTTTCACAACCAACCAATAGAGGTATTTATGTTTTATCTTTGATTTTGGTCAAGATAATATTTTTTATACTGCAATTATTACCAAGTAATAATTTTTCATTACTTATTATTATTTTAATAGAATACATAATTATATTAATCATTGATTATAAACGTTTAATTGATTTTTTATCAAAAAAGAAATCGCTACTGCTTTTGTGTATACCCCTATTATGTCATTTAATTTACTTGTACTTTAATTTTACCCTTCAGCCAATATTGAAACTTGAACCAAGCGTAATTAAATCCGTGTTAATAACACAAACCTTAATACAACTTATCTTCACTCTTTTCCTTATTCTTATTCCAAGCAAAGTAGTACAAAACAAAATTAAAAATGAAAGAATTCTAAAAACATTAGGCGCAATTATTCTTATTATTGTAGGTGTTTTTATTTTTATAAATGGGGCTGGCACAATTATTCAGAGACCTCTTAGTATAATAATATTGATTTTAGGGGTATACCTCATAAAAGATCTATTTTTTAACGATAAACAAGTAGAAAAAATCTAATGGGGTATAAAAATATACCCATTATATTCTCGTATCGCAGTTCCCACTTCCTCTATTAGGTCGCGCATAATTTTGAACCTTAATTAATAAAGGCTATTTTGTGCATATTGATTGGACAGAGAACTGATATAATGAAAACTATGAAAATACCATTATTTGATTTAGATGGAACACTTATAAAATCTGACCATGATTTTAAACTAAATCGTTTTTCTTTTGCCATTAAAAAAGTTTTTAAGATAGATGTAGACCTTGGTCTTTTAGTTACTCATGGCATGATTGACAGTCAAATATTAATTGAGTTACTTGCTTTGTATGATATTCCGAAGGAAAAATCAGAAGAAAAACTTCAAGAGATGTTTTTTGTTATGGAAGAATTCTTAAACCAAAATGAGGATAAAATGTTTTATAAACCATTAGATGGAGCATTTGATTTATTAAAGAAACTTAATGAATTAAATATCCCTTCATCAGTTCTTACTGGTAATGTTGAATGTTTTGGTTGGAACAAATTAAAAAAAACTAACCTAAAACAGTTTATTGTTACAGGTGTTTTTGGTGATATGGCTTTGATCCGTTCCGATTTAGTTCCTATTCTTTTAGAAAAATTACAACTTGAATGTGATGAAGAGATACAGAAAAGTAATTTAGTTATCGTTGGTGATACACCCTTAGATATAAAATGTGCCAAAGACGCAGGTATTTATTCTGTTGGAGTTGCAACGGGAAAATATTCCAAAAAAGAGTTAGAAAACTGCGGAGCGGATTTAGTTGTGGAATCGCTGAATGAACCGAAATTACTGGAATATTTATTAAATTAGATTTGGTATAAAAATATACCCATTATGCTCTCGTATCGCGGTTCCAACTTTGTCCACTAAGTCGCGCATACGAAAAATTATGAAATAATATCTTTATTTAACAATGTTTTTTTGTTCCCACCGAAGAGGTTTTTTGACTGGCCTATTAGACTGTGGAACTGGTATAATAAATTTATGCACTTAATTCCTAAAAAAATCAAAAGCCCTTTTGCGAGAAATATTTTTATTTTTATTATTTTGATTTTCTTACTTATTTTGACTTCTGTTTATTTTGTACGTATTTTTAAATCATATTATAATTCAGGTCAATTGAAAATTCATCACAAAAACTCAGAAAATATATATGCCAGAATAGGAAATATTCGTCCTTGGATGACTTTTGATTATCTAAATACAGTTTTTAAATTACCATCTGATTATTTTAAAAATAAACTATCTATTACTGATTTTAAATATCCTAATATTAGAATTGACCATTATGCATTAAGTCAAAAAATAAATCCCGAGCAAATGCTTTTTAATATCAAACAATTAATTATACAGAATTTTAACGGAAGAATATGAATTTTTTAATTCAAATTATACTTCCTTATATTTTACTGTATAAATATTCTGCATTATTTGTTATTACTTTTTTAGCTTCTATAGCTATCCCTATTCCAGCTGGTTCACTCTTGATTGCTTCTGCTGCTTTTGCTAGTCAGGGATATTTTAATATTGTAGTAGTGATTATTGTTGTATTTTTAGCAAACGTTTTAGGAGATAATACTTGTTATTGGCTAACTCGTTTTTATGGTATAAAAATTTTATATTATTTAGGATTTAAAAAAATGTTGGAGTCAAAAAAATTTAAAATAGTAGAAAATGGTATTAGAGTGAAACCTGGTTTTTTGATTCTAGTCAGTCGTTTTGATGTGATTACTTCCTTACTAGTTAATTTTATTTCTGGTATTAGTAAAATTTCATACAAAAAATTTATGCTTTTTGAAGCTATTGGTGCATTAATTGAAACTTCTTTTTATGCCATGCTTGGATATTTATTTGGTGATAGTTGGCAAGTAGTTAATGTTTTAATTGGAAATTTTTCTATTATTATCTTTCTGGTAATATTTATATTTATATTTTTATTTTGGAAAAAAATTATACATCATTTTAGTTTGAATAAAAACTAAAGTACTATTTTTTATAAATTTAATTCTAATACAATCCACTAAATTGAGGTATATAAATATACCTATTATACCCTCATATAGCAGTTCCAACTTTGTCCACTAAGCTGTGCATCGTTTTTGCCTGGTAAAATAAGCATCAAAAGTTCACAGGTGTACTGAATGTAGAACTGGTATAATAGTTTCATGAAGCATATTCATCTAAAGGGTTCTTGGGTAATTAAGGCGCCAAAAGAAGAAATTTATAAGATAATTTCTGATTTTGAAAATATGCCTAAATATTTTCCATCTATTGCAAAATCAATACACATAACTGAAAAACAAGGAAACCATCAAAAAATGAATGCGGAAGTGAAATCTTTTGGTAGGGTGTTTGATGTAAAAATGCAAACAGAACTTCTGCCTAACATTGGCTTTAAATCTAGTAATGAATCTTCTTTTGGAACTTCAGGTCACGAAGAATTTTTGATGGAGAATATTGAAGGAGGTACTAGAATTATCTATATGTATGATATTGAAATTCATCGCCCCTTATTGAGAATTATAGGAACACCTTTGATAAAGTGGTTTGCTATGTGGTCTTGGAAACGCGCCTTTATTGATAAATTGCGAAAAATAGTAGAAAAATAATTTTACCTCAAAATTGGTATAAAAATATACCCATATAAAAAGACCACGAGATAGTGGTCTTTTTATTATTTTTAATTTCTAATTAGATTAGAAACCAAATATTTTTCCAAAGAATGAACCGATTGTTCCGAAAAATCCTTTATGTTGTGGTTGTGTAGTTGTTCCTGAATTTGTTTTACTTGTGTTTATTGGTTTAGTTTGGTCAATAACACTTGAGGCAACAATAGTATTGCCATTTACAGTACCTTGAATTACTACCATATCGCCCACAACTATGTTTGAAACTGCGATAGTATTTTGTCCTTGAACAATTTTGGCATTAGTAGCATCAATGGTATAACTCACATTACTTTTGTTGGTGATTGTAATGGTTGAACCACTAATAGATGATACTGTACCTGCTACAACAGGTTGTCCATTTCCTGTTATTGGAGAAACTGGTGGAGTTTTAACTGTTTTATTTCTATTAGAATTATCAAGTATTCCTTTTCCCATTTGTCCATCACGGATTGTTGTTGCCACAAGATTTGTTCCAGTTAAAGCACCTTGTGCCATAATTGTATCACCTGTAATAATACTTGAGATAGTTCCTGTGACATTATTTTTTATAATTTTAGCGTTAGTTGCATCTACTGTGAAAGTAGTAGCTACTGCATTAATACCAAAACCTTGTTTACCAGCCACTGTGATGATATTACCACTTATGGCTGAGACTGTACCAAACACTGCTGGTTTCATATTTGCTCTATTGCCACGCATACCCTGATTCCAAGCTCCCTTAGGTTGAGCTGTTGGTGTAGTGGTATCAGCTAAAGCAGGGATTGCTGTAGCTAAAGTTGCGAATAAAGCCAAAGTCATAAAACCATAAATATATTTTTTATTACTCATATTTTTTTTATATTATCTTTTTA
>CAIJZZ010000074.1 GCA_903825255.1 uncultured bacterium
ATAATGGTTAATTAATAATCTTATTATTATACCACAACTAAAAAAGTCAATACATTTTTACTGGTTGAAGACGGTTTAAAATTTTTTTATCAATAAAATAATCCAAGTCGCAAGTATAAATGTATGGATCAAACTAATATTTGTTGTAGAATAGGATAGTGAAAGAAAGGGCAAAAAATTTATATTTTCATGCAGACGGTGATTCATTCTTTGTGGCCTGTGAAGTGTCCGTACAGCCACAATTGCGGGGTAAGCCGGTAATTGTGGGTGGCGATCGCGGCATAGCTGTGGCGATGAGTATAGAGGCTAAAAAGCTAGGAATTACCCGTGGTATGCCCGTTTTTAGGATTAAAAAGCTCTATCCGGAAGTCATAATCCTAGAACATCATTTTGATTTATATGAAGATATTCAAAAAAGAATGTATGACATTTTGCTTTCATATTTTACAGAGATTGAGGTTTATAGTATTGATGAATGTTTCGCCTTGGCACGACCAAGTGAAATAAAATATTTCGGTAGTGAGGAAAAATTAATGACCGAGCTAAAAAAAGAATTAACGAAAAAATTAGGCGTCACTTATTCTCTAGGCTTGGCTCGCACCAAGGCGCTCGCCAAGCAAGCTTCTAAACTTGAAAAACCGAATGGCTTAGTGATGCTTCTCACTAAAGCCGACGAAGTGCGAGCACTTAAGAAAACATCTATCAAAGATGTTTGGGGAATTGGTCGGCAGACCGTTCCCCTTCTGGAAAGATTAGGAATCAAAAATGCGTATGATTTTGTAAATTATAGTGATGAAGTAATTCAGCAAAAATTTTCAGAGCCAGTTTTTATTTTAAAAAAAGAACTCTCGGGAGAGCCCTTAATGGAAGTGGAAAATAATGTTGATCCGCGAGATCAGAAATCAATTCAATCCACATCCACTTTTCATCCAGCTTCCACTGATTCAAAAATTATTTGGCGGGAAATTGCGGAGAATGCTGAACATGCTTGTAAGAATGCGAGAGTGATAGACTTAGTCACGAATAAAGTTTCTTTTTTTGTAAAAGATAGTGACTTTAAATATTATTCAGATGAAGTGAAATTGCGAGAGTATACGGCTGACCCCGGGATAATTCTAAATGCGATTGAACCTAAATTTCTACCACTACTGCCCAAACGAGAGCGTATCCGTTCGACGGGTGTGATACTGCATAATTTAACCCGTCCTGAAAATATCCAAAATGATTTATTTGGTAAGCAAGAAAAGGTCTCTAAAAATCTTCGCATTGAAGAAACGGCTGATAAAATTCGTGAAAAATATGGTGAGGATTCCATTATCCGCGCCGCATCATTGAAAAAGAAAAATAAGTAGAATTAAATATAAAAAACCTTTGTCTCATATTCTTTTAAAAATATTGTTTTCAATTTAGGTTCTGTGTTCTCTAATGGATTTGGGTCTCCTTCTGTATAATGTACAACCACCTTAAATGGTAGGATTTTAAATCCTTCTTTGATCTCTTTAGAATTCTTCCCATAAGAAAATTGGGCTAAAACATTAACACCGGCTGAATCAGCTGCAATCGTTTTGTTAGCAAAAACTTCTTTTATATTTTCATATTGTTGAAGTTTTTCTAAAAGTTTTTCTGTACGGCCACCATGTAGATAAATAATATTTGCCCACTGGCAATCTTTCAAAAAATTTTCTTCAGTAGCAACTTTAAATTCTAAATTTTTTGATTTTTTATTTTTATTAAATGATTCTTTATCTTGTTCGATTCTTGTCTTTATCATTTCTTCTCTCTCAGCAAAATACACTAAAAGTATTCTTGCATCCTCTTTAATATCTTTCAAAATTTCACTAAAAAAAATATCATCTTCCTGAGCTGGGAATTTTTCAACCGCAAAACCTCCGTGTAAAATATATTTATTCATAAATTTATTATATCAAAATATGATTACAAATGTCACAGCAATTATAGCAAGGATTTTTTTGGTTATTTTTCAATTAATTTTTATTCCTTGACAAAATGGGTAAAAATCATTAATCTGAGCTCAGAATAAACAATTTTTATATTTAAAACATAATCTAAAAATTAATGATCTATGAAAAGAAAAAAATTTGAAGATTCTGTTTTAAATATTAAGAATCTTATGAAAAGCACAAAAAAAGTGCTTGAATTTAAAATCAATCATTTAGCCCCCAACCTTGGTGAATTTATCGAAATAATAGATAAATTTTATGCAAATGTTAATTACATAAATACATCTGAAAGTTTTATTTATATTTATTTCTTATTAAAAAAAGAAAAAATTTTCTTTAATAGACTTAAAGTATTAAATAAACATTATCTATGTAAATTTTATTTCAATAAATACGAAGAAGAACAAAAAAATTATTTAAATGAAATAAAAGAAAAAT
>CAIJZZ010000075.1 GCA_903825255.1 uncultured bacterium
AGTGTTGGTGATTTGTCGCAAGGGCCACACCTCTTCCCATTCCGAACAGAGAAGTTAAGCCTTGTTGAGCCGATGATACTCCTTGTGGGGAAAGTAGGCTATCGCCGACACTAAGTACTTGATTCATTAAAAACCTTAAATTTTAAGGTTTTTTGTGTTTTTGGTAGAAAAGTTTATAATTAAAGCATATGAATCAAAATGAAATGGAAAAATTAAATAAAGCTATGCCAGTGGAAAACAATAAGCAACAAGAAACTTCTACAGAGAACGCAGACACAAATAAAAAAATTGAAGAACTCAACAATGAGCTTAAATATCTAAATAAGCAATTAAAGGAGGCTGTGGGTACTGTTTCTGAAGAAACTTATAAGGAAATGATTATGGAAAGGTTAAAAGCGGTAAACGCCTTGGAAGGTAAGGGAAAAGAAAAGGTAGTAAGAAAAAAAGGAGAACAGATTTATAAAGACAAGGATATTACTGTTGAAAAGTTGACCAGCTCTGAATCTGACTCAGGTTTTGGAAAACCTAAGGAAGAAGATTTAGAAAGAATCAAAAAAATCAAAGGCAATATACTAAAAATATAAGGTTTGCGATTTTTAATTTACTAATTACTGGAGTATAATGAACTCATTATGACTTGGTTTCTTTTTGCGTTAGCAGCTCCTGTCCTTTGGGCCTTAGTAAATATTTTTGATAAATATCTAGTAGATAGATTTTCAGAAAAAGAAAAGGAGCGTACTTCAGGTGGACTAGTGCTTTTTTCTAGTTTAATTGCCATTTTTATTGCCCTTTTGATTTGGATTTTTTCCTCAAATATTTCCAATATTCCTGCTTTTGATAAATTGCTTTTAATGGTTACCGGATTTCTGACTATTGTTTGGATTATTTTATATTTGTTTATTCTAGAAACCGAAGATATTTCTACTATTGCTCCCCTTTTTTTGATTGTCCCGATTTTCGGCTATATTTTCGGTTATATATTTTTAGGGGAAGTTTTAAAATTTCAACAAATTATCGGTTCTCTGGTTGTATTTCTTGGAGTCTTTTTAATTTCCTTAGATTTTTCTGGAGAGAGAAAAAAGTTTAAATGGAAACCAGTAATTTATATGACAGCGATTTGTTTTTTGATTGCCGTTTCTGGAATAATTTTTAAATACGTTACAGTTGAAAATAATTTCTGGGTTTCTTCTTTCTGGGAATATGTTGGTCTTGGCTCTACTGGACTCATTATTTTTCTTTTTGTTTCAGAATACCGAGATCAATTCATGCGCATGAATCGGACTGGCGGACGAACGATTTTTATCGTAAATGTCGTAAGTGAACTTATGACCATCTCAGGTAATTTGGTGACTAATTTTGCTTTACTTCTGGCCCCAGTTACCATGGTGTATTTGGTGGGCAGTTTCCAGCCAGCCTTTGTCTTGATTTTCGGCATTTTAGGAGTTCGATTTTTACCTAAGATTGTAAAAGAAAACCTTAACAGACATATTTTAATACCGAAAATAATTGCCATCATTGTTATGATTGTTGGTAGCGCAATATTATTTATCTAAAAAATATGTTAAAATAACTTCTATGGAAGAAGAAAAAACGAAACAGAAGAAAGAAAGTCATAATTTATTCCTGATTATTTTGTTGGCCGGATGCGTAATCACAATAATAACTTCTTTCTATTTTTTTTATTTCAAGAAAGACTATGTCTTTTTTGTTGAAATAAAATGCGATCCTCAAGTAGAGGCTTGTTTTTATCGTGATTGTGAAAATAATCCAGATATTTGCCCACCCAACAATCTTTCTTATTACAGTCAATATACTCTCTCAGCCAAAGATTTTGCCAAATGTGCCAACGAAGACTGCACCGAAGCTTGTGCCACTAAACTAATAAAATGCGAAAAAGTTAACTGTTCAGAAAGTGATTTACAAAATGGCACCTGCGTATTACCAACAAAAGTTTTGAATTAAGATGATAATAGTAAAATAAATCTATGCCCACAGAAGAAAAAAAAATTTCAATCGGAGACTATGAAAAAATAATGTCTGATCGAAATATCTTTAATCAGATTGTATATACACCCTTGTCAGAGGCGCTTCGTCTTTTAGATGAACGGCAGAAAGACAAAGAGTTAATGGTAAAGGTAGAGAAATTATTAAAAGGGGATATACCAGAAGTTTTAAAAAATAAAAAGTGTGGAGTACAGTTTAGACAGATTGCTACACCAAATAATGATGCCAAGAATTTTTTAAAAATTACTGAAGGGTTTAACTTAGTTCCATTATTTTTTGAATATCATAATGATAAATTTTCTTCTAATAACCACTTTAAGCGTTCTCTTGGGCAATTACACATACAAGGTCGGATAAATAAAAAAGATGAATATCAAATTGAAAAAATCACTATCATGGATTTTAATAAACACAATGGTAAAAGGTTAAAAGAAGTTATTACTTATTGGAATGAACCGATTATTGATTTTCACAGAAAGTTGTTTGGTGTATGTAATTTAAATAATCAAAATTTTTATGATATGTCAGAATGGGTTAAAAAGCACGGAGCAAAGCCTGAGAATTATTACAAGCAGTTTTTTCTTCTTTTTATTTGTTTCGGAATTTTATTTGAAAATTTTCCAACAGCTGGAGAAGATAAAAATTTCAGCAAGGAGATTATTTTGCCAGCTTTTGAAAGTGTTCTTGGTCTAGTTGGGATAAAACCATTAATTGTTCCTATTCCTCCAATGGACATGGAAAATGATGATTATTGGATTTTATATCATCCTGTCATAAAGTCTGCATTAAATATTAAATAAAATGGATACTTTAAACAACATTGTTAATACTTGTGAATTAACTAGAGGAAATTCTGGTACAATCGCTTATTATTCTCATCTTATCCCAGTTATTCTATCCTTGATTTTAGCTATTTTTGTTTTAGTAAAATCAAAGTATAATTTGTTTTCAAAGATATTTATTCTTTTTATAACTACCTTTTCCATATGGTTAGTGGGGGACGTTATTCTCTGGACTCAAAATAATTATTTTTTACAATATGCTTCTTGGTCACCTCTTCTTTATATAGAAATTTTATTTTATACACTTGGTCTCTATTTTGTGATGGTTTTCGTAAAAAAATCCGATGTTTCTATTTTGGTTAAAATAATTCTTTTTTTGGCTACTTTACCCCCATTTATAATAACTATAATGAACCATGCTGTTACAGGGTTCAATTATCCAGTATGTGAGGCTTTTAATAATAATTTTTTAGATAATTATAAGCTAGTTTATGAAAGTATAATTTTACTGATAATTCTTTTTTATGCTCTAGTTCCAATTATTAAAAAACTTTCCAAGGAAGAGAAAAGAGCTAGTCTGATAATGCTTGGATCAATGTTCTTGTTTTTGGCTTTTTTTGGAGTTACGGAATATATTGGAGCATATACAGGAGTTTATGAAATAAATTTATATAGCTTGTTCTTGCTTCCAATCTTCTTAATTGTGATTATTTACGCGGTGTTTGAATTAGATATATTTAATTTCCACATTTTAGGAACGCATTATCTCGTAATAGGATTAGTCATATTAATGGGTGGACAATTATTCTTTATGAATGGCGCCACAGACCGCATTTTGACTATTGCGACAGTAATAGCAACACTAGGAATTAGTTTTGTGTTGTTTAAAAATCTTAAACGAGAGTCAGATCAACGAGTGCATATTGAGAAATTATCAGTCGAACTTGAAAAATCAAAAATGAGACTCGAAGAGACAAATATAAAATTAGCGGATGCGAACGATCAGCTAAAATCTCTCGATAAATTAAAAACAGAATTCTTGTCCCTTGCTTCACACCAGCTAAGGAGCCCACTTACGGCAATTATCGGATATTCTTCTATGCTTTTAGATGGGGACTTTGGCAAAATTACAGAAGAAAAACAAAGAGAAGCATTAGACAGAGTCTTCACTTCCAGTAGACATCTAGCAGTAGTAATTGAAGACTTTTTAAATGTAGCAAAAATAGAACAAGGTGGAATGAAATATGAAATGAGCCCGTTTGATTTTGGTAAAGCAGCGCAGGATTTGGAAAACGATATGAAAATGCCAGCCGAGAAAAAAGGATTAGAGTTCAGTTTTGAGAACGATGGTAAAGCTCCTTACATGGTAAATGGTGATATGGAAAAACTTCGTCAGGTTATTTTAAACATTACAGATAACTCGATAAAATATACTGAAAAGGGGAGTATTAAAGTGATGCTTACAAAAGACGAAAAGAAGAAAAAAATTCGCTTAGCTATTACTGACACTGGTATGGGGATGACTCCAGAAATCAAAGCAACCCTTTTTCAAAAATTTGCTCGAGGAGAGGGTGGAAAAGTAAATACTGGAGGGTCAGGCTTAGGATTATATTTAGCAAAAGAAATAATCAAAGCGCACAATGGATTAATTGATGTTACTTCTCCTGGTCCTGGTCTCGGCTCTACTTTCTTCATGGAATTAGACACGATTTAAAAATTTATTACAAAATGCTATAATTGCCACATATGACTTGGGCTTCAAAAAGACAGCTTTTTTACTCGGCAATCGTGACCCTTTTTCTTTTAGGGTTTGGGTATTTGATTATTTCGCCTTATTTTAATAAACCGCCGACTTGTAATGACGGTAAACAAAATGGTGATGAAACTGGGATAGATTGCGGAGGTACATGTGCTCTTGCTTGTCGTAATCAAGTAGATCAGGTTTCAATCTTATGGGCGCGAGCTTTTGAAGTTATTCCAGGGCGTTACAATGCACTTGCTTATTTAGAGAATCAGAACAAAAATACTGCTATTATGAAAATAAAATATCGTTTTCGTTTTGCTGATGAAAATAATATTTATATCGGCAAAAGAGACGGAGAAACTTATATTCCTCCAACTGGTAAATTTGCTATTTTTGAACCAGGAATTGGTCTAGGAAACTCTGTTCCAGTTTATACAAGTTTTGAGTTTACTGAAGTTCCTACTTGGATTGTGGTATCACAAACAAAAATTGATCAGCTAAATATCTTGGTTTCCGATATAAAATTAACAGACGAAACAACTAGTCCGAGACTTTCGGCTACTGTTCTAAATGATTCATTCTACAAGATTCCAGAAGTGAATTTCATTACAATTTTATATAATGAGGCAGGGAATGCTATAGCAGCTAGTCGAACCTATCTAGATGTTTTAGATGGTAAACAATCTTCAGAGATAAATTTTACCTGGCCAGAAGCTTTTTCAGAAAAAGTCGTTGCAAAAGAAATAATTCCAATCTTTAATATTTTTAATGTAAGTCTCCGATAGCAATGGCAGAGCATGTTCTAAAAAGAATAGATTGGATGCTGGTTTTTTTCATTTTGCCCATAGTCCTGGGAGGTCTTTTCACAATGAAATCATTTTCATCTTTTGAAGGAGCTGATAATTTTTTTAATAAACAAATAATCTGGGTATTATTTTCTTTTGCTATTTTTTTCGCTTTCTCTTTTTTAGATTTTCGTTTTTTGAAAAGAACAGATATTTTGATTTATCTGTTTTTATTTTTTTCAGGAATGCTTTTGATTTTATTTATATTAGGACATGTGTCGCATGGTGCTCAGAGTTGGTTTTCTCTTGGAGGATTTTCTTTTCAACCAGCTGATATGATGAAATTGGTCTTAGTACTTATTCTAGCGAAATATTTCTCTCGTCGGCATGTGGAGATTAAGGATGTAAAACATATTTTTATTTCAGCATTATATGCTCTTATACCATTTATTTTAATACTACTCCAGCCAGATTTTGGATCGGCAATGATTATTTTTTTAATTTGGTTTGGGATGACACTAGTATCTGGAATTTCTAAAATGCATCTTTTTTTAGTGTTTCTTTCTGGGGTTTTAGCTTTCGGACTTCTTTGGATTTTTGCTTTTGCCCCATATCAAAAAGATCGAATTCTTAATTTTATAAATCCTATGCAAAACATTCACAGTTCTGGATATAATACAATTCAATCCACAATCGCAGTTGGTTCAGGACAAATTATGGGAAAAGGACTTGGGTTTGGCACACAATCTCGTCTAAAATTTTTACCGGAATATCAAACGGATTTCGTTTTTTCTGCTTTTGCAGAAGAGTGGGGATTTGTCGGTTCCTTTCTAGTATTTATACTTTTTATTTTAGTTATTTGGAGAATATTGCAATTTGCTTCACTAGGTGCAACTAATTTTGAAATGCTTTTTGGAATGGGACTTGCTATTTTCTTTATGAGTCACATACTCATAAATATAGGTATGAATATCGGAATTTTACCAGTTACTGGAATTACTCTTCCTTTCATGAGTTATGGTGGCTCACATCTTTTGACTGAATTTGCTGGTTTGGGAATTCTGATGAGTATGCGCCGATATTCCAGATCGGCTCATAGAGATGATATTAAAAATGAATTTTTTGGAATATAATAAAA
>CAIJZZ010000076.1 GCA_903825255.1 uncultured bacterium
ATAAAGCAAAAACTCCTAGAAGAATCCAGATAAAAGTAAAGTTTACAATAGTGACTAATAAAATGGACAAAGAAATAAAAATACCAAATATAATTTTTTTAATTCTCGAAAGTGGAAAAAATTCAAATAAAAAAAGTAAGGTGATTGTTGATAAGCCAGCAAAAATACCCAAGGCATTCCAGGATCCTAAAAGATTACTAGTTTTATTGATCAAAACTCCAAAAAAAGAAATATTTGGTATAAATAGATACAAAATTTGAATAAAAATAACTACAAAAAATGAAACGGTAACTCCCCTCAATATTCTTTTAGCTTTTTTTGAGTCTCTTATAATCAATGAAGAAATAAGCATTAAAAGAAAACCGGCAAGAATATACCAAAAAGTACCAAAATCAAACATTGTGCCAAAAAAAGAAATTTTTGAAACTGAAGAAAATAAAGCTGATAAAAAAAATACAAAAACTATTCCAAAACCGTAAAGCAAAATTGAAGATTTCGGCAAAACAATTTTACCATCAATAAATCTCGCCGCTGTCCAAAATATAATTGAAATTGCTAAACATACTACTAAAAGTAGTCCTTTAGAAATTTCTAAAGGAATTTTTATAAAAGGTAAGAAAAAAAATGGTAACAATACTATTAAAACAAATAATGACCAAAAAGAAATACGATCTAAAATATTGGATATCATAATTTTAAAAAATTTATTTTATATAATAAAACATTAACGACTTTTGTTAATTAATGACATTATACCCTGTAGTGAAACTTTTTCAAAGTTCTACTACGGGGTTATACTATAAAAAACATCTAAATTACAATGTTGATAAGCCTATTTTTTACGTAAATTATTTTTTTTATTTTATCTTGAGATATAAACTTTAAAACATTTTCATTATTTAAAGCCTTTTTCTTCACTTCTTCCTCAGTCTCGTTTAGAGCTATCATCATTTCTGCTCGAACCTTGCCGTTCACCTGTATGACAATTTTTACTTCATCATCTTTTATTAAATTTTTATCCCACTTTGGCCAATCCGCTAACGTAAGACTCTTTTTCTCACCAAGTGTTTGCCATAATTCTTCAGTCAAATGTGGGGCAAAAGGTGCTAGAATTTTCAAGAATTTTTTAAAATCATCAGCTTCAATAGCTTCACCTTTTTCCATCTCTGTCGCCAGTATCATCATCGCAGAAATTGCCGTATTGAAACGCATTGCTTCAATATCTTCTTCTACTTTTTTAATCGTTTTATGAAGGAGCTTTCTTAAATATAAATTCGTAGAAGTATCAGGCGAGGCTGATATTTTTTGACCTATCCGCCAAACTTTTTCAATAAATCTTCGAGCACCGATAATGCTTTCAGTATTCCATACAGCCGCTTCTTCAAAAGGTCCTAAAAACATTTCATACACACGCAAAGTATCTGCACCATAAGTTTTTACTATCTCATCTGGATTTACCACATTACCTAAAGATTTAGACATTTTGACTCCCCCAGCACCCAAAATCATCCCATGTGAAGTACGCTTTTTATATGGCTCTATCGTCGGTACTAATTTCAAATCATATAAGAATTTATGCCAAAAACGAGAATACAATAAGTGCAGAGTTGTGTGCTCCATTCCGCCGTTATACCAATCCACGCCATCTTTCTTTGCATTACTGCCTAACCAGTATTTCAATTTTTTCATATCGGCAAATTTACTTTTGTTTTTCGGATCTGCATAGCGT
The DNA here is from genome assembly GCA_903825255.1 of uncultured bacterium. Classification (GTDB taxonomy): domain Bacteria; phylum Patescibacteriota; class Minisyncoccia; order Phycocordibacterales; family UBA9973; genus UBA9973. Next base: position 1,730 of record CAIJZZ010000076.1, read on the forward strand.
AAATAATACCAAGATGACCCTGCCCAGTTGGGCATCGTATCTGTCTCTCTCTTAGCCTTGCCTCCACATCTAGGGCATTTTGTATTTACCCAACTTGAAATATTGGCAAGTGGTGATTCACCTGTATCAGTTAATTTATAACTTTTCACTTCAGGCAACTTTAAAGGTAAATCTTTTTCTTTAAGTGGAACAATGCCACACCCGCCTCGCGTCGGCGAGCCTTTGCGAGTCGAGGCGGGCTCCTCACAATGCACTACTGGAATCGGCTCACCCCAATATCGTTGCCTTGAAAAAACCCAATCACGAAGTTTAAATTTAGTAACCATTTTTCCACCGACAAATTCAGTAATTTTTTTGATTGCATCATTAGAATCAAGATCATTAAATTTTTCTGAATTGATAATAATTCCTTTCTCAGTAAAAGCAAAACCACCTTCGGATAAATATCTCCAAGTCATTTTATCGTCTGGAATTGTAATTACATCTGCAACTTCTTTCTCTGATATCCATTTTATATCGTGAAGCTTTTTTTCTTCTTCTGAAATTTCTATTTTATTTTCGTCAATTAAATCAAAAACTAAAGTATGTACATGCACAACGCGATTAACATCTTTGTGTGCATTATAAAATTTTGCTTGCACTTCAAGTGGAATCTTTTGAATAAATTTAATATTTTTATATCCAGTTTCTTCAGTGATTTCTCGAACCGCAGCTTCAATTTCTGATTCTCCCTCTTCTATTCCACCAATAATAAAATTCTTTGGTTTTGTAGCTCCCCATTTTTCATCTTTTAAATATTCAACTAAAACTGTTTTGTTTTTAGAATTCCTTAAGATAACATGAACAACTTCCCTCTCAGTATCTTTTTTACCGGAAATTGGAGGATTCTTTGTGTCAAAATTACAAGGCATAATGACTTGCTTGATCGGTAAATTATATTTTTTAGCAAATTCAAAATCTCTTTCATCGTGCCCAGGTACAGCCATCACGGCGCCGGTGCCATAACCAGCAAGCACATAATCCGCAACCCAAACTAATATTTCTTCACCACTCCCAGGATTTATTGCTTTTATACCTTTTAATTCTACCCCTGTTTTTTCTTTGCTTTCAGCTGTTCTCTCAATATCTGGTTTTGCTTTTACTTCTCTAATATACTGCAAAGCTTCGGCCATATTTTTTGATTGAACAATAAATTCTCCGATATTTGAATGTTCAGGAGAAAGCACCACATATGTCACCCCAAACAAAGTATCTGCCCGCGTGGTAAAAACTTTTATATTTCTATTTATACTGGTTTTAAATTCAATTTCACTACCCTCTGATTTTCCTATCCAATTTTTCTGGGCTAATTTTACTCGTTCTGGATAATCCACTAAGTCTAAATCTTTATCTAATCTATCCGCATATTTTGTGATCGCAAGCATCCATTGCTTCTTCATTCTTTTTTCAACTTCCGTTCCACAACGATCACATTTGCCATTTACTACTTCTTCATTCGCTAGCCCAATTTTATCTTTCGGACACCAATTTATTTCACTCTCTGCTTTATAAGCTAAGCCTTTTTTCAAAAATTGTAAGAATATCCATTGGGTCCATTTATAATACGCTGGATCTGTAGTATTTATTTCTCTTTGCCAATCAAAAGAAACGCCCAAGGATTTTATTTGTTTTCTAAAGTTATCTGTATTTTTTTTAGTAACAATTTTTGGATGAATACCGGTCTTGATAGCATAATTCTCTGTCGGTAAGCCAAAAGCATCCCAACCAATTGGGAAAAGTACATTGTATCCATCCATCCGCCTTTTGCGAGAAATCACATCCATACCAATATATGGCCTCGGATGTCCTACGTGCAACCCATCACCAGAAGGATATGGAAATTCGACCAGCCCATAGAATTTCTTTTTGGCTGGTCGCCCCGTACTAAGCTTTGCTTTAGTACTGGGGCTCGTGGCTTGAAAAACTTTCTTTTTATCCCATTCCGCTTGCCATTTCTTCTCTATTTTTAAATGATTATATTCCTTCATTATCGTTCTATTCTACCACCCCGTAGTGAATTTTGGAAATGTGCAAAAACACGCAAATTTACTAATTTGCTTTTCCAAAATCTACTACAGGGTACCAAAATTTACCTATTTTTCAAAATAAAAAAGCTGTTTGGTTATTTTTCCAAACAGCTTTTTTAATTAATCAATAACAATAACTCGGTGATCATTTTCGTCATAAATAAGGTGAATAGTTGAAGAAGATCCATTTCTTCTTGATTCTCTATCAAGAGTATTAGCAAGTTTCTTCATTTCATTTAAATCCTCAGATTTACCTTTTTCTTCACCTCTTTCAATAAAATCTATGTCACCATCAATAATTTCGCAACTATAAGTTTTATATAACATAACAAAAAATTTAAAATTTCTTTTTTAAGAGTACACTTTTAAAACTTTTTGTCAAACTAAATTTAATTCTTCAAAACTTTTGGGTACGGAGGGTAAAGGTCTTTATCTATCGTCCTTTCAAAACAAGTTCGGCCGGACCCATGATCCCAAGAATCATTTGTGCCAGATGGATAAGGATACATTGCTGGCTCGGAAGCATTACTCGTAGTGACATCTCGAACAACCATCGGATAAACTCCACCACCCTTTCCATATTCCACTACGCCTTTCGGCATCGGCTGTGAGAAAGTCGCACAAAGTTCAAAAGTTAATTTATTTTTATCTTTTATATTATATTCATAAACTTTACCAAGATTGTATTCAGGATCAACAGGTAAAGAATAATTACTGATGGGGTTTGTTAAAGTTTTTAAATCTGCCGGTAATTGTTCTTTTTGCTGCCAATAATTTATCACCTGATATTGAATACTTTGTAAATCTTGTACGCGTCTATCATCCAGCTGAAGTTCTCTTTGTTTAAAAGGACTACCCATGACAACAAAACTCCAAATGATCAAAGCGAGAACCATCACAATGCCAAAATAAATCGCTACAGTTCTAAAAAGTTTTTGTAACTTAAAAGACCATACTTCTGGTAAGAAATAATAAAGCACAGTTTTGGCTGCAGCTATCGCAATTAAAACTTTCAAAATAAATCTGACTGTAATTTCACCCGACACAAAATATCGCACGAGTACTATTAAATCAATCACCGCAATTAAAATAGAAAGAAAAATCACAATATAGGAAAGCCATTTACGAATAGTCTGATCATGATCTGAAAGTCCGGCACGCTCCTTCTTTTTCCAAAAATATGCAAGAATCAAAAAAGCTGGGAACATGATAATGAGCATCGCTAAAAAATTCCTAGCACTATCGAATTGATAAGAATTGTATCCGTATTGGTATGCCCCATTTAAAATATCTGGGAACTTTTGATTTAAAATCTCAAAAGCAAGATTTAAAAATGCTGTAACTGACGTAATTAATGACACTAAAACTCCTAATGATAAAAAGAAATACCCTACGTTTAACTTTGACTTACTGGCTTCTAAATTTTGTTGTGTTTCCATTCCCCTATTATACCAAAATGGTGCTATAATAAAAACAAGTTTAAAAAATTAAAAATCTTTAAAGAAGTGACTAAAAAAGATAAGAAAATAAAGATAGGTAATACCTCAAATAAGCTTGTAAAATGGATCGGATCACCCGGTTCACTTTTTGTTCATACTGTATTTTTTATCATTATGATACTTTTAGCTTTTTCAGATATTGGCTTTGATAAAATAATGCTTATTTTAACAACTATCGTTTCCTTAGAAGCCATCTACCTTTCCATCTTCATTCAAATGACAGTCAATAAGCATGGGGAAGACCTTGAGGAGGTTTCAGAAGACATCGATGAGATTCAAGAGGATGTGGATGAAATTCAGAAAGACGTGGATGAGATTCAAGAGGATGTGGATGAAATTCAGAAAGACGTGGATGAGATTCAGGAGGATGTGGAAGACATTGAAGAAGAAAAACCAAAAATTATTTTTGAAAAAATAGAAAAAAATCTCCAAGACCTAATGGCTGAAATCTCCGAATTAAAAAAGAGAAATAAATAATTAGTTTGAAGTCCACACAGCAGTATTGGCAAGTGAGATATGGCGATTGTTTGATTTTTCTAAGACGCAAAGTTCGCCAGCTTCCACATTTCCGTTAAAATTTTTCATAGTTTCTTCAAGTGCATAGCCTAATGGTAAAGCAGATGAATCCGTCGCATAAGAAGTCAGAATCACAAACAAAGGTTTATCGCTTAAAATTTTTCTAACTCCTTCTAAAAGTTGAGGTAGTTTTTCTTCTAATTTCCAAATCTCCCCTTTTGGACCCCGGCCAAATTTGGGCGGATCCATAATCACAGCATCATATTTATTCCCACGTTTCGCTTCTCGTTCAATAAATTTTAAAACGTCGTCTTCGATAATTCGCATTGGCAAATTCTCTAACCCAGATAATTTTTGATTTTCTTTTGCGGCAGCTAAAGATTGTTTTGAAGCATCCACATGCGTTACTTCTGCTCCTGCGCGAAGCGCAAAAAGGCTCGCGACACCAGTGTAGCCAAATAAATTTAAAAATTTTACAGAAGCCGAGCCTGTATGCTTTTGTGAATGGTCTGGTTGAGCCCGCTCTTTTAAAGAAGACTGTGCGGGCGACCCGAGGACCTGAACAAAAGCATCAGGCCCGGCTATTCTTTCTTTTATTTTATTTTCTATAAAATCCCAATGACTCGCTTGTTCAGGGAAAAAACTCAAATGTCGAAAAGGAGTTGGTGTCGCCCAAAATTTAATATCTTTGTAGGACATTTCCCACTTTGATTTAATTTTATATTCCATTTTCCACCCGCCTCGACTCGCATCGCTCGCCGACGCGAGGCGGGCCCAGCTCTTTGCTCCGGTCTTTGAACTCCAAAATTTACCAGTGACTTTTTGCCACTCAGTTTTTAAAGTCGTTGGCCATACTGCCTCGAGATAAGGACGAATAAATGAATACTTACCAAAACGTTCTAGTTTCTCGCCAACGCCCGTGTCTAATAATTCATAGTCTGACCATGGATCAGAAGAAAAAATTTTAATTTCTGCTTTCATTTTCTATTTTCTATTTTCTATTTTCTATTTTCTATTTTCTATTTTCTATTTTCTATTTTCTATTTTCTATTTTCTATTTTCTATTTTCTCCAGTTTTTGATACCTTTGATAGTTTCTTTAATTTTTCGTGCCCCACGATGAAAGAGAGTATTTTTTTTATCTTTACTTTTACTAATTTCTCCAAAAAGATTTTCTTTTACCGCATCTATCGCTTCATATAAATCCTCCTTACTTACACTAGAATAAAAATTCTTACCATTAATATTTATAGAACAATCAGCACTAAAAACAACACCACTTTTATGATGATTTGTAATCTTTGAAACATCAAAACGAATAACCGCTTCATTATTTCCTTCTTCAAGTTTAGAAAGTAATTTACCTAAATTTGTAACTCGTTTTACTACATAATCATAAATAGCAGGCGTAGACTCCATATTTTTTGTTTGAAAATTTATATTCATTCTGTTAAAAAATTAAAATAATAATACACTTATTATATCATAAAATTTAAACATTAAGTTTAGATTAAATTTTTGTCCCATGGATTAAAGCTTTTAGAATTATATCCATTTTCATTGTGGCAACACCTACCACTTTATCTCCACCACCGTAATAAATGTATAAAATTCCATCGCGTAATACCATACCACAAGGAAAAACTACATTATTCACTATACCAAATTTTTCATATGATTCTTCAGGCTCAAATATTGGATCAGAAGAACGAGCCAGCACTATCGCTGGATCTTTTAAATCAAGCAAAACAGCTCCTATTCGATAAGTGTGATGACTTTTAGATATTCCATGATAAAGTAATAACCAACCGTATTTTGTTTTAATTGGTGGTGCGGTAATACCAACTTTTAAACTGTCCCAAGTATTTATTCTAGGCCCTAAAACATGAATACATTTTTTGACTTTTGAATGATTAAAATCAAGCGAATCTAAATAATCACCACAAATTTCAGTACCGATTCGATGTAAAATAAAATAGCCTAAAGGAAATTTCTCTCCAAAAAGACAAGCATCCTTATCATCAAAACTCTCTGGGGTAACAATAAAAGGTTTTTCCCATTGCCAGTTATGTGCAATAAAATCTTTTTCAGTAATTGCTGAAATAGCTACTCGTGGAGAATTCACACTATCATAAGCTGTATAACACATATAAATTTTATCTTTAATTTTAGTTAGACGTGGATCCTCACAACCTGAATTTGCATTATTTATTTTTTTATTTTCAAAATCTTCCCGTGGAACATATACCGGACTTGCGAGACGCAAAGTAATATCAATACCATCTTCTGTACTAGCATAACCAATACTAGAAGTATTATCTTGTGACATTGCTCTATATAAAATATGAATTTTATCTCCGAGTAAAATAGCTCCAGGATTAAAAGTCGCTTGGGCTTCCCATTTATTTTCTGGTATTGGAAAAATAATCGGATTCTCTTTTGCTCTTTTAAAACGCCAAGCATCTCCATGCTCTTTACACATTGTGGAAATTAAATCATTAAAATCAACATGAACACAGCAAGTCGTAGTATCTGCTGCTCCGTAATAAATATTTAATATATTTTTATCTAATAGTGCTCCACTCGGAAAAATAACATCAGGAATATAACCTGAGAGTTCGTATAATTCTTCTGGGACAAGTATGGGACCTTTAGTATTGCTATTTATTTTTTGTGGATCATTTAAATCTAATAATAAAGCCTCTATACCAAAAACACGGTCTAAATTTTCAGAAGAAGAAAAATAATTTTGAATGTGAGAATAAATTAATAGCCAACCATATTTCGTCTTAATAGGCGGAGCTCCGACTTCGATATGATCATATTCATTCCTACGAGGATTAATAATATGCTCATCAATTTCTTTATTCCATTTCTCCCAAAAAGAATTAGACCAAAGCTCTTCCATCTTATCTACTTGTGCTAAAACCATCTTAGCAGGCGGTGAATCAGTATGAGCTGAAAAAATAACAGTTATTTTTCCATTAATTCTCTCAGGAAAAAGAGTCATTGCTTTCGCATTAAATGGAGTCACAAAGTGTCTCTCATCTACTTTTTTTAAATCCTTCGAAATTGCTACCGCAACTTTTATTCCTTCTGGACCAAGTGGGTATTTGGAAAGCGCTGTATAAAAAATATAATATTTGCCTTCAAAAAAAGTAACTCTGGGATCTTCACAACCAACAGCCTCCCATTCTTCTTGTGGAACAATAAAAGGTGTTCTGTTTTCAAAATGAATTCCATCCTTACTTTTAGCTATACCAATAATGGAAGTTTGGTGTGGATTATGTAATGCATCTACGGCTGAAATTGCTCGGTACAAACCAAAGATATTTTTTCCATGTTCAATCGGGCAAAGATTAAAACTGGCAAATTCTTCCCAATAATGATCTTCATTTGGAATTAAAATCGGGTTATGTTCTGATCTTTTTGCAACAAACATAGTTATTTCTTAATTTTTAAATTTTTTAGTTTAATAATCCTATCATGCTTAATACTTTTTAATAATTCATCTAAATTTATCGAAGCGGCACAAATGAATTTATCTGAACCACCATAATATACAAAAAGTTCACCGTTTTTGATTACTGCACCACTTGCATAAATTATTCCCGGCTTCCAATCATTTTCATACCATTCGTCTGGTTCTAAAATAGGATATTGCGCTCGATAGAGAATTTTTTCTGGATCTCCTAAATCAAGCAACATTGCACCTAATTTATAGCGATCACTATTATCTTTATCCATTGCGTGATACAACAAGAGCCAGCCGTCCTTGGTTCTTATCGGTGGCGCAGCAGCGCTCCTGGTACGTTTATGCCAAGCTACAATATGATCCGGTAAAACTTGTGGGTCAGGAGCATCTTTTACGGTAGGAGTCTCACTAGTATCAAGTTTATCAACATAAGAAACAAAAACTTTATTTGGATCACCCTTATCTAAATTATGAAAAATAACAAACTTACCATTAATTTTTTCAGGAAATAAAACCCAATTCTTCTGCCTATCTCCTAGATGAGAAAGATATGAAAAATTTTGCCAAGTCCATTTTTTATTTAGTAAATCTTTTTCTTTTATTGAAATAACTGCCACTCGCATTGAATCCCATTTCCAGCCATTATTTAAATTAAAAACATTAAAGGTTAAATATATAATTCCATCCATTAATACTGCTCTAGGATCTTCACATCCACCCCAGCCTCCTCCTGAAGCAAAAAAATTCATACTATATATAGGAAATGCTGGTGAAGTAAATGGCCAATGCCTCTTCATCTCCTCAGAATTTTTCATTGAGTATACTGGATAAGTAAGTCTCTCTTTAAAATTAATTCCATCTATGCTCGAAGCATAACCAAACCTAGATACACCATCGTTCCCTAATGCTCTATAAAAAAGATGTATTCTTCCTCCGACATTTACCGCCCCAGGATTAAAAACAGCTTCTGATTCCCAAGAATAAGCTCTAGGCTTAATAATCGGATTATTTACGGTTTTTTTTAATTTTAATCCACTCTCCTTTTTTTCTATTTTTATTTTTGGAGAAACCTTTTTTCTGTCTTTTTTTTATCCCGGTCTTGACCATGGGAGGTTTTTTTCCTGAA
>CAIJZZ010000077.1 GCA_903825255.1 uncultured bacterium
CGATCTCCCAATATTACTTAATGATAATAATACAAAAACGTTGTTTAATCAAATTTCTTAAAATTTAATTTTTAAATAATAAAAAGAGACAAATACGTAAGAATAATGTATGATGTCTAAATAATGAAAAAAAAGGCGGAGAAGAAAGGCACTACTTGGAAAAAGAACCCTTGGTTATACATAGGGATTTTATTTTTTATTTTTGCGGCTTTTATATTTTATAAAGTAGTTTATTCAAAAAAGGAAGCACCTGAAAAAACTATTCCAGTTCTAGATACTGCTCTATATGATCTTAAAATGAAAGAATTGGCGAATATTTTGCCTCCTAAAGACACAGGATTAAGAATAGATCCAAAAACCAAACAACCAGTTTTGGTGGCGGCACCCAAACTAAATCCTTGGCCAGTGGCGACAGTGTATCCAAATGTCGGAGCGATTTTACCTTTTCATCGCATAGTTGCATATTACGGAAATTTTTATTCAACCAAAATGGGAGTCCTAGGCGAATATCCAGAAGACCAAATGCTTGCAAAATTAAATGAGGAAGTAGAAAAATGGAAAATAGCTGATCCTGTCACTCCACCAATACCTGCAATTCACTATATCGCTGTGACAGCACAAGGAAGTCCTGGGGCCGACGGTAAATACAGGTTTCGTATGCCTGACGATCAAATAGAAAAAGCAATTAGAGTAGCAGGAAAAATAAATGCTTTGGTTTTTTTAGACATACAAGTAGGGCTTAGTAATTTACAAACAGAGGTTCCATTACTTGAAAAGTATTTGAAGATGCCACAAGTTCATCTAGCAGTTGATCCAGAATTCTCTATGAAGGGTGGAGCAAAACCCGGAACTGTTATCGGTACATATGATGCATCGGATATTAATTTTACAGCAGATTATTTAGCAAAAATAGTGAAAGAGAATAATCTTCCTCCAAAAATTTTGATTGTCCATAGGTTCACTCAAAATATGGTTACCAATTATAAAGAAATAAAACCATTGCCGGAAGTGCAGATTGTAATGGATATGGATGGTTGGGGTTTTCAGGCAAAAAAGATAAGTACTTATAAACAATTTATCTATAAAGAACCGGTGCAATTTACAGGTTTTAAGTTGTTTTACAAGAATGACATTTTAGAAAAGGGGACAGTATTGTTCACTCCAGAGCAACTGCTCAAATTGAGTCCGCGCCCTATTTATATACAATATCAATAAAATATCTGATATAATAATAGGTATATGAGTATTTTCATAGAGATTGGACTTATCGTACTGGTAGCTACTTTTATTTCTATTATTATGAGGCTATTAAAACAGCCTCTGATTGTCGGCTATATTTTAAGCGGAGTCATTATGGGTCCGTATTTTTTGAATTTAATCAAATCTACTGATTCAATTGAAATTTTTTCTAAGCTAGGTATTGCCATTTTGCTTTTCATTATAGGACTTTCTTTGAAGCCAGATATAATTCGCGAAGTGGGAAAAATTTCCTTAATTACAGGGATTGGGCAGATAATTCTTACCACCTTAGCTGGATTTTTCTTGATGAAGTTCTTGGGATTTAGCGCGACTACTTCTTTTTTTGGGGCAATGGCGCTTACTTTTTCTAGCACCATAATTATTTTAAAGCTTATTTCTGATAAAGGTGATTTGGATAAATTATACGGTAAAATTTCAATAGGTTTTTTGTTAGTGCAAGATGTGTTTGCCACTTTAGTACTTCTAGTGCTCGCGATTATGAGCTCTTCTACACTGGCAGAAGGGAATGTTTTTATGGCTGTTCTTTTTCTATCATTAAAAGGGTTTGCATTTTTTGTGGCTCTTTATTTCTTAAGTAGGTATGTTTTACCTAAATTGTTAAATTTTCTGGCGACGTCACAAGAATTACTTTTCTTGTTCTCTATTTCCTGGGGAATAGGACTTGCCGCAATTTTTTATATCTTCGGTTTTTCACTTGAAATCGGAGCATTGGCTGCAGGAGTGGCCCTTGCTTCCTCTTCTTTTTCGCAGGAAATAGCTTCACGAATGAAACCCTTGCGAGATTTTTTTATTCTATTATTTTTCGTTTTACTTGGATCGCAGATGATTTTTTCTGATGTTAAAAATGTGATAATCCCAGTTATCATTCTGTGTGTTTTCGTTTTGATTCTAAAACCGATTATTGTTACTGCTATTATGAATATTTTAGGTTATAAAAATCGTACTGGGTTTCTGGCTGGGTTAACTGTTGCTCAAGTCAGTGAGTTTTCTCTAATTTTAATTGCGCTCGGCCTTTCTCTAGGGTATCTAAGTAGGGAGGTAGTTTCTCTTATTACCTTAGTGAGTATTATTAGTATCATTGGATCTACTTACTTATTTTTACACGCAGAAAAAATTTATTTCAAACTGAGTCCCATTTTAAACTCCATAAGGCTTAGCAAAAAAATAAATTATGAAAAATTAGAAAAAGTTGAAAGTTTAGATTTGGTTATTTTTGGTTATGACCGAGTAGGTTATGATTTCGTAAATATTGCAGATAAAATGCAGTGTCATTATTTCGTTGTAGATTTCAACCCAAGTGCCATGAAAAACTTGAAGAAAAATAATATTCCACATTTTTTTGGTGATGCAGAAGACATCACTTTCTTAGAAGACATTGGATTGGCCAAATCTAGGGCGGTAATTTCTACAATTCCAGATTTTCATACTAATTTGAAGTTGGTTTCTTTTTATCGCAACCATAATAAAAATGGCATAATCATTGCTATTTCTCATAACATTAAGGAAGCACAAGATTTATATAAGAGTGGAGCTTCTTTTGTGGTAATGCCTCATTATCTCGGAGCTAAACATGCATCGGAGATGATTAAAAATTATGGATTTGAAAGCGTTCACTTTGAAAGGGAGAGAAGGCAACATTTACTAGACTTAGAAAAAAGACAGAAAATAACGGAAGAGAGATAAAATGTTTATTTATTATAAATTAGTGTATAATACTACTATATGGAAACTTTAATCAAAGCAGATATTTTCTTTTTTATTACCTCAATCGCAGTTATTGTTCTCTTGGTTATTTCTATTTTTGCAGGATATTATTTAGTGCAGATTTTGAGAAATTTTCGGGATATTTCCAATAAACTTAAAAAAGCAGTGGATCTAGCAGAAGACGACATGGAAAGCATCCATGACAAGATAGTAGGGAGCTGGTTGTTTAACCTTATTTTTCACAAGAAAAATAAAAAGAGTAAGAATTCTTCTAAGAAATAGACTTGTGGATAACTATAAAAAATTCTTTAGAAATAAAGATTTTTTTGTTGCTTGACTGATACCCCTAGGGGGTATATACTCTAGGCTATGAAACACGATAATGAAAAATTAGTGCGCAGATTAAAAATAATCGAAGGGCAAGTGAGGGGTTTGCAAAACATGATCGAAGGTGGCACATATTGTATTGATGTCATTACCCAGACCTCTGCAGTGAAGCAGGCGCTCTCCAGTATTGAGAATGATTTAATGAAAGGGCACTTGGGGCATTGCTTAGTGAACCAAATAAAGTCAGGGCAAACCGAAAAAGCCACGAAAGAAATATTAAAAGTTTATCAGCTTAAAAGAAAATAAAAAAAAATTGCTTATGTATATTTAGGGTACGGATTTTTGAAGCTTAAAAAATCCTGAAGTTCGAAGCTCGTCAGCTTCGAAACCCCCTAAATACACATAAGCAAATTTTAGAAAGAAATATTAAAGTATGATTAAAAAAAGTTACAAAGTAAAAGGAATGCATTGCGCTTCGTGTGTAAGTGTGATTGAAAAGACTCTTAAAAAAACAGAAGGTGTTAACGGAGTGCAAGTGAATTATGGGACAGAAATGGCAAATATTTCTTTTGACGAATCAAAAACAAATGGAGAGAAACTTTCTAAAAAAATAGATAAATTTGGTTATAAACTAATCGATGAATCAAAAAAACCTGCCCGTAATGCTTTAGGCATAGCTAATGCAGGCGGGGATAAATTAGACGAGATTAAATCACTTAATATAAAAGTTATTTCGGCAATTCCCTTGGCAATTTTTAGTATTTTTGTAATGGCTTGGGATATTTTAGCACAATATAAAATTGCACCTGTTATGGGAAATATTTTTGGAGAATTTGTGCGCTACGTATTGCCATTAATGGCTACATATACTTTATTTGTGGTAGGTAAACCATATTTACTTGGGTTCTATCGTTTCTTACGATATGGCAAAGCGAATATGGATACTTTGATTGGCCTCGGTACTGTTTCTGCGTATCTATATAGTTTTATAGTAAGCGCTTTTGGAAGTTCTCTTCAAGCTTTTATAAATGTGGAACACACTTATTATGATGTCACGATTGTGGTTATTACTTTTATTGCTTTAGGAAAATACTTAGAAGCAAGATCTAAATTAAGAACCGGTGATGCAATCGAGAAGCTTTTGAATTTACAAGCGAAGACGGCTTTAGTGATACGCGATGGTAAAGAAACAGAAATTGGAGTAAATGAAGTAATTCATGGCGATTTTATAATTGTAAAACCAGGAACGAAGATCCCAGTTGATGGAGTAATAACCGAAGGAGCATCATTTATTGATGAATCAATGGTAACCGGTGAACCGATGCCATCTCAAAAGAAAATCGGGGATAGTGTGGTAGCCGGCACGATAAACACCAATGGATCTTTTACTTTTAAAGCAACTAAAATTGGGTCTGAAACATTACTAGCCCAAATTATTAAAATGGTAGAAGAAGCACAAGGAAGCCGTGCTCCGATTCAAGCTTTAGCTGATAAAATTTCTAGTATTTTTGTGCCGATAGTTTTAGTACTCGCTTTTTTAACCCTAGGTTTATGGCTATTCTTTGGCACTAATCCACTTGGATTTTCGCAAGCATTATCCTTTGGGTTGGTTTCCTTTGTGGGGATTTTAGTTATTGCTTGTCCGTGCGCGCTAGGTCTCGCGACACCGACTGCTATTATCGTAGGAGTTGGTAAAGGCGCTAAAGAAGGAATTTTAATTAAAGACGCAGAGACACTTGAGAAGCTCCATAAGATAAATACCATAGTAGTAGATAAAACTGGTACGATTACAGTCGGCAAACCGACCTTGGTTAATATAGAAAATTTATCAAATTTAAAAAATGAAGAATTAATCACAGTTTTAGCGACGCTGGAAAATAAATCTGAACACCCTATTGCTCAAGCTATTTTAAATTATGCAAAAGATAAAAAAATAGAAATTACAGATGTTTTAAAATTTGAAGCATTACAAGGTAGAGGTATAAAAGGAGTTGTATCTGGTATTGAATATTACGCCGGAAATGTAAAACTCATCAGAGAGTTAGGAGTCTCACTTGACCTTTCAAAGATTGAAGAGTTTACAGCAGAAGGTAAAACTCCAGTTATATTAGCGATAAAAGAAAAAGTATTAGGATTCTTTATGGTTGCAGATGAATTAAAGGTTGAGTCCAAGCAAGCAATAGCTGATTTACATAAATTAGGAATTAAAGTTGTGATGCTCACAGGGGATGACGAAAAAGCAGCAAAATATATTGCGGGTCTCGTCGGCATTGACGAAGTCGTTGCTCATGTAATGCCAGAAAATAAGCTAGAAAAAATTAAAGAACTTCAAGCGAAGGGTTTATTGGTTGCGATGGCGGGGGACGGAGTAAACGATGCACCAGCTCTAGCTCAAGCAGACGTAGGCATTGCGATGGGGACAGGTACAGATGTAGCTATAGAGTCAGCTGGAATAATTTTATTAAATGGCGATATTGGGAAACTAGCTAAAGCAGTCAAATTATCTAAAATAACTATGCGTGGAATAAAACAGAATTTGTTTTGGGCTTTCTTTTATAA
>CAIJZZ010000078.1 GCA_903825255.1 uncultured bacterium
ATGGTGTTTATTATGCACCTGGTAAAAGGGTACTTTATTATTTTAGTTTTATTAAGCTCTTGCCAATTATTTTTATTTTTATTATTCTCGAAATAGCTTTACCTTTTTTTAATAGTTTTATTAATTCACAACAGACTATAGATCTTAGTTTCTTAAATGTAAATTCAGGTCTTCTCACTCTTGTTGGTATTATAGTGTGTTTTATCGTTATAATGATTGCTTGGATAAAATATAAAAGTGTGGAGTTTATGTTTGATGAATTTGCTTTTCATATAAAAAAGGGTTTTTTATCTAAATCAGAAATCGCTATTCCTTATAGACAAATTCAAAATATTAATCACTCTCAAAGTTTAACCGAAAAAATGATTGGTATTATGGATATTGTGATAGAAACAGCCGGGGAAGATGAAGTTCCAGATAAAATGGAAGATGAAGGAGTTCTGCCAGTGCTCGATGCAAAAATTGCTCTTTCGATTGAAAAAGAACTCTTAAGTAGATCAAATACGGTTTCGGTTAAACAAATTTAGGCTTCATGAATTTTTCATTTTTAAAATGATATACTAAAATAGTATGAAAAAATTTGTTTTATCAATAATTGTGATGGCCTCTTTTGGAACTTATGTCATTTGGCAAGGAGGAAATAATTCTTCAAATAATTTAGCTTTAGCTCCAGCTATTTCTTTAAATGATACAAATACAAAAAAAAATTCTAATTCAACTCTAAATAATTCCAATTCCCCAAGTACTTCAAATACCATTAAAACTTCCAAAATTCCGTCTGTGCCATCCACTTCTTTTTTAAAAAGGATATTTTCTGAAGATGATGGGGGAGAATCTGAGGATGGTTTTTCTAATAATACAGTGGTCTCAACTCCGACAATAAATACTCCGTCTTCTAATACAACGACTAAGACAAATGTTTCTTCTACTACAGCTATAAAAAATAATGGTCAATATATTGATGGTTCTTACGTTGGTGATTCAGTCTTTGCCTATAATGATAGCATCCAAGTTAAAGTAATTATTTCAGGTGGTAAAATGACTGATATTCAATTTGTACAATATCCGAATCGTGGACGTTCAGGTAGTATTAGTTCTTTTGCTTTACCAATTTTAAAACAAGAAGCAATTACTGCGCAGAGTGCGAATGTTGATGCCGTTTCCGGAGCTTCTTACACTAGTCCAGCTTTTATGCAATCTTTAGCCTCAGCTTTAACAAAGGCAAAAGCTTAATTATTTTATGAAAGAAAAAAGAACTATTATGGCAATGCCAGTCGTGATAGAAGTAAATGATTTAAATGTGACCGTAGGAGATTTTGAGGAAATCTTTAGTTTTTTAAGAGGTATAGATGATAGATTTAGTGTTTATAAAAAAGATAGTGAAATATCTAAATATAATGATGGGGAAATTACTGAAAATGATTTAAGTAATGAAATGCGAGAAGTATTAAATTTATCTCAACAAACTAAAGAAGAAACAAATGGTTTTTTTGATATTGTTCATAATGGTAGGATTGATCCTTCAGGAATAGTAAAAGGTTTAGCTATTTATAAAGCAGCCGAAATTATAAAGAAAAAAGGATTTAAAAATTTTTATGTAGAAATTGCGGGAGATATTGAAATTGCGGGATTGAATAATGAAAATAAGAAATGGGCTATCGGTATTCGCAACCCTTTTAATAGAGCTGAAAATGTAAAAATAGTTTATCTGACTGATTGTGGTATTGCTACTTCAGGTACGTATGAAAACGGAGAACATATTTATATTCCTGGTCAAGAAAAAAAAGCGAACGAAATTATAAGTCTGACCGTTATTGGACCGAATGTGTACGAAGCGGATCGTTTTGCTACGGCTTGCTTTGCAATGGGTAAAAAAGGGATTAATTTTTTAGAGCAGCTTTCTGGTTTTGAAGGTTATATGGTGGACCATGAGGGAATATCTACATTTACTAGTAATTTTGAAAAATATACTAAACAATAAAATGTTAAAAATAATTGATAATTTTTTAAATAGGACGACGATGTATAAGACAGTACTTTATTACTTGATGGCTTTATGGCTCATAGCTTTTTTTCTTTCTGTATTTGGCTTTTTATCTTACGCTCCTGCATCAATGGTGATTTCTTTAATTATTTTATTAATTACAGCATGGGCCACAAATAATGTTTTTTCCTATATTTTTGAGGTACCAGCCAATATAGAATCAATTTATATTTCAGTTTTTATTTTAGTGTTAATTATTGATCCGGCTCTTAGTGGGAACCAATATATTTTTTTAGGCTGGGCAGGGATAATTGCTATGGCCTCAAAATATATTTTTGCTTGGAATCATAAACATCTTTTTAATCCAGCGGCTTTTGCGGTGGTTATAACTGGTTTTTTTATTAATGGTTATGCAAGTTGGTGGATTGGAACTTTAGTTATGATGCCATTTGTTTTAATTGGTGGATTTATGGTTGTTCGAAAATTAAAGAGAACTGATCTAGCTTTAAGTTTTTTTATTGTAGCTTTTAGTTCTGTGGTTATTTTTAATATTTTGCAAGGTGGAAATATATTTAATATTTTATGGCAAACAATAGCCAGTTCTCCAATTTTATTTTTTTCATTTATAATGATTACAGAACCATTAACTACGCCACCTTCTAGATTTTTGCGTATTATATATGGCACAATCGTAGGATTTTTATTTTTGCCTCAAATCCATATCGGGTCACTTTATTTTACTCCAGAAATTGCTTTATTGTTTGGTAATATTTTTTCATATTTAGTGAGTCCTAAGCGACGTTTAACTTTAAAACTTAAACAAGCAATTCAAATTTCTCCCGATACAGCAGAATTTATTTTTAATTCTGATTACCAGATGCATTTTAAACCAGGCCAATATCTAGAATGGACTTTAGGACATAAAAAAGTAGATATGCGGGGTAATCGACGTTACTTCACAATTGCTTCTTCACCCACAGAAAAAGAATTCCGTTTAGGTGTGAAATTTTATCCAGAACCTAGTAGCTTTAAAAAAGCCCTAGCTTATATGAATGATGGAGATACTATTATTGCTTCACAGCTTTCGGGTGATTTTGTTTTACCACATAATAAAAAGAAAAAATTAGTATTTATCGCTGGTGGTATTGGGATAACACCATTTCGAAGTATGATTCAATATTTAATCGATAAAAAAGAAAAGAGAGATATTATTTTAATTTATTCAAATAAAAAAGAAGTCGATATTGTCTATAAAGATATTTTTGATTTAGCAGTTAAAAATTTAAATTTAAGAGTAATTTATACTTTAACTGATTTAAAAGATGAACAAGAAAAAATGAAATGGACAGGGAAGGTGAGTCAAATTGATGGGAAATTTATTTTAGATGAAATAAAAGATTTTAGAGAACGCACTTTTTATATTTCTGGTCCGCCATCAATGGTTGCTGGAATCGAAAATACAATTATAAATTTAGGTTTGAGTAAGCGTCATATTAAAACTGACTTTTTTCCAGGATTTGCTTAAATTTTCTTTCATTTCTCTTCTTTCCGTAATATAATTACCCTAATGCAAAATTTCGTAAAGAAAAACTTTCAAAATCATAACTCTGGCTTCACCCTCCTCGAAATCCTCCTCGTTGTCGCCGCTATCGCGATCCTTGCCACCGTCATCATCCTTGCTTTAAACCCTAATAAACAATTAGGTGATACTCGTAATGCTAAACGTAACATTGATAAAGACTCTATCACTAAAGCGGTCACTGAATATCAGATAGAC